>JBKJTI010000316.1:0-92618 GCA_046590425.1 Cypionkella sp. | reverse complement strand
CCCTATTCGGCATTGCTCCGGGTGGGGCTTGCCATACCGTTCTTGTTACCAAGACCGTGGTGGGCTCTTACCCCACGGTGATGGTGAAACGGTGGGGTAAGAGCCCACCACGGTCTTGGTAACAAGAACGGTATGGCAAGCCCCACCCGGAGCAATGCCGAATAGGGACCCCACGTCGTAAGGTCCGCGACCGCCAAAGCGCAAGCCCCGGCACCAGCGGAGACCACGGCAGGGAGCTTCAGCCCAGGGGTCCGGGTTGGCAGCTTGACTGCCCGTGGTAACACGGGTGGCAGAGGAATGGTCATCCAGAGAGCGCAAGCTCTTGGACAAAATCCGGCTTATAGGCCATCCGCGCAAATTCTTCGACTCAACTGCAGGCGACCGCAATCGGGGGGCCTGAAATGTGCAACGGCTATGAGTTGCTCTTTTGCAAATACTCAAACTCCAAGGCTTGTGGCGCGTCGTGCCGCTGAATTTGTGCCGTCCCGCCGCCCCAAGCACCCACCGCGCGTAAGCGCTTAAGAGACTTGCGCGGCACGCGCGCAATTAGATCAGCCATAGATCGCAGAACTTGTGGTTTGGCTGTTGACTCTGCCCCGCTGATCCGTAAAAGGCAGGCTTCAAGAGATTTCGCAAGGCAACGGTGTTGCCTTGATGCAGGAGAGACGACTATGGCCAAACCGGCGACGATCAAGATCCGTCTGAACTCGACGGCTGGCACCGGGCACTTCTACGTGACCAAGAAGAATGCCCGGACCATGACCGAAAAGATGACGGTCAACAAGTATGACCCCGTCAAGCGTCAGCATGTTGAATACAAGGAAGGCAAGATCAAGTAAGATCTTCTCCTTCGCTGTGCGGAAGTGCCGCGCCCTTTGGGCGCGGTTTTTCGTTATGCGGTGCGGCGATTCCATGCGTTAAGCGGCAGGTATCTGGCAGGTATCTGGCAAGGGGGGGCGGGGGATCATGGAGCGCAATCATTACGAGGAACATTATGTCGCGCGGGTCGGCTGGCTGCGTGCGGCGGTGCTTGGGGCGAATGACGGCATCATCTCGACCGCGTCGCTGATCATGGGGGTGGCGGCGGCCTCTGGTCGGACCGAGGTGCTGGTGGCAGGGATGGCGGGATTGGCTGCCGGGGCGCTGTCGATGGCGGCGGGAGAATATGTCTCTGTATCCTCGCAAGCCGATACCGAGAAAGCCGATACGGCGCGGGAGCGGGCGGAGATTGCCGCTGACCCTGCAGAGGAATTGCATGCGCTGGCGGGGATCTATGAGGATCGGGGTTTGACGCCTGAGTTGGCGTTGGAGGTGGCAACGGCGTTGCACGCCAAAGACCCGCTGGCGGCACATCTGCGCGATGAATTGGAATTCTCAGAACATACCGAGGCGAAGCCATTGGTGGCGGCGGGGGCTTCGGCTGCGAGTTTTGCGGTGGGTGCGGCTTTGCCTATGGCGACGGCGGCGCTGGTGCCCGAGGCGGGGATCAGCCTGTGGGTTACGGTTTTGTCGCTGATTTTTCTGGCCGTGTTGGGCGCAATAGGTGCCAAGGCAGGCGGCGCGCCGCTGGGGCGGGCGGTGGTGCGGGTGACGTTCTGGGGCGCTGTCGCGATGGCGGTGACGGCTTTGGTCGGCACATTGTTCGGGGCGATGGTTTAGGGGCTGCTTGCTCGAGCGGAAGGCCGGGGCTGTCGCCCCCACGAAAAGCGGCAACGGGGGCTGTCGCCCCCACGAAAAGCGGCAACGGGGGCTGCCGCCCCCACGAAAAGCGGCAACGGGGGCTGCCGCCCCCCGGCGCGAAGGGCGCCTCCCCCTGCGAGTATTTCCAAAAGAGCAACGCAAATTTTAGGTAGATTTTAGAGATTTCCCCAAAGCAAAAGGCCGGGGATCAACCCGGCCTTGTTGTTAAAATCTTATTCCCCGCCGTTGGTTGCGCGGTCGTTTTGCCGGGCTTTGCGGTCGCCTGCCTCGCGGTTCTGCCCACCGGCGTTTGGCTCGGTGTTCCCGGGAATTTTATGGGCGTGTTTGGTGGCCGCCGCGTCCATCTTGTGCTTTTGCGCCTCGGCTTGCACGGTGAACTTGGTATCGGCGGCTTGTTTGGTCTGGTCAAGTTTTGTCATGATCAGCTCCTCCTGTAGCAAGACAACGCCTCGGCTGGCGCTGGGTTCCGCACAAAAGAAAAACCCTGCCAGCGCGGGGCTGGCAGGGTTTGAAAGATCAGGTTCAGCGCTGTGGCTTATTCG
This sequence comes from Cypionkella sp., assembly GCA_046590425.1. Classification (GTDB taxonomy): domain Bacteria; phylum Pseudomonadota; class Alphaproteobacteria; order Rhodobacterales; family Rhodobacteraceae; genus Cypionkella. Next base: position 90,375 of record JBKJTI010000316.1, on the reverse strand, counting down.
CGGTTGCCCAGGAACTGCAGCAGGAACATGAACATGTTGATGAAGTCGAGATACAGGTTCAACGCACCCATGATCGCGGCTTTGCCTAGCCATTCTTGGTCACCCATTTCTGCGTGTTGCAGGTAGGTGTTTTTGATCGACTGGGTGTCATAGGCGGTCAGGCCTGCGAAGATCAGCACCCCGATCACCGAAATCGCGAAAGCCAGCGCCGAGGAAGCGAGGAAGATGTTCACGATCAAGGCGACGATGATACCGATCAGGCCCATCATCAGGAACGTGCCCATGCCCGACAGGTCTTTCTTGGTGGTGTAGCCGTAAAGGCTAAGCCCTGCGAAAGCGATGGCGGTGACAAGGAAGGTCTGCGCGATCGAGGTGTCAGTGTAGACCGCAAAGATGAACGACAGCGACAGGCCCATGGCCGCCGCATAGACGTAGAAGAACAGTTGTGCGGCTGCGACCGACAACCGGTTGATCAAGGCGCTGAACGCGAAGACCATGATCAGCGGCGCGAACATCACCACCCATTTCAGCGGTGTCGCGAAGATGGCCTGCACCATCGCATCGTTAGTGCCGACCGCCCAAGCAACGCCGCCGGTCAGCAGCATCCCCACGGACATCAGCCCGTAGACTTTATTCATATGTGCCCGCAAACCTGCGTCGATGTCGGCGCTCCGCGCACCAACGCCGGCGGTCTGGCCCAAGGGGCGGATCGTCTGATAGTCAGCCATGGAAGCCTCCGATTATGGACTGAAGGCGGACGCGGATGTCCGCGCTGCCTAATGCTGTCAATATCGGCACTGTTGGTTGCGATTTCAAGGATTTCCGTTGCAGGAAATCCTTTAGGTGTAAATGTCGCGTTAACCAGTGGTTAGCGCAGCCCAATCAACGCAGCCAAGTGCTGGGAACATCCCATGCCGGGCGGGCGGCTTCGGTTGCGGCTTGGCGCGGCGTGACGCCGATATCGGCCAGCATATTGTCATCAAGGCGGGCCAGCTGAGCGCGCTGGCGGCGGGCGGTCATCGCAAGGCGCAGGCGCTTGGCGAGATCAGCAAGAGTGCCGCGCGACTGCACGTGGGCAACAGCCAGCGTGGAGGTGTGGAGCGAGGCGAACATGGTGGTATCCTTTCAGGGTTCATCGGCGTCGGTGATGTGAGTCGTTTGTTTCATCACAGCACTTGATCCTTATGCCCGAATCTGTGACATTATGAAAATGAATGGTTTTGACTTCACGCATCAAGGATTGTGATATGTCGCGGAATCTCGATCTCACCTCATTGCGCTCTTTCGTGGCGATTGCCGATGCCGGGGGCGTCACCCGTGCGGCGGGGTTTTTGAACCTGACGCAATCTGCGGTGTCGATGCAGATCAAGCGGCTGGAGGAGATGCTGGACACGCAGCTGCTCGACCGCTCGGCGCGGCAGGTTGGGTTGACCGCCTCGGGCGAGCAACTGCTGGGCTATGCGCGGCGGATGCTTTCGTTGAATGATGAGGTGTTCGGGCGGCTGACGCAGGATCAGCATGAGGGCGAGATCGTGCTGGGCGTGCCGCATGACATTGTCTATCCGGCGATTCCGCAGGTGCTGCGGCGGTTTGCCAAGGAATATCCGAAGATGAAGGTGTCGCTGACCTCGTCGTTTACCCGGGTGTTGAAGGCGCAGTTTGCGCGTGGCGAATGTGATGTGATTTTGACCACCGAGGAGTCCGTGGATGCGGACGGGCAGACCTTGGCGGAACTGCCGCTGGTTTGGGTGGGCGCGCCCGATGGCGCCGCGTGGAAGGGGCGGCCGTTGCGGCTGGCCTTCGCGCACAACTGCATCTTCCGGCAGGGCGTGCAGGCGGCGTTGAACGCGAGCGGTATGCCATGGGAGATGGCAGTGGAAAGCGATGACACGCGCGGGATTGAGGCCTCGGTTTCGGCGGATCTGGCGGTTCATGCGGTGCTGGCGGGGTCTGAGCCGCCGTTTGTCGAGCGGATTGCGCATGGCGGGGTGTTGCCGGAATTGGCGGTGATAAAAGTGAATATGTATGTTGCCGACCCGGTGCATTCCGAGGCGGTCTCGGCTTTGGCTGCGATGATCCGGCAGGTTTATCTGTCGCGGGCGATCCGGTCGGCAGCTTGATTGACCCCTGCCACGTGCCTGCAAATCCTGACCGTTCGCGCTGGCATCAATGGCGATCCCTCCGGGGGGAGTATTTCAAAAAGAGCAAATGCTTCAGAGTTGCTCTTTGCAAATACTCAAAAAAGCCCTTGGGCGCAGGCGTCGAGTTTCAATGTCTGCGTCGCCTGTGTCGAGGCCGCGCGCGTCAGCGCTGAAGAAAACTTGCGGCGCAAGCCGCGCAATGAGATCACCGCCACAGCACCGGGAGCGCGTGGATTTACAGCGTGATCACGACTTTTCCAGTGGCTTGTCGGGTTCTCAACAGCTCCAGTCCCTTGGGGTAATCGGCAAAGGGCAACTCGTGGCTGATGTGGGGGCGTAAGCCGCCTTCGGCGAACCATTGAAACAGGGTGCGCAGGCTGTCGGTCAGCACCTGCGGTGCGAAGGTCAGGTAGCCGCCCCAATAGAGCCCCATGACGCTGAGGTTTTTCACCAGCAGGTGGTTGGCGTGGATTTCGGGCAACTGACCGCTGGCAAAACCGATGGTCAGCAAGCGCCCTTCGGGGCGGCATGCCGAGATCGCGGCGGTGAAGGCGGGGCCGCCGACCGGGTCATAGACGACGTCGACGCCGCCCAGGGCTTTGAGCGCGGCTTTCAGATCCGGGGTGTCACTGTCGAGGGTGATATCGGCCCCGGCTGCGCGGGCGATCGCCAGCTTTTCGGGACCGCGGGCGCAGGCGATGACCTGCGCGCCCATGCGTTTGCCGATTTCCACCGCCGTCAAGCCGACGCCTCCCGCAGCGCCGAACACCAACAGGGTCTCGCCGGGTTGCAGGCGGGCTTTGTGCGCAAGCGCGAGGTGAGAGGTGCCATAGGCAATCTGGAAGGCGGCGGCTTGCCCAAAGCTCATGCTTTCGGGCAGCGCGATCAGGTTGGCAGCGGGAGCGGTGACATATTCCGCCAAAGCGCCGTGGCTGGCAAAGCCTGCAACGCGGGCGCCGGGTGTGAGGGTGGTGGGCATAAGGGTGGTGGGCGTGTCGGGGTGCAGGGCGTCAACGGTGCCGGCAAACTCCATTCCAGGAATGAAGGGCAGCGCCGGGCGCTCTTGATACTTGCCCTCTACCATCAGCAGATCGGCGAAATTCAACCCTACGGCGGCGATTTTCAATCGAGCCTGCCCAAGTTCAGGTGTAGGCATGGGCCGCTCTGCCCGTTGTGCTGGGCTGCCCAAAGCTGTGAGTTGCCAAACCTGCATCTTCTGCCTCCGATTGCTGAGCAGTGGTGGCAGATTTTTTTGGGAAACGCCAGAAAACTGGCTGAATTGCCTGTAAAGCGACAATTTCACCGCATAGAAACGATCCCATTCGAACTGGAAACGATGCCACGCAGAGGTATTGTAGCAATATGCGATTTTTTGGTGGATTTAATTGCAAAATGCGACGCAAAATGGGATACACGTTTAAGAAGAGTTGGCGAGCGGGCGTAAACGCATGGGGGTGTAGGCCACATCCGGCGGCTGTTTCTTCTCCGCCTGTATAATTGGACATATCCAAAAAGACAGGTTTTCAGAAAGCTTTCGGGGAATCTGAGGAGAAAACTGATTTTACAAAAGTTGGCACGGAAATTGCTTTGTATGGGAGTGTTAGGTAGCATAGAAAGTGGAGACTGTTATGAAGCACCCCGTTGACGCCCATGTTGGCAAGCGCATCCGCCATCGTCGGTGGATGATCGGCATGACGCAGCAACAGCTTGCGGATAAGGTGGGCATAAAGTTCCAACAGATTCAGAAATATGAAACCGGGATGAACCGGGTTTCGGCCTCGCGCCTGTGGGATATCGCAGATGCGCTGGGGGTGACGATTGCATTCTTTTTTGAAGGTCTGGCCGATGGCGCACAAGCCGCCGCAGCCGGCCACGATATGATGGCGGATAAAGAAGCACTGGAGTTGGTGCGGTCTTATTACGCGATCCCCGAAGCACAGCGGCGGCGCCTGTTCGATCTGGCGCGCGTATTGAGTGAAGCTGCGTAACCGCTGCGCCTACAGCTTTGTAACCCGCGTGCATTGCCCCCAATTACGCTGGTTACAAAGCTTGACCGCTCGCCCGCAAGTGCTTAGCCAAGGCTAGACACTTGCGGGCGACGGGCGTTTCAAGCCCCGGTGATGGGGCGAAACATGACGACATTTTCAGACGATGAAGCGCAGGATATCATCCGCACGGCAGCGATGCTGGCGGATGCCGCGCGGGTGGCGACCTTGCAGCATTTTCGCAGCGATGGTCTGACGGCAGATAACAAGGAGGCGGCGCGATTTGATCCGGTGACGGTGGCCGATCGCTTGTCGGAGCAACGGATGCGCGAGATTCTGGCGGCGCATCGGCCTGCAGACGGTATTCTGGGTGAGGAATTTGCTCCGGTGGTCGGGTCTTCGGGGCTGACTTGGGTTTTGGACCCGATTGACGGCACACGTGGGTATTTGTCAGGCACGCCGACCTGGGGGGTGCTGATCTCAGTCCGAGATGCTGCGGGGGTGATTTATGGCGTGATTGATCAGCCCTATATTCAAGAACGCTTTGAGGGCGGGCTTGGTCGCGCAGAGGTCAATGGGCCGATGGGGCGGCGGGTTTTGAAGACGCGGGCCGCGCGGCCATTATCGGAGGCAATTCTGTTTTCGACCTTCCCGGAAGTGGGCACGGCCGAGGAGGGGCTCGCGTTCCGGCGGGTGGCGCCGAAAGTGAAGCTGGTGCGCTATGGCATGGATTGCTACGCCTACGGTCTGATCGCGGCGGGGCAGATTGATCTGGTGATTGAGGCGGGGCTGCAGGCCTATGACGTGCAAGCGCCAATTGCGGTGATCGAGGCGGCGGGCGGGATTGTCACCGATTGGTCCGGCAAGCCGTGTCTGGACGGCGGGCGGGTGTTGGCGGCGGCCAATGCGGCGATCCATGCCGAGGCGTTGGCTTTGCTGAACGGGTAGCCGATTTTTGAGAAAAATCGTAGGGGGCTGTGCGCCCCCTCGGGCTACGCCCTCACCCTGCAGAGTATTTTCACCAAGATGAAAGACCTTGGCGGCATTGCGAGGCTTTGCTAGGTTCTGGCTGCGCGAGTCCTTCACTCCCCCTTCTGTCGCGCCTCCCTGATCCACCGAAGGGGGTGGTGCTAAGGGGAATCATGTCTGAAATTCTGATCAAGAATGCCGATGTCGTGGTGACGATGGACGGCGCGCGTCGCGAGATTGCGCGGGGTGATGTGTTGCTGCGCGGTGGGGTGATCGTGGCGGTGGGGCAGGGATTGGTGACGACGGGGGGGGTGGTTGAGGCGGCGGGCTGCGTGGTCACACCCGGTTTGGTCAACACCCATCATCACCTGTATCAGACCCTGACGCGGGCGGTGCCGGGGGGGCAGGATGCGTTGTTGTTCGGCTGGCTGCAGACGCTGTATCCGATCTGGGCGAAGTTCGGACCGGAGGAAATGTTTGTCAGCGCTCAGGTGGGCTTGGCGGAACTGGCGTTGTCGGGCTGTTCACTGACGTCGGATCATTTGTATCTGTTTCCGAATGGGTCGCGGCTGGATGATACCATTGCGGCAGCGGGGGAGGTCGGCTTGCGGTTTCATCCGACGCGCGGCGCGATGAGCATTGGCGTGTCGGATGGCGGGCTGCCGCCGGACAGTTTGGTAGAGCGCGAGGCGGCGATCCTTGAGGATTGCATCCGGGTGGTGGATCGGTTTCATGATGGGGATGAGGGCGCGATGGTGCGGGTGGGGATTGCGCCGTGCTCGCCGTTTTCGGTCAGCCGTGATCTGATGCGTGAGGCGGCTTTGCTCGCGCGCGACAAGGGCGTGATGCTGCATACGCATTTGGCCGAAAATGATGAGGATATCGCCTATTCGCTGGCGAAGTTTGGCTGTCGTCCGGGGCAATATGCGGAAGATTTGGGCTGGACGGGCGATGATGTTTGGCACGCGCATTGTGTCAAGCTGGATGCCGGCGAGATTGATCTGTTCGCACGATCCGGCACCGGAGTGGCGCATTGCCCGTGTTCCAATTGCAGACTGGGGTCGGGGATTGCGCCGGTAAGGGCGATGCGCGACGCGGGGGTGAAGGTCGGGCTGGGGGTGGATGGCTCGGCTTCTAACGATGCGGGGAATTTGATACTGGAGGCGCGGCAGGCGCTGTTGTTGCAGCGGGTGTCGCGCGGCGCGGATGCGATGGCGGCGCGCGAGGCGTTGGAGATTGCCAGTTTGGGCGGCGCGAAGGTGTTGGGGCGGAGCGATTGCGGGTCGCTTGAGGTCGGCAAGCGGGCGGATATTGCTATCTGGGATGTGTCGGGGATTGAGGCGGCGGGGTCTTGGGATCCGGTGGCGGGTTTGATCCTCTGCGGGCCGTCAAAGGTGCGTGATTTGTTTGTTGAAGGGCGGGCTGTGGTGCGAGGTGGCCAGATGGCGACGATTGATCTGTCCCGCGTGATCGCGCGGCAGAACCAGTTGGCGCAGGCTTTGGTCTGAGGCCTCAGGAAAACGATTTACAGGCCGGGGCGCTTCGGTTATTCAGCCCGCATGATCACCCGGACCGCCCTTATTGCCCGTCCCCGACTTGCCCGTCCCCGACGCCTGCGCTGAAAAGCGCAGTGGTTTGATCCGCTTTGGCCCGGCGAATAGGGCCCTCCCTCGTTGACTTCCCACACAGTCCTTGGCTACGCCTAGGCTTTCCCGTGAAAGGCCCTGCCCATGATCACCGCAGTTTTGCCCACCTACAACCGCGCGCCGATGGCTTTCGTCAAAGGGGAAGGCTCTTGGCTGACGGCAGAGGACGGCAGCCGATATCTGGATTTGGGCGCAGGCATTGCGGTGAATTCCCTGGGCCATGCCAATCCGGCTCTGGTGCAGGCGCTGACCGAACAGGCGGGGCAGCTGTGGCATGTCTCGAACCTCTACCGCATTCCGCAGCAGGAAAAGCTGGCCGAGATGTTGGTGGAAAAGACCTTTGCCGACACGGTGTTCTTTACCAATTCCGGCACTGAAGCCTGCGAACTGGCGGTGAAAATGGCGCGGAAATATCACTATGACAGTGATATGGCCGACCGGGTCGATATCGTTGCGTTTGACGGGGCCTTCCATGGGCGGTCCACTGCGGCGATTGCGGCGGCGGGGTCAGAGAAGATGGTCAAGGGTTTCGGCCCGCTGATGCCGGGGTTTTCGCAGTTGAAATGGGGCGATGAAGACGCGGTCCGGGCGGCGATCACCACCCGGACCTGTGCGGTGATCATCGAGCCGGTTCAGGGTGAGGGCGGGATCCGGGTGGCCCCCGACAACTTCCTGCAGTTGCTGCGCGATCTTTGTGATGAGACGGGCACCTTGCTGATTTTCGACGAGGTGCAGTGTGGCGTCGGCCGCACCGGCAAGCTGTTTGCGCATGAATGGTCTGGGGTGACACCGGATATCATGATGGTCGCCAAGGGCATCGGTGGCGGCTTTCCTTTAGGCGCGGTTTTGGCCACCGGAAACGCCGCCAGCGGCATGGTTGCGGGTACACATGGCTCGACCTATGGCGGCAATCCGTTGGGCTGTGCGGTCGGTGCTGCGGTGATGGAGATCGTGGCGGATGGCGCGTTTCTTGACGCGGTGTCGCGCAAGGCGGCGCAGTTCCGGCAGGGGTTGGAGGGGCTGGTGGCCTCGCATCCAAACGTGTTCGAAGCTGTACGCGGGCAGGGCTTGATCCTGGGGCTGAAGTGCAAGGCGCTGAACTCTGATATCGTCAAGGCGGCCTATGCCGAACATCTGCTGACCGTGCCTGCCGCCGACAATGTGCTGCGGTTGCTGCCTGCGTTGAACATCCCCGAGGCGGATATCACCGAGGCTTTGGCGCGGCTGGACCGCACCGCTGTCAGGGTTGAGGCGGCATAATGCGGCTGATCCACCCCAGCGCCGAAGCGGCCCATTGTGCGTCTCGACGAGTATTCGGCTGACCCTTTGGTCATCCTCTGTGCTCAAATATCCTACGGGGGTTTGGGGGTGTAAAACTCCCGATCTTCGGCCAACAAGAGACGCCAAATGAAACATTTCCTTGATATCCACAAAACAGACGCCGCCGATTTGCGGGCGATGATCAACTCGGCGCTGGCGATGAAAACCGCGCGCAACAACCGCCCGAAAGGCACGCCGGATGATGACCAGCCCTTGGCCGGGCGGATGGTGGCGCTGATTTTCGAAAAGCCGTCCACCCGCACCCGTGTTTCGTTTGATGTCGGGGTGCGTCAACTCGGTGGGCAGACCATGGTGCTGTCTGGCAAGGAAATGCAGCTGGGGCATGGCGAGACGATTGCCGATACGGCGCGGGTTTTGTCGCGCTACGTCGATCTGATCATGATCCGCACCTTTGAGGAAGCGACGCTGCTGGAGATGGCAGAGCACGCCACGGTGCCGGTGATCAATGGGCTGACCAACCGCACGCATCCCTGCCAGATCATGGCGGATGTGATGACTTATGAAGAACATCGCGGCCCGATTGCAGGCAAGAAGGTGGTTTGGGCGGGGGATGGCAACAACGTCTGCGGGTCTTTCCTGCACGCGGCGGGGCAGTTTGGCTTTGACTTCACCTTCACCGGGCCGGAGACTCTGGACCCCGAGGGCAATTTCATAGGCTTTGCGCGCGGCAAGGGCAGCCGGGTGATGATAGAGCGCGATCCGGTCAAGGCTGTGGCGGGGGCGGATCTGGTGGTGACGGACACTTGGGTTTCCATGCACGACCCGGAATCCGCAAAAGAGCGCCGCCACAATCAGTTGCGGCCCTATCAGGTCAATGAGGCGTTGATGGCCCATGCCAAGCCCGACGCTTTGTTCATGCATTGCCTGCCTGCGCATCGCAATGATGAGGCAACGAGTGCTGTGATGGACGGGCCGCATTCGGTGATTTTTGATGAGGCAGAGAACCGGCTTCATGCTCAAAAAGCGGTGATGCGCTGGTGTCTGGGGGTTTGAGGGTTTCAGTGTCCGCGCGTGGACACTGAGGCGGTCTTATATGAATCAATAGGTTAGATAGCGCGGATTAAGGTTTTGTTAACTCGCACTGATTTTGATCGGGGCGATTGCGCCTCTTGCATCTTCGGGGTTTGTGCGGCCATTTGGGGCATAGAAAACATCGCCTGAAAGGCTGCGTGCATGCAAAATCCGGTTCCGTTCTTCACCCATTCGCTGACCGCTTTGTCGAAGATCCTCGATAAGGCCGAGGCTTTTGCCGAGGCCCGCAAGATCAAACCCGAGGTGATCCCGCAGCTGCGGCTGATCGCGGATATGCTGCCGCTGTGGCGGCAAGTGACGATAGCCTGTGACCATGCCAAGGGGGCTCCGGCGCGGTTGGCGGGAGTTGAGGTGCCGAGTTTTGCAGATACGGAAACCACTTTGGCGGAATTGAAAGAGCGCATCGCCAAGACGATTGCGTTCATCGCCACCATCCCGTCAGAGGCGTTTGACGGGGCCGAGGTGCGCAGCATCAGCGTCAAGGCGGGGCCGCGCGAATTGACCTTCCCGGCAGTGGAGTATTACCACGGCTATGCGGTGCCGAATTTCTATTTCCACATGTCTACGGCTTACAACATCCTGCGCGCCAATGGTGTTGAAGTGGGTAAGACCGACTTTCTGGGAGCATGATGATGGCGACGGCTTTGCTGGTGATCGACGTGCAGATGGATTTTGTCGCGCGGCGTGATCGCGGCATGGCCTGGGGCAACCCTGCGGCTGACACCAGCATCGCCACGTTGCTGAAAGCCTTTCGCGACAAGGGCCTGCCGGTGCTGCATGTGCATCATAATGATCCCAATCCGGGGGATAGCTTTCATGTCGATCAGCCCGGATCGGCGGTGCAGCCCGTGGCTGCTCCGCTGCCCGGAGAGACTGTCTTCATCAAACATGGCTCCTCCAGCTTTATTGGCACTGGGCTGGCGGATCATCTGACGGCCGAAGGCATCACCGGCTTGGTGATTGTCGGCGGGGCTGCGAATTACTGTGTGGAATCCACGGCGCGGATGGCGGGGAATTTGGGCTATGCCACCACGGTGGTGGGCGATGCGTTGATCAATTTCCGCCAGCGTTTGCGCGATGGCCGCGAGATGGCAGCGGGCGATGTGTTGGCGCTGACCTTGGCCAATCTGGATGGAGAGTTCGCACATATCGCATCGGTGAATGAGATTTTGACGCAGGTGGCGAACTAAGGGGCGCTGCGACGGGGTGTCTTGCCCGATTTCCATAGCGATGGTTTGCGGCACGGTGCCTCTTGCTCAACGGCTTTCAGCTTTATGAGCAACGACCCGGAAAACGCTCCACTGGAGCGTTTTCTGACGGGCCGAAGCTGTTTGCCGCCTAAAGATGCAGGACCCTATCCGCGGCAGCGGTGCGATGGGCCAGCGCCGTGACCATCAGCAGCACGAGGGCCAAGGCGGCGTAGGTGGCGCGAAAACCGATGTGATCGGCGATGAACCCGATGCTCGACGGGGCAACCAGAATACCCGCGTAACCAACCATGGTGACGGTGGAAATCGCCGCCCCTGCGGCCATGCCGGGGTGGTTGCCTGCGGCGGAAAACATGATCGGCACCATATTGGCCACGCCGAGCCCTGCGAAGGTGAAACTGGCGATGGCCACGATGTCATTCGGGGCGAATGCGCCGCCCAGCAGACCCGCAGCCGAGATAAGCCCCGAGATTTGCAGGGTTTTCACCGCGCCAAAGCGGTTGCGCAGACGGTCGCCTGCAAAGCGCATCACCGCCATTGCACCGGCGAAACCGGCAAAGCCAAGGCCCGATCGGAACAGGTCAGCGCCGAGTTCGCGGCTAAGATAGATCGCCGCCCAATCCAGCACAGCGCCTTCGGGGACCATGCAGAACAGCGCCATGAAACCGAGGATCCACAGTGATGCGTCCCGCGGGAACAGGGCATGCGGTACGGGCTTTTCGGCGCTGGGGTGCGGCGCATCGGTGATCAGGTTTGGGCTGGCCAGCAGCACGGTGATCAAAGCGATGCCGGCGACCAGCAGGGCTTGGGTCTCGGCACCCCATTGCGCGATGACATAGCTGCCGCCAAGGCCGCCGACGAAGCCGCCAAGGCTCCAGAATCCGTGACTGGAGGACATGATGGCGCGGCCCATGCGGCGCTCGACCTCAACCGCATTGGCGTTCATCGCCACATCCATGCAGCCGATCACAGCACCCATCAGCGTCATGGCAGGTGTCAGCAGCCAAAGGTTCGGAGCCAGCACCACGAGCGGCAGGGCGGGAACGGTGGCGAGGCCGAAGGCGCGGGCGATGCGGCGCGAGCCATAGGTCTGGATCAGGCGGCCGGCGAACAGCATGGCGCCGACAGCGCCAAGGCCGAGGGCGAGGATCAGCAGGCCCAAGGTGGTGTTGCTGATATCGTGGCGGGACAGCAGCAGCGGGATTTGCGGCGCCCAAGCCCCCATCACAAAGCCGTTGGTGGCAAACATTGCCGCCACCGCCCAACGTCCTGTGTGTGTTTGCTGCATGAAGGCCCTCCCGCTAGCGCTGACAGGCTTAGGGTTTAGCGCCGGGGAGCGAAAGGGGCTGAGGCTGCACCTTTTGTTTCAACTGTTTCAGGCGGAGTTGGGTTTCAGGCCTTCTGCGGCCTGATCCGCTGGTCTGATTTCATGCGCCCGCCGTTTTCATGCACGCGCCGTGAAGCGCCATTCAGTGATCTGGGTCAGGGTTTCGCCTGCGGGCAGATTGATCGGTGGGAAGCCGGGTTTGTTGGGGGCATCGGGCCAGCCCTGCGCCTCAATGGCGAGGCCTTTGTAGTGGTCGTGGCGGCAGTCATAGATCTGGATGCCGGGTTCGGTGGTGGCGACGGTCATTTCGGTGCCAGAGCGGCCTGTCAGGGTAAGGACATCACGCAGGGGCTGCTGGGATTGACTGAGACAAAAGCAATTATCTAGGTCGGGGGTGTTTGGGGGGACGGGCTTGGCGGTGCGGAAATCGAATATTCCGACAGCGGGGCGGATTTCTCCGGTTGGGATGAATTCATCGGTGGCGGGGAGGTAGGTGTCTGCGTTGATCTGCAGGCAATGGCCGGTGAAATCGGCTGTGCCGTCGAGGTTCCAATAGCTGTGATTGGTGGCGTTCAGCAGCGTGTCGGCGTCGGTTGTGGTGGTGATGGTCAGGCGCAGGGTGGCCGGGCTACTGGCTTGGAACAAAGCGGTGATGCGGCGGGTGCCGGGGAAGCCGCCTTCGCCATCGGGGAGGGTGAGGGCGAGGAGGCATTCGGTTTGGCTGGCGTGGATGAGTTGCCAGACCTTGAGATGGGTGCCAGCGTCGCCGGAGTGCAGGGTGTGTTTGCCGTTGACATTGACTTGGAAGCTCAGGGTGTTGTCGCCGAGCGGGGCTTGGGCGTTGGTCAGGCGGTTGACCACGGGGGCGATGATCGAGCCGTGATAGCGCAGGTGGCCTTCGTAGTCGGCGAGGGCGTTGGAACCTAGGGTCAGGTCGTGGGCGATGTTGTTGAGGCGGACGGACTGCAGGACCGCGCCCCAAGTCAGGATTGCGACGGTGAGATCGCCTGCGCTGAGGGTGATTTTCTCGACGGCTTCGCCCGTCGCCGTTGTGCCGAAATGTGCCATGTTTGCCCCCTATTTGCGGCGATGAGGACCCATCGCCGCAGGGAGGTCAAGTCGGTTCAGCCGTTCAGGCAATCGCTCAGGGTATTGGTGATGCTGCGCATCAGGGTGTCGTAGGCATCGGGACCGAAGGGGAGTGACGAGCCGACAGGGTCAAGCGGCTGGCCCAGTTTGGTGGCAGTGCCTTGCATCAGTTGAGTCAGCATCGCGGGATCGTGCTGCACCTCGGGGAAGGCGCAGGTGTAGGCACCGGATTTCAGTTCGGCTTGCAACTCGGTCAGCTTGGCCGCGCCGGGGGTGGTGGCATCGCCCAAGGCCAGAGCTGCGGCATTGCCGAGGCCGTAATGGGCGGTGAAATAGCCGTAGGCGGCGTGGAAGGTCACAAATTTTTTGTCTTTTATCGCAGAGAGTTGGGCGGTGATCTCGGCATCCATCGTGGCAATGCGGGTCTTGGCGTTGGCAGCATTGGCGGCGTAGGTGGCGGCGTTTTCGGGATCCAGCGTCGAAAGGTCGGCGGCGATCAGATCGACCCAGATCGCGGCGTTGGTGGGGTTCATCCATGCGTGAGGATCAGAGCCGTCATGGGCGTGTTCGGCCTCGTCTGCTTCGCCAGCGTGATCGGCCTCGTCCGCGTGATCGGCATGCTCTGCGTGATCCGCCTCATCATGGGCTTCTTCTTCCTCGCCCTGACTTGCGAGATAGGCTTGGGTCTGCGTGCCCTTCGCATCCAGCAGGGCCAGCGAGACTGCCTTGCTGTCGGTCATCGCGCGGTCGAGCCATGGCGTCAGTTCCGGGCCGATCCAGATCACGGTGTCCGCATCCGCAATGCTTTGCATCTGGCTGGGGCGGAGTTGGAAATCATGCTCATCCGCGCCTTTTTCCAGCAGCAATGTGGGGGTGCCGAGGTCGCCCATCACTTGGGCAACCAGTGCATGAACGGGCGGGATGTCGGTGACAACGTTCGGCACTTCGGCAAGGGCTGCGGTGGGGAGGGTGGCAAGGGCGAGAGATATGATATAACGCATCGTTAAGGCCTTTTGTTTGGCGACGAGAGGCGTTATGATTGTTATAATATAACATGTCAAGGGGGCCGCATGGCGCATATCCATTCTGACGCTTGCCCCGGCTGCGAAGCGCCGGATCTTGCCTTTGCGGCGCATGATCATGCGCATTGCAGTGCGGATGCTCTGGGTCGGGCTGAGGCTTTGGTAGCTGAAAAGGGGCTGCGGCTGACCCCGGTGCGCCGTAGGGTGTTGGAGATTTTGCTGGAGGAGCATCGGGCGTTGGGGGCTTATGATGTGCTCACTCGGCTTGCCGCCGAGGGCTTTGGCAATCAGCCACCTGTAGCTTATCGCGCACTGGATTTTCTTGAGGAGCAAGGGCTTGCGCATCGTATCCGCCGTCTGAACGCCTTTACCGCTTGTATGCATCCGGGCGAGGCGCATGCGCCTGCTTTCCTGATTTGCCGGGGCTGCAATGTGGTGGCAGAGGCTCCGGCAGCGCCGGTGATGGCGGCGTTGCAGGTGGCGGCGGGGCAAAGCGGCTTTGTGATTGAACGATCCACCATTGAGGCGCTTGGCCTGTGCCCAAGCTGTCAGGTGGCGGCATGAGCCTGCTTGCGGCGCAGAATATCACCGTGCGGTTTGGCGGTGAAGCGGTGCTGTCGGATGTATCGCTGGCGATAGAGCCAGGGGAGATCGTGACGATTCTGGGGCCGAATGGCTCGGGAAAATCGACATTGCTGCGGGCTTTGCTGGGGATTTTGCCGCTGGCTGCGGGCACGGTGAGCCGCGCGCCGGGGTTGCGGTTGGGCTATGTGCCGCAGAAGTTGAGCATTGATCGCAGTATGCCGATGACGGTGCGGCGGTTTTTGTCGCTGCCAGTGCGGGTGAGCGACGATGAGGCCACAGCGGCATTGGCGCGGGTTGGATTGCCGGGGCTGGAGCAGCGGCAGATGGCGGGGCTGTCGGGCGGGCAGTTTCAGCGGGTGCTGTTGGCGCGGGCGTTGTTGTCGGCGCCGCAACTGCTGATCCTGGACGAGCCGACGCAAGGGCTGGATCAGCCCGGTGAGGCCGGGTTTTACCGCTTGATCGAGGAGGTGCGGCGGGAAACCGGGGCGGCGATCTTGATGGTTTCCCACGATCTGCATGTGGTGATGGCGGCGTCGGATCGGGTGATTTGTCTGAACGGGCATATCTGCTGTCAGGGCTCGCCTGTGGTGGTGTCGAACGCGCCGGAGTATCGGGCGCTGTTTGGGCTGGGGTCGCAGGGGGCACTGGCTTTGTATCAGCATCAGCATGATCACAGCCACGAGCCGGATTTGGTCGACGCGCATGGCCGCGCACCGTCTGACCCGCATCATGGACATAATCATGCTTGATGATTTTCTGATGCGCGCGGCTTTGGCCGGGCTAGGGTTGGCGCTGGCGACCGGGCCTTTGGGGGCTTTCGTGGTCTGGCGGCGGATGGCGTATTTTGGCGATGCCACCAGCCATGCGGCGATTTTGGGCGTGGCTTTGGCGCTGATGTTGCATCTGCCGATTGGGATGGGGACGCTGCTGGTGGCGCTGGCGATGGCGGGGACGGTGTCGACGCTCGCCGCGCGAGGCTGGGCGATGGATACCACATTGGGGGTGCTGGCCCATTCGGCTTTGGCGTTTGGTTTGGTGGCGATTTCCTATGTGCCGGGGGTGCGGGCGGATTTATCCACCTATCTGTTCGGCGATATTCTCGCGGTGTCGAAAGCTGATCTGGCGTTCATCTGGGGCGGGTCCTTGCTGGTAGTGGCGCTGCTGGTCTGGCGCTGGCAGGCCTTGTTGACGGCGACGTTGAATGAGGATTTGGCGCATGCCTCGGGCTTAAACCCGGACCGCGAGCGGTTGGTGTTGACGCTGGCTTTGGCGCTGGTGGTGGCGGTGGCGTTGAAAATCGTGGGGGCGCTGTTGATCGCCGCGATGCTGATCATTCCGGCGGCTGCGGCGCGGGGTCTGGCGCGCACGCCCGAGTCGATGGCGCTCTATGCGGCAGGGTTTGGCGCGCTGGCGTGCCTCGCGGGGCTGCGGCTGTCGCTATGGCAAGACACGCCTGCGGGGCCGTCGATTGTCAGCGCAGCGGCGGTAATTTTCGCGCTGGTGGCGGTGTTTGGCCGGATGCGGAAGATGTAAGCCGGGGCCACGATTTTTCTCAAAAATCGGTCTGGTGTCGGCGCAAGAAATGCCGCTTTTTGGCGGCCATGTCGTTTTTATCCGTCATGTGTCGGCTGGCCTTGCCCGTTTGTGCGCGCTTGCGGCACATATGGTGCAAATTCCATTCGGAGAGACTCATGAAGACTCATGTCAAGGCGCTGGTTGTGGGCGGTGGTGCGGTCGGCAATGGCATTGCCTATCATTTGGCGAAAGCTGGGTGGGATACCATGCTGGTGGAGCGCGATGAGCTGACGTCCGGCTCGACCTGGCACGCGGCGGGGCTGCTGCCTTTGTTCAACATGGGTTATGCGACGACGCATATTCACAAGTATTCGGTGGATTTCTACAAGTCGCTGGAAGCTGAAACCGGTCTGAACGCTGGGTTCGCGGTGGTTGGCAATTTGCGGATGGCGCAGCATCAAGAGCGGATGGATGAGTACATGCTCTATTCATCGGTGGCCGAGACGGCGGGGGTTTACCACGAATTCCTGACCCCGGCGCAGATGACAGACCGTTGGCCGCTGTTGCGCACCGATGATCTGGTGGGCGCGCTGTATCACCCGCAGGATGGCTACATCAACCCGGCTGATGTGACCCAAGCGATGGCCAAGGGCGCGCGGCAGCATGGCGTGACGATCGAGCGTAAGGTGCAGGTCGATGGTTACAAGTGGACGGGGTCCGAGTGGATCGTGTCCTGCACCCGGATGGTCGAGCAGGGCGGTAATCTGGTCGCCTCGGATGACAAGTTTGAAATCCGGGCTGAACATGTGGTCACCGCCACCGGCAATCACGCACAGCGCACGGCGCGGCTGTTGGGCGTGAAGATCCCGGCTATTCCGGTGGAGCATCAGTTCATCGTGACTGAACCTGATCCGATGTTGGTTGAGTATCGTAAGACCAACCCCGAGCACCCGGTTCTGCGCGATGCGGATGCCAAATGGTATGTGCGGGAAGAGCGCGGCGGCTGGATCCTGGGGCCGTATGAAAAGGGTGCTCCGGCGCGGTTTGAATATTCGGTGCCGGACAGCTTCCGCGCCGATCTGTTCCCGCTGGATCTGGAGCGGATCGAGGCCGAGTATATGGCAATGATCCACCGCCTGCCGTCCTCGGAAGTTGTTGGGTTGAAAGACGATTTTAACGGCCCAATCTGCTATACTCCGGATGGCAACCCGCTGGTGGGGCCGGTTCCGGGGCTGCGGAATATGTGGATTGCCGAGGGCTTCTCGTTTGGCATCACGGCGGCGGGCGGCACGGGTTATTACCTTGCGCAGATGATGGTGAATGGTGAGGCCGAGATCGACATGGCTTCGCTCGATCCGCGCCGTTATGGCTCGTGGATCACCACCGAATATGCGGCGCGGAAGAATGAAGAATGTTACGACCACGTCTTTGTTCTGCACCACCCCGATGAAGAACGCGAAGCCTGCCGCCCGCTGCGGACTGCGCCGGTTTATGATCGCCAGAAGGCGTTGGGCGCGCAGTTTGGGCAGGTGAATGGTTGGGAGCGGCCAATTTACTACGGTCCGCTGGATGCGCCTGAGGATTTCGACCACACATCGCGTTCATTCCGTCGTGGCGCTTGGTGGCAATATGCGGTCGAGGAAGCCAAGGCTATTCGCGAAACTGCGGGTTTGATTGACGCGACGGCTTTCACCAAACATGTGGTGAAAGGACCGGGGGCGACGGCGTTCCTTGATTGGTTCACCTGCAATGCTTTGCCGAAAGTGGGCCGGATCAACCTGACCTACGCGCTGACGCCTGCGGGGACGACGCGGACGGAATATACCATCGTGCGCAATGGTGAAGATGATTATTATCTGGTCAGCGCCGGGGCTTGGACGGCGTATGACGCGGATTTCCTGCGCAAATGTGCCGAGGATAAAGCGCCGGAGTTTGGTTATATCGAGATCCACGATGTGACGACGCAGTGGGGGGTGTTTGCGATTGCTGGGCCAAAAGCCCGCGCGATTTTGGCCGAGCTGATCAAGGATGAAAACCCGGCAACGGCTTTGTCGAACAAGCGCTTCCCGTGGCTGTCGGCGCGGCGGATTGAACTGGGCATGTGCCCGGTCAATGCGATCCGGGTGGCGTATACCGGCGAGTTGGGCTGGGAACTGCATCATCCGATCGAAATGCAACGCTACTTGTGGGATCAGTTGATCGCCGCAGGGGCCAAGCATGGTATGAAGCTGGTCGGTGCGCGGGCGCAGAACTGGCTGCGGCAGGAGAAATCTTATCGTGCGTTTGGCAACGAGTTGGGCCGCGATGCGACGCCGTTGGAGGCCGCTTTGGACCGGTTTGTCGATCTGAAGAAGGATTTCCAAGGCAAGCAGGCGATGCTGGATGTGGGGATCCGCTCCAAATGCTGCACCTTGTTGATTGATGGGCCGTCTGACACCGATCCGTGGGGCAAGGAAGCTTTGCTGCTGGACGGCGTGAAGATTGGCCGTCTGACCTCGGGCGGGTATTCGGTGGCGTTCGGCAAGCAGATCGGGATGGGTTATGTGCGGCCTGATCTGGCGGAAGTTGGCACCAAGTTGAAGGTTCGGATGAACCGCGAGCTGTGGGATTGTGTGGTGGTTGAGGATTCGCCGTTTGATCCAAGCAATGCGCGGATTAGGGTGGATTGCTGATCGTCCACGCGTGGACGTTGGGCATAGTTATTTGGGATCAAAGGGTTAGGTTCGAGCGTTTGCGGATTGTTAAGCATTTAGGGCAGTGGGAGCGATCCTGCCGCCCTTCTTTTTGGGGCTGAGCGCTGGGGGTTTCACACCCCCAGACCCCCGTGGGATACTTTTGCCAATGTGAAATTGCAGGGCGGCGCTTTGGGCTGTGATAGGGAAAATTTTAGGCAAATTGTTGGGATCTCGAGGGTGCGACTGTGTGGAGCAAGTTGAGGGCGCCCGTAGACGCCCCGGGTCAATGATCATGCGGGGTCGTCGCGCGCGCCTTCCAGCACGATATCCAACTCGCCATCGGGCAGGGCACGTTGCAGGTGCAGCGCCTGTGCGATCGGGGCGGTCAGCCACTGGTGGCATTCCTCGGGGCGCAGCAGAATAACCGGCATCGCCTTGGGGTGAACGCGTTGGACCTCGCGATTTGGTGCGCAGGTGAGGAAGCCGAAGGCATCCACCGTGACCTCGCCCTCTTTCAGTTTACGCGTCGAGGTCCATTCGGTGCGGATCCCCGCAAAGAAGGCCAGCGGGCGATCCGCACCCAAGGCGAACCAGACCGGCTTGGCCTTGTTGGGGCCAGGTCGGTTGTCAGGCTCGGCAAAGCTGGTGAACGGCACCAAGCAGCGGTGTGCGACCCCCAGCCATCTTTGCCAGTGCGGGGAGGCGAGATTGCGAAGGTTTGTCACGCCGGGATCAGTGCGTTTGCCCTGAAGGAACTGTGGCGGCGTGGGCATTCCCCAGCGGGCCATCGACAGCTGCCAACCGCCAGCGGGGGCAGTGCGCAGGATGGGTGCGGCGTAATCGGGGTAAATGCCGGACTGGGCTGGCAAGTTACCCGTCAGATCGGCAATCCGCGCAGCGTCGCCGGCCATCGCATTTGCGATGTCACGTATTGCGGCTTGGCCTTTGGTCAGTGAGTAGAGATTGCACATCAGGTTGCCTGCACTCGGAAGGCTGCCAAATTGGGAACTCTTTGGCGGCTTGTCCAGTGTGGATGTGCTTTGCGGCGTGGTATTCGGTGGCCATCCTTGTGGCGGTGACGATCAGTGCGCAGGTGGTGCGGATGGTGCAGGGTGGCAATGCGGGCCGGGCTGGGGCGTGCAGGGAGGCCATGGCGCGGTTGATCACGCCGGAGCGTGCGGCGTTCAGTGCTGGCTGGCCGCCAGCCATGCGTGCCAATCGCGGGCGTTGCCTGCGAAGGCGTTGAGATCCACTTTTCCTGCGATACCGGGCACTTGGCCGGTGCCGCTGTATTGCCAGAACGTCCAGCTTTGGCCTTCATAAAGGTCGCGCGGATGGGCTGCGACCGAGCGTAGCCAGAAATCAGCGCCTTGGACTTTCCACATCTGGTTGTCTTCAAAGAAGTCGATGGCGGTGTAGAGGATTGGGCGTTGGCCGTAGTGCGATTGCACAGCGCGGATGAAGATTTGCGCCTCGGACCTTATGTGTTCGGGGCTGTTGCGGATGCGGCAGGTCGGCGAGGTCGGGGTCCATTCCATGTCGAGGACCGGGGGCAGGGTGCCCGTTGTGCGAGGCACATGCGCGATAAACCAGCGGGCTTGTTCGATGGCGGGGCGGCAGTGGTAGAAGAAATGGTACGCGCCGCGCGGGATGCCCGCGCGGGCGGCACCGCGCCAGTGTTGATCAAACAGCGGGTCGGCTTGATCGCCGCCCTCGGTCGCCTTGATGAAGGCAAAGCTGACGCCATTGGCTTGCGCGGTTTGCCAATCGACGGCGGTCTGGAATTTCGAGACATCAATGCCGTGGATCCGGTGGTCTTGCGGTGCTGTCGAGCCAAAGTCTTGCGGATGCACATCGCCAAAATTGGCACGCTGCGGGGTCGCGGAGGGCGAGGTGGTGGATTGGAAAGTTTCACGCGGACGCCCGCCGCAAGCGGCGAGGGTGAGGATCAGGGCGAGGGCAAGAAATCGGTGCATCGCCGCAGGGTGCCAGAGACGGTGGGTTTTGTCAGCGGGGGAAATTGCCCTCTCGGCGGAATCCCCCGCGTCCGGCCTTACCCGAACCGGGTGGGGGAGAGGGCGGCGATCAAGCTTTCGGAGGCGCTGGGCGGAGTGCCGGTAATCAGATCGGCGGCGATTTGGCTGGCGGCGGGGCTGGATTGGAAACCGTAGCCGCCCTGGCCTGCCAGCCAGAAGAATGTGGGGTCGGTGGCGTCTGGGCCGATCACCAGAACGCGGTCGGGCGAGAAGGTGCGCAGTCCGGCCCAGTTCGACAGCAGTTTGGTGACGGGTTCGGTGACGAATTCTTCATAGCGGGCAAGGCCCTCGGCCAGAACCATATCGTCGGCCCAGGCGTCATGCGGCTCCATCGGGTCTTCATCGGCGGGCGAGACGATCAGCGCGCCTGCGTCGGGCTTCGCATACCAGGTCTCGCCACAACCAAACATCATCGGCCAGTTGCTGACATCGTGGCCGCCGGGGGCGGGGATGCGGGCCATCGAGCGGCGGTTGGGTTGGAAGCCGAGAGGGGGGATGCCTGCCATCTGGGCAGTTTGGTCGACCCAAGCACCGGAGGCGTTGATCAGGATGGCGGCTTCATACACGCCGTTGGCGGTGGTGACGCGCCAGCCTTTGGCGGTTTTGCTGATGGCGGTGGCGCGGGCGTTGAGGTGGAATTCGGCACCGTTGGCGCGGGCTTCGCGGGCGAAGTTTTGTAGCAAGAGGTCGGTGTCGATGTCCCATGCGTGCGAGGCGAGGGCGGCGCGGGAGACGGTTTCGGAGTTGAGGATCGGGACAATGGCGCGGGCCTCGTCAAAAGCAATTTCGGGCAGGTGCATGTCTTCGATATCGTGATCGAAGGCTTTGTCTTCACCAGGGCGTCCGAGGATCATGATGCCACGGGGGGAGAGCACGTTGGCGGAGTCGCGGAAGAAATCCCCCGAGGCGAGCGAAAGTTCGACCACCGGGGCGAGGCCGTAGCGGGGTTCATAGAGGGCTGCGGAGCGACCCGAGGCGTGGTGGGCGAGGTTGGATTCAGCCTCAAGCAGGGTGACTTTGCCGTGCTGTGACAGGCGGGCTGCGGCGGAAACGCCTGCAATGCCGCCGCCGATGATCAGGAAATCTGTGTGCATGTCCGCCCCCGTGTTGTTGCGCGATTGGTCGGTATCGCTGGGCGGAATGCAAGGGGGCGGTGGCAAAATGCTGTGGGATTTCGGCGATATGGCCGGTGCAGCGAGGTGTCTGCGGCGTTGTGCTGGATGGGGCGGGGTATTTGAGTATTTGGAAAAGAGCAATTCCGGGTGGTCAGGCTTCGGGGCCCGGGGTGGAGCGATCAGCTGCGCCGTGCGGCGTCGATTTTTGCAACGTCGATTTTCTGCATCGTCATCATCGCGGCGAAGGCGCGCGCGGCCTCGGCCCCGCCTGCGACCATGGCTTCGGTCAGGGTGCGCGGGGTGATCTGCCAGTTGATGCCCCACTTGTCTTTGCACCAGCCACATTCGCTGGTCTGCCCGCCGTTGCCAACAATCGCGTTCCAGTAGCGATCGGTTTCTGCTTGGTCATCCGTGGCGATCTGCATGGAGAAGGCTTCGGTGTGTTTGAACGCAGGGCCGCCGTTCAGACCGATGCAAGGGATGCCGCAGACGGTGAAATCGACGGTCAGCACATCGCCCTTGTGGCCCGAAGGGTAGTCTCCGGGGGCGCGGAAGACAGCGTTGACTTTGGTGTCGGGGAAGATGCTGGCGTAGAAGTTCGCGGCGGCTTCGGCGTCTTTGTCATACCAGATGCAAATGGTGTTTTTGGCGGCTTTGGCCATCGGGTGTTCCTTTCGATCTGCAGGGTTGACGTAGCGTTTCACTGGAATGGGTGTGTGGCAAGCAAAAGGCCCGCGTTGGGGGCGCGGGCCTTCTTTGGTGGCAGAGATTGGCTTACCGGTTCAGATTAACAAGGATTCGCAGATCGCTGCCTCTCGGTTCAGTCGAACGCGTTTTCCGATAGATTCTCCTTGGAGAAAATCTGAACCGCTTTAGGACGCGCTTTCGACGCCTTTGACAAACCAGTCGATGGTGGCGAGTTGTTCCAGCGTCATGATCTCACCGGCTTTGACCTTCTCAACCCCGTCTTGGTCGAAAATCGGGCCGGTGAAGATATCGTAGCTGCCGTCCTTGTAGCCAGCCTGCACAGCATCGGCCAAGGCCACCACATCGGCGGGCACTGCGGCGTTGTAGGGGGCCATCACCACGGTGCCTTCTTTCATGCCATCCCAAGTGTCGGTCGAGGTCCAGGTGCCGTCCACAATCGCCTGCGCGCGGGCGACGTAGTAGGGCCCCCAGATATCCTCAATCGCGGTGAGGTGGGCGGTGGGGGCGAAGGCCGACATGTCAGCGCCTTGGCCAAAGCCATAAAGGCCTTTCTGCTCGAGGATTTGCAGCGGGCCGGGGCTGTCGGTGTGGGTGGTGACGATATCGCAGCCCAGATTTACCAGAGTTTCGGTTGCGGCGGCTTCTTTCGGTGGATCGAACCAGGAATCGATCAGAACCAGTTTGACGGTTGCGGCCGGGTTTTGCTTTTGCGCGGCGAGGGCGAAGGCGTTGACGCCCAAGACGACCTCGGGAACCTTGTACGAGCCGAGATAGCCCAGAGTGCCGGATTTAGACATTTTGCCCGCGATGGTGCCCAGAACGGCGCGGCCTTCGTGGAATTTGGAGTTATAGGTCGCGACGTTGTCGGCGCGCTTGAAACCGGTGCAATGTTCGAACTTCACATCGGGGAATTCGGCTGCGACGGCAAGGGTTTGGTCCATGTAGCCGTAAGAGCATGTGAAGATCAGCTTGCAGCCTTGGTTGGCCAGATCGCGGATCAGCGGGATCGCCGATGCATCTTCAGCGACGTTCTCGACGTAGAGCGTCTCGACCTTGTCGCCAAGCGCTGCGTCAATCGCCTCGCGGCCTTTGTTATGCGCCCAAGTCCAACCATAGTCACCGATCGGGCCGAGGAAGATGAAGCCGATTTTGATTTTGTCGGCGGCGTGGGCGGTGGTGCCCGTCAGCGAAAGCGTGGCGGCAGCGCCCACGGCTTTCATCAGGCTGCGACGGTTGAGTGTCGTCATATTATTCTCCTGTTGGTGGTTAGGTAGAGGGTAGGAATGGTTTGCCGAGGCAGGCGGGGGCAGAGGCCCCGACATTGCCACGGGACGAAATCAGGGTCAGGGCCACCACTGTCATAACGTATGGCATAGCCGCCCAGAATTGCGAGGGGATCGCTTGGACAAATGGCAGGCTGTTGCCAAAGCCGTTGGCCTTGGCAAACAATTCCAGCCACATCAGGAAGCCGAAGAAATAGGCCCCCGCGAGCAAGCGCCCGGTGCGCCATCCGGCGAAAACCACGAGGGCAAGCGCGATCCAGCCTCGGCCCGCGGTCATCTTCTCGGCCCACATCGGGGTGATCACCATGCTGAAGTAAGCGCCGCCGATGCCTGCCATAGCGCCACCAAAGGCGATGGCGGCGTAGCGCACTGCGGTGACGGAATAGCCGATGGAATGGGCGGAATGGTCGTTTTCACCGACCGCGCGCAGGATCAGGCCGGCGCGGGTGGATTTCAGGAACCATGCGGTCAAAGGCACCATGGCGAGGGCGAAGTAGACGAGGGGGGAATAGCCGAAGAACAGCTTCCAGATCGGGTCTTTCGCCAGAACATCGGGGAAAATCGAGCCAAACTGCGGCACGATGCGCCCAGTGAACGAAACACCGATCAGCGATGACAGGCCGGTGCCGAAGATCGACAGCGCAAGGCCGGTGGCGACCTGGTTGGAATTGAGTTGCAGCACGAGGACGGCGAACAGCATCGACGATAGCGCGCCGCCGGCGGCGGCCCCGATGACGCCAACCCATGGGTTGAAGGTGAGGGCGGTGATGACGAAGCCGGATATGGCTCCCATCAGCATCATGCCTTCAACGCCGAGGTTGAGCACCCCGGATTTCTCGGTGATCAGCTCGCCCAGGCCCGCAAGCAGGATCGGCGTGGTCAGCCCGACGATGGTGACAATGGCGGCGATGATGAATTCCGGGCTCATGCGCGCGCTCCTGCCGGTTTTGACGGGATGACGCGGACGCGGTAGCGGATCAGGATGTCTGAGGCGAGGATAAAGAACAGCATCATCGCTTGGAAGATGCCTGCGGTGGAGTTCGGGATATGCACGGTGGTTTGGGCGACCTGGCCGCCGACATATGTGACGGCCAGCACGAAGCCCGCGATCAGGCAGCCGATGGGATGCAGGCGACCGAGGAAGGCGACGATGATGGCAGTGAAGCCATAACCAGACGGAAAGCCGAGGTTGACGGCTTTCAGGCTTCCGGTGAATTCGAGGGCTCCGGCGAGGCCAGCCATGCCGCCGCCGATCAACAGGGCGAGCCAGATGGTTTGTTTGGCGTCAAATCCGCCGTGGCGGGCGGCGTGGGGGGCGGAGCCGACCACGCGAATCTGGAAGCCAAACACCGAGCGCGACATGATCAGCCAGAACACGAACGGCAGGATCAATGCGATGGCGACGCCGAGGTGGACAGTGGTACCTTGGAACAGGATCGGCAGGGTGAGGTTTTCCGGCAAGGGTGCGGTGGCGGGAAAATTGCGGCCATTGGGGTCTTGCCACGGGCCGCCGACGAGGTAGCCCAAGACCTGGAACGAGACATAGGTGAGCATAAGGGAGGTGAGGATTTCGTTGACGTCCCAGCGGGTTTTCAGCAGCGCCGGGATCGCGGCCCAAGCGGCACCCCCAAGGATGCCTGCGAGGATCATCAGGATCAGGGTCGCGCTATGGGCCTCGGGGCCAGCGGCAAGGCCAACGCCAGCGGCAGCGAGGGCGCCCAGCACATATTGACCCTCGGCGCCGATGTTCCAGATTTGAGCGCGGTTGCCGATAGAGAGGCCGAGGGCGATGATGATCAGCGGGGCGGCTTTGACGGCGACGTCTTGCCATTTGTAGCTGGCGAGGATCGGGGTGAGGAAGATGTCGATCACCGCACGTTCGCCTTCGATGCCGATGGCGTCGAACACGATGACGCCGATCAGCATGGTGAGCAGCACCGAGGCAATCGGGGTGGCGATCAGCATGAAGGTGCTGGGGGCGGGGCGCTTTTCCAGCTTAAGACGCATGGGCAAGCTCCGGCGAGATATGGGTTGGCGCGTTGGGGTCACCGTGAACACCGCCCATCAATAGGCCGATTTCCTCGATATTGGCCCCGGCGACGGGGATGGGTTTGGACAGACGGCCTTCGTTGATCACCGCGATTGTGTCGCAGAGCGACAAGAGTTCATCAAGGTCTTGGCTGATCACCACGATGGCGGAACCTGTGGCGGCAAGGTCAACCAGTGCTTGATGAATGGCGGCGGCGGCCCCGGCATCAACGCCCCAAGTCGGCTGGCTCACCACCAGAACCTGCGGCTTCTGCATGATTTCGCGGCCCATGATGAATTTTTGCAGGTTGCCGCCGGAGAGGCTGTCGGCCATCGCGGCCGGGCCGGTGGCTTTGACCGAGAAAGCGGCGATGACTTCGCCTGCGTAGGTTTTTGCGCTGCGGGCGTTGACCATGCCGCCTGCGACCATACCCATGCGGTCGCGCGCGGTCAGGATGGCGTTGTCGGACAGGCTGAAATCGGGCACTGCGGCGTGGCCGTTGCGTTCTTCGGGCACGCTGGCCATGCCCGCGAGGCGACGCTGTTTGGCTGTAAGTTGGGCGACGCGGGTGCCGTCGATCTGGATGGCGTCGGGAGAGGTGGAGGGGGTTTCGCCGGACAGGGCGAGCAAGAGGGCGTTTTGGCCATTGCCGGCCACACCTGCGATACCGAAGATTTCGCCGGCTTTGACTGAAAAGCTGATGTCCTTCAACGCGACGCCAAAAGGGCCGTCTTTTGCGACAGACATGCCTTGGACGGTCAGCTTGGCGCTACCCAAGGTGCGCCCCTCGCCGCGTTGGATGTCCTTCAGACTGCCGCCGATCATCTTCTCGGCCATCGAGCGGGAAGTTTCCACGGCGGGATCGCAGGTGTCGACCAATTTACCGCCGCGCAGGATGGTGGCGGTGTCGCAGAGGGCTTTGATTTCGTGAAGTTTATGGGAGATGTAGAGGATCGAGCAGCCTTCGCGCGCCAGTTGGCGCAGCACGACGAAAAGCTGTTCAACCTCTTGCGGGGTGAGGACGGAAGTGGGTTCGTCCATGATCAGAAGGTTGGGGTTCAAGAGCAAGGCGCGGACGATTTCAATGCGTTGACGCTCACCGACCGAGAGGGTGGAGACGATGCGATGCGGTTCGAGTTTCAGCCCATATTGCTGCATAACGGCGATGATTTTCGCCTCAAGGTCGCGGGCGGGGATTTTCGCGTCCATGCCGAGGGCGATGTTTTCCAGCACCGTCATCGCCTCAAACAGCGAGAAATGTTGGAACACCATGCCGATGCCGAGTTTGCGGGCGGCTTTGGGGTTTTGGATGGTGATGTGCTGGCCGTTCCAGCGGATCTCGCCCGCGTCGGGCTGCATGATGCCGTAGATCATTTTGACGAGGGTGGATTTGCCCGCGCCGTTTTCGCCCAGCAGCGCGTGGATTTCGCCGGGCTGCACCGCAAAGCTGACCTGATCATTGGCAAGCACGCCGGGGAAGCGTTTGGTGATGCCCGAAAGATCGAGGCGGGGCGGCGTTTGCATCGGGCGCTTGGTCCTTAAGGCTGGGAGGTGGTGGCGTAGTGGACACTGTGGAAGGCTGGGGTGGCTATGCGGAATGAGGTTGAAAGACTTTCAAGATTTCGCGGGGTAATGGCCTTGGTTTTTCTTGAAAGCGGCATGGTTTTAGGGGTTTCCCGACGGACGGCAGATGCCCGATTTTTGCGCAGATGGGCTGATCAAGGTTAGACTGGATAACAGCGGGCTCGCAAGCATTGGCTTGAGGGGCGGGTGAGAAATATGACGAAGTTGCGGTTAAGAATAGTTAAGATATAACAATAGCATAGGTGGTATTCTGTGCAGGCGTCGATCAGGGTGGACGCGAGGGGGTGCTTGATTATCAGGCAGAAGCAGTAGCAGTTGCGGGTATTTGATGCAGGTTCGGGGTGAGACTGGGCTTGATTGATGGCTGGGAAGCCGCGACTCTGCCGCCAACAGATTGGGCGCAACAGGAGCAAGCGAATGGCGGAACTGGATCATGTGGCGCTGCTGTGGCTGGCGATTGCGGAATCGGAAAAGGCCAAGCTGGCGGGGGTGCATCCGTTTGCCTCGATCTTGGTCGGGCCAGATGGCGTAGTGCTGATGACACAGCACAACGCCTTCATGCCGGATCACGATATGACAGGCCATGCCGAGCGGGTTTTGATGACACGGGCCTCGACGACTTTGCCGATGGAGTTGCTGCGGGAGTGCACGATTTACACCTCGGCAGAGCCCTGCGCGATGTGCGCGGGGGCGATCTATTGGACCGGGCTTCGCCGCGTTGTGTATGGGTTGTCCGAGCATCGATTGAAAGAGATCACCGGCAATCATCCCGAGAATCCGACGTTGGATTTGCCCTGCCGGGTGGTGTTTGCGGCTGGGCAGCGGCGGGTTGAGGTGATCGGGCCGATGCTGGAAGACGAGGCGGCTGTGGTGCATGTCGGGGTCTGGCGGTAGCGATTTATGAAGGGCATAAATCGGGCCGATTTATGAAGCCATAAATCAGGGGGCGTCTGCCCCCTCGGCTTCGCCTCACCCCTGAGAGTATTTCGGAAAGAGCAACTGCTTAGGGGAATTGCTCTTTTTGAAATACTCCCGCCGGAGGCTTCTCGATTGCGGCAAGTGCTGGGTTAGTAATCTGGCGCGAAATCGAGCGCAGGGTCGATTTGCGCGGGGCGGCCTTCCAAGAACAACGCGCCCACGCGCGCCGGAGTGCGGGCGATGATCTTGCCGCTTTTGATCACCAGAAGTTTGGTGGCCTTCAGGCGCAAAGCCTCGGCGGGGTCGCGGGCTTGTAGCAGGATCAGATCGGCGTTGCGGCCTTTTTCCAGACCGTAGTTTTGCAGGCCCATGGTTTTGGCCGAGTTCACCGTCAGGGCGTTGAAGATTTTGGTTTTATCCTCAAGCGAGCCCATTTGCGCGGTATGGATCGCCATATGGCCGACCTCGAGCATGTCTCCCGAGCCCATCGCATACCATGGGTCCATCACGCAATCATGGCCGAACGAGACGTTGATGCCTGCGGCCATCAGCTCTGGCACGCGGGTCATGCCGCGGCGTTTGGGGTAGCTGTCGTGGCGGCCTTGCAGCATGATGTTGATCAGCGGATTGGGGATGACGTTCATGCCGCTTTCCGCGATCAGCGGGATCAGTTTGGAGACGTAGTAATTGTCCATCGAATGCATCGAGGTGAGATGCGCGCCTGCGACGCGGCCTTGCAAGCCGTGGCGGATCGTCTCGGCTGCGAGGGTTTCGACGTGGCGGGAGTTGGGGTCATCGGTCTCATCGCAGTGCATGTCGACGGGCAGGCCACGCTGGGCGGCGAGGCGGCAGAGGGCTTCAACCGATGCTTGGCCTTCGGCCATGGTGCGTTCGAAATGCGGGATGCCGCCGACGATATCCACGCCCATGTCGAGGGCGCGGGTGAGGGATTTGACGCCTTCGGGGGCGCGGTAGTAGCCGTCTTGCGGGAAGGCGACGAGTTGCAAGTCTATGTAAGATTTGACCTTTTGTTTCACCTCTAGCATCGCCTGAACCGTGGTGAGTTTTGGGTCAGAGGTATCGACATGGGTGCGGATCGCCAGCAGGCCTTGGGTGACAGCCAGGTCACAGTAGCGCAGGGCGCGGGTCACAAGCGCGTCGATGGTCAGCGTGGGGCGGAGTTCGCCCCAAAGTGCGATGCCTTCCAGCAGGGTTCCCGAGCGGTTCATGCGCGGCAGGCCGAGCGAGAGCGTGGCGTCCATGTGGAAATGGGGATCGACGAAAGGCGGGCTTGCGAGGCGGCCCGTGGCGTCGATTTCTTCTCGGGCGGGGGCTTGAATGTGGGGGGCGATTTCGGCGATTTTGCTGCCCGCGATGGCGATGTCGATGCCCTTGCGACCGTCGGGGAGGTTGGCGTTTCTGAGGATTAGGTCAAACATTTTCGCCCCTTGAAGGTTTGCGGCAGGGATGGGGGTTTTCGCGGTGGCGTCAAGCGCTGCGGCTGGGGGCGGTTTGGCCGTGGGCAGCCTGTGCTGACGGGCGGAGCAGGTGGGCGGCGACGCCGATGGCGATGGCTTGCGGATGTTTGCCAAGGCTGGGATCGCCGATCGGGCAGCTGATTTTGGCGATGGTTTGCGGGGAATGGCCGAGGGCGCGCAGGCGCGATTGGAAGCGCGCCCATTTGGTTTGTGAGCCGATCAGGCCTGCGGATTGGAAGCCGTGCAGCAGCAGGCGGTGGCAAAGGTCTAGGTCTAGGGCGTGGGAGTAGGTGAGGATCAGGTGCTCGGCAGTTGGGGGGGCGAGTGCGACGGCGTTGGCGGGGTTTAGGGCGGGCAGAGCGGTGGTGTTTTCGGGGATAGCGTCAGGGAAGCGGGTGAGAGCGGTGTCGATCCATGTGATCTGGAGGTCTGGGAGTGGGGCGAGCGTGTGGACGAGGGCGCGGCCGACATGGCCTGCGCCCCAGATCCAGAGCTGGCGCTGCGGTTTGGCGAGGGGTTCGATCATCCAGCCTTGCAGCAGATGCGGGCTAGGCAAGTTGCCTTGGTTGCGGGCGATGGCGAGCAGGCGTTTTACGGCGAGCGGCATGGGTTGGTCGGTGGTGG
This sequence comes from Cypionkella sp., assembly GCA_046590425.1. Lineage (GTDB taxonomy): Bacteria > Pseudomonadota > Alphaproteobacteria > Rhodobacterales > Rhodobacteraceae > Cypionkella. Next base: position 60,065 of record JBKJTI010000316.1, on the reverse strand, counting down.
GGCGGGCGATCAGGGGAGTGGTCTCGGGCAGGGTTTCGGCGGTGAACACTTCAGTGAACAGGGTGACAGCGCCGCCGCAGCATTGGCCGAGTTTAGGGCCGAGGGCATTGTGGGTGATGGATTTTTCGTGGGTGAGCAGGAGGCTGCGGGCGTGTTCGGTGGCTTGGTGCTCCAGCGCCCCGCCGCCGATGGTGCCGGACTGGCCTGTGGCCCAAACCAGCATGGCGGCCCCGACTTCGCGGGGGGAGGAGCCTTGGTGGCATGCTATGACCACGCGGGCGGTGGGGCCGTGTTGGGCGACGGTTTGGGCGAGTTGGGCGAGGTCAAACATGGCGCTGATCCTGCACGGCAGCGAGGATGCGTTCGGGGGTGGCGGGGGCGTCCAGGTTTGGGTAGCGGGAGCCGTCCCCTGTGGCAGCGATGGCGTCGGCGAGGGCGAGGAAGGCGGAGATGCCAAGGTTGAAGGGGGGCTCGCCCACGGCTTTGGATTTGCCGACGGTGTCCTCGCGGTTGGGCTTGTCCCAGAGGGCGACGTTGAAGATCGGCGGGCGGTCCGAGCAGGCGGGGATTTTGTAGGTGCTGGGGGCGTGGGTGGTGAGGCTGCCTTTGGCGTTCCAGACCAGTTCCTCGGTGGTGAGCCATCCGGCACCTTGGACATAAGCGCCTTCGACTTGGCCGATGTCTAGGGCGGGGTTCAGTGAGGTTCCGGCGTCATGCAGGATGTCGGTGCGCAGGATGCGATTTTCGCCGGTGAGGGTGTCGATCACGACTTCGGTGATGGCAGCACCATAGGCGAAGTAGAGGAACGGGCGGCCTTTGCCGCGGATGCGGTCCCAGTTGATTTTTGGGGTGGCGTAGAAGCCGGTTGAGGACAGCGAGATGCGGGCTTGGTAGGCCCATGAGGCGATTTGGGCAAAGGAATAGGATTCGCCGCCCGCGCGCACGGTGCCGTTTTCAAAGCGGACTTCGTTGGGGTGGGTGCCAAGCTTGTCGGCAAGGAAATCGGCCATGCGGGCGCGGATGATCTGGCAGGCGTTTTGCGCGGCCATGCCGTTCATATCGGCCCCCGACGAGGCGGCGGTGGCCGAGGTGTTGGCGACTTTCGCGGTGTCGGTGGCGGTGATTTTCACTTGCGCGGTGTCAACGCCGAACACTGAGGCTGCGACTTGGGCGACCTTTTGGTTCAGGCCTTGGCCCATCTCGGTGCCGCCGTGGTTGAGGTGGATGGAGCCGTCTTGGTAGACATGCACCAGCGCCCCGGCTTGGTTCAGCCATGTGAGGGTGAACGAGATGCCGAACTTGACCGGGGTGAAGGCGATGCCGCGCTTCAGAATTGGGTTTGTGCTATTCCATGCAGCTATTTCGGCACGGCGGGCTAGGTAATTGCTCGATTTCTCCAACGCGCTGGTGATGTCCTGGCCGATGAAATCTTCGACCTCCATGAAATAGGGGGTGGTTTGCGGAGCGGAATTGGCGGGGGAATAGGTGGAGCCGATGCGGTGGCCGGTGCCGGGGCCGGTGGGCTGGGCTGCGCGGTAATAGTTGAGTTTGCGGATCTCATTGGGGTCTTTTTTCAGGGCGTGGGCGATGTGGTCGATCACCCGTTCAATCCCGATGATGCCTTGCGGTCCTCCGAAGCCGCGATAGGCGGTGGCCGATTGGGTGTTGGTTTTCAGACGGTGCGATTCAATGCGGATGTCGGGCAGATGGTAGCAGTTGTCGGCGTGCAGCATGGCGCGGTCGGCGACGGCGAGCGACAGGTCTTGCGCCCAGCCGCAGCGGACGAGGTGGGTGAAATCGATGCCGAGGATGCGGCCTGCGGCGTCGATGCCAGCGCGGTAGGTGATGCGCAGATCGTGGCGTTTGCCGGTGATTATCATATCATCGTCGCGGTCGTAGCGCATTTTGCAGGGCTTGTTCAGGTCGCGGGCGGCAATGGCGCAGGCGATGGCGAGGGCGTTGCCTTGGCTTTCTTTACCGCCGAAGCCTCCGCCCATGCGGCGGGTTTCCACGCGCACGGCGGACATCGGCAGGTGCAGGGCGTGGGCGACTTTGTGTTGAATCTCGGTGGGGTGTTGTGTGGAAGAATATACATGCATGCCGTCTTCTTGTGGGATGCATGCTGCGATCTGGCCTTCGAGGTAGAAATGTTCTTGGCCGCCGACTTCCATGGCGCCTTCGATGATTTGGGCGGCGGTGGCGATGGCTTGGGCGGCGTCGCCTTTGGTCCAGATGATTGGGCCTTGCTCGAAGCGGGAATTGGCGGCGAGGGCTTCGTCTACGGTCAGCAGGGCGGGGAGGTCGGCGTAGGTGATTTTGCCGAGGCGGGCGGCTTTGCGGGCGTTGAGGTGGGTGTCGGCGATGACGAGGAAGACGGGTTGGCCTGCGTAGTGGACTTTATCCACGGCGAGCAGGGGTTCGTCATGGGTGGAGGGCGAGCAATCGGGCATCGCGGCGAAGTCGGCGCTGGCGTAGACTTTGATCACGCCGGGGGCGGATTTGACGGCGGAAAGGTCGATGGCGGTGATGCTGCCGTGGGCGCAGGTGGAGAGACCAAAGGCCGCGTGCAGGGTGCCTGCGGGGAGGGGAATATCGTCGATATAGCGGGCTTGGCCTGTGACGTGCAGCGGGGCAGAATCGTGTGGGAGGGGTTTGCCCATGGTCATAGCGAGACCTCCAGCACGTTTGTGCGGGTGCCGTTGCGGTCGTGGAAATAACGGATCAGCAGGTTTTGCGCGGTGGTGAGGCGGTAGGTTGAGGAGGCGCGCATGTCGGTGAGGGGTTGGAAATCGGCTCCGAAGGCGGGAAGGGCGGAGTGGAGGGTTTCTAGGGTGAAGGGTTTGTTGAGGATGGCATTTTCGACATGCGTGGCGCGTTTGGGGATGCCTGCCATGCCGCCGAAGGCGATGCGGGCTTGGGTGATCTGGTTGGCTTCAAGGGTGATGTTGAAGCAGCCGAGGACGGCGGAGATGTCTTGGTCGAAGCGTTTGGTGAGTTTGTAGCAGCGCAAGTCGGGGGCGCAGGCGGGGATGGTGATGCCCGCAACGAACTCGCCGGGTTGGCGGTCTTGCTTGCGGTAGGCGAGGAAGAAGTTTTCCAGCGGAATGGTGCGGAGATCGGGACCTTTGCGCAGGTGCAGGGTGGCACCGAGGGCGATCAGGGCGGGCGGGCCGTCGCCAATTGGCGAGCCGTTGGCGATGTTGCCGCCGATTGTGGCGGCGTTGCGGACCTGTTCCGAGGCGTAGCGACGCAGCAGTTCGGCGAAGCTGGGGTGGAGGGGTATCAGGGCTTCGCGGAGTTGGGTGATGGTGACGGCGGCACCGATATGGAGGTGGCCAGGGGTATGCTCGATCTGTTGCAGGTCGCTGACGGCGTTCAGGAAGGCAATTTGGCCGAGATCGCGGAGGTGTTTGGTGATCCAAAGGCCGACATCGGTGGCCCCGGCGATCAGGGTGGCATTGGGGTTTTGGGCATACCAGTCGGCGAGATCATCGCTGTTGGTGGGGCGGAAAGCGCCGGGGAGGCTATGCGCCTCCCCCGTCCCCACCGCGCCCGACAGGTTGTGCTGGTCGGTTTGCATCCAGTCGGGGATCGGGGCGGACTGGGCGGCGATGGCAGCGCGGATGATCGGGGCGTAACCGGTGCAGCGGCAGAGGTTTCCGGCGAGGGTGGTGTCGTGGTCGGTACGGCCCTGGCTGTGGGCGGTGGCCATGGAGGCGATGAAGCCGGGGGTGCAGAAGCCGCATTGGCTGCCGTGGTGGGCGATCATCTCGGCTTGGACGGGGTGGAGCTGGCCGTTCGGGCCAGAGATGCCTTCGACGGTGCGGACGGCTTTGCCGTGCAGTTGGGGCAGGAATAATATGCAGGCGTTGAGGGCTTTGGGGCCGTTTGCGTCGGTGACCATGACGGTGCAGGCACCGCAATCGCCTTCGTTGCAGCCTTCCTTGGTGCCGCAGAGCGATTGGTCTTCGCGCAGGTAGTCCAGCAGGGTGCGCGTCGGGCTGCCGCCTGATATGCGCACCGGCGTTCCGTTCAAGAGAAACGCTGTGTCGGTCATGGTTCATCCTGCCGCGGTCTTTTCGTTGGCCAAGTCGCGCGCCCGCCCGATGCGGCGTAAAGCGGGGGTGCTGCCGTTTGGTCTATGAAGCCTTGGACGGGGGTGTTGTGCAAGCGATAGATTGATGGGTTTGGCGAAAGGAGTTTCTGGATTCTTGCGGGAAAGTTGGGGGTTAGGGGGGCGGAGAGGGCGTGGTCCCAACTCGGGACCTTTTTTAGATGTTTTGAATCAATGGGTTGGGGTGGTGGAATTTAGGATTTGTTAACGGTTGGGGATGGATGGTGGGTTGGAAACCCACCCACGCCTTACTTCCTGATTGGCGGTGTAATGTTCATTCAATGGATGCGATCCATGCCTCGGCAGCAACAATACACGCCTTGTGAACTTCGAGAACAATTCGCGCCCTGACGTTGGCAGATACACCAGACGATTTGAAATCCTCCTGCCTTGCAATGAAATCTTCCAACATGATCGGCTCGCCAGCTGCTTGATTGGATGCCTTGATTCCTTCTAATGTCATGCCCGCAGAAACAGCATCTAGGGATAAATCAGCGAGTTCGGCTTGATAGCTGCACTCTTTCTCGGAGAGCGTCCGGGCAAAGCCTGCACTTTTGATGGACAACGGAGTCTTCAAAACGCCTTCAGCCAAATAGACGCTGAAATCTTGCTCAAGCACGGGATCTGCTAATGCGGGCGAACCAAAGGATACAGACGAGGATACCAGCAAAAGCGCAGCTGCCATTCTTGTGATCACGATCAATCCTTTTTCAAACTTCATGGCTTACTGATAAACAACGTTGAATTCTTATGCAAGTTCAAGGTGATAGAGACATTTTTGACCGCAGGTAGCTTGTGCAAAAGAAGCGTTGGCTGATAGGTTCGCAGCCAACGCTTGCTCCGAGCAGGCGAGATGCAACGTCCTTAGTTTGCATCGACCTTCCCCCCGCCCCGCAGCTTCGTTAGTCTACCCCCATGTCAGCACCTCGATTCATCCATCTGCGCACCCATACCGAACATTCGTTGCTGGAGGGGGCCGTGCCTGTGAAGGCGCTTATCAAGCTTTGCGGCAAGCATGAGATGCCTGCGGTGGCAGTCACCGATAGCAATAACATGTTCGCGGCACTGGAGTTTTCGGTTTACGCCAAAGACGCCGGCGTGCAGCCGATCATCGGCTGTCAAGTCTCGGTTGCCTATGATCCGGGGGCGGCGGGCGAGAAGCTGAAGGCTGCGGCCTCGGTTGTGCTGCTGGCGCAGAATGAAGCCGGGTACATGAACCTGATGAAGCTGAACTCTTGTCTTTATATCGACAAGGGCGGGGCTTTGCCGGAGGTGACGCTGCCGGAGTTGGAGCGCTATTCGGATGGGTTGATCTGTTTGACCGGGGGGGCGGATGGGCCGCTGGGGCGGTTGGTGCAGACGGCGCAATTGCCGAAAGCGCGCGTGCTGTTGGAGCGGTTGGCTTTGGCTTATCCGGGGCGGCTGTATATGGAGTTGCAGCGGCATCCGGGCGAGGGCGGGCGGCTGACGGACGCAGAGGCGGGCACCGAGCGGTGGTTTATTGAGACGGCTTATGAGTTGGATCTGCCGCTGGTGGCGACCAATGATGTCTACTTCCCCGCCGCGACGATGTATGAGGCGCATGATGCGCTGATCTGCATTGCCGAGGGGGCTTATGTGGATCAGCAGCAGCCTCGCAGGCGGTTGACGCCACAGCATTATTTCAAGACCGAGGCCGAGATGGTGACGCTGTTCGCCGATCTGCCTGAAGCGGTGGAGAATACCGTGGAGATAGCAAAGCGCTGTGCGTTTGCGGCGTTCAAGCGGGCGCCGATCCTGCCGAAGTTTGCTGATGATGAGGTCAATGAGCTAAGGCGGCAGGCCAACGAGGGCTTGCAGGCTCGGCTGGCCATTATTCCGCATGCAGTGACGGTAGAGGAGTATCAGGCCCGGTTGGATTTTGAGCTGGGCATCATCGAGCGGATGGGGTTTCCGGGCTATTTCCTGATCGTGGCGGATTTTATCGGTTGGGCGAAGAAAAAGGGGATTCCGGTGGGGCCGGGGCGGGGCTCGGGCGCCGGATCTTTGGTGGCCTATGCGCTGACGATCACCGATCTGGATCCTTTGCGCTATGCCTTGCTGTTTGAGCGGTTCTTGAATCCGGAACGGGTCAGCATGCCCGACTTTGATATCGACTTCTGCATGGATCGCCGGGGCGAGGTCATTCAATACGTTCAGCAGAAGTATGGCCGCGACAAGGTGGGGCAGATCATCACCTTCGGCGCTTTGCTGTCTAAGGCTGCGGTGCGCGACGTGGGGCGCGTCTTGCAGATGTCTTATGGGCAGGTGGATCGGCTGTCGAAGATGATCCCGGTGGAGGGGGTGAAACCCGTCAGCATTACCAAGGCGTTGGCGGATGAGCCTCGGCTGCGGGAAGCGGCGAAAGAGGAGGTGGTGGCGCGGCTGTTGAATTACGGCGCGCAGATTGAGGGGTTGTATCGCAACGCCTCGACCCATGCCGCCGGGGTGGTGATTGGCGATCGGCCTCTGGATGAGTTGGTGCCGCTGTATCAAGACCCCAAGTCTGACATGCCTGCGACGCAGTTCAATATGAAATGGGTTGAACAAGCCGGTTTGGTGAAGTTCGACTTTCTCGGGCTGAAAACGCTGACGGTGATCCAGAATGCGCTGGATTTGTTGCGGCTGCGCGGGGTGGATATTGATATCTCGCTGATCCCGCTGGACGATAAGGCCTCGTATGAGCTGTATGCGGCGGCGAAAACGGTCGCGGTGTTTCAGGTGGAATCCAGCGGCATGATGGATGCTTTACGGCGGATGAAGCCGACCTGCATCTAGGATATCGTGGCCTTGGTTGCGCTGTATCGGCCTGGCCCGATGGAGAATATTCCGACCTATTGCGAGGTGAAGAACGGGCTGAAGGATCTGGAGTCTATCCATCCGACGATTGACCATATTCTTGCGGAAACCCAAGGGATTATCGTTTACCAAGAGCAGGTTATGCAAATCGCTCAGGTGATGGCGGGGTATTCGTTGGGCGGCGCTGACCTGTTGCGGCGGGCTATGGGTAAAAAGATCGCCGAGGAGATGGCGAAGGAACGGCCCAAATTCGTTGAAGGTGCGAAGAAGACCCATAACGTCGATGTGAAAAAAGCCGGAGAGGTGTTCGATCTTCTGGAGAAGTTCGCCAACTACGGCTTTAACAAATCGCATGCGGCGGCTTATGCGGTGGTCAGTTATCAGACGGCGTATCTGAAGGCGAACCACCCGGTCGAATTCATGGCCGGGGTGATGAATTGCGATATTCATCTGACCGACAAGCTGGCGGTCTATAAGCGCGAAGTCGGCAAGCTGGGCATCAAGACGATTGCGCCCTGTGTGAACGCGTCTTTGGCGACGTTCTCGGTGCGGGATGGCGCTGTGGTTTATGCGTTGGGCGCGTTGAAGGGCGTGGGCGCGGAGGCGATGGGGTTGATCGTGACGGCGCGGGGCGCAAAGCCATTCGCGACTCTGTTCGATTTCGCGCGCCGCGTGGATATGAAACGGGTCGGCAAGCGGCCGTTGGAGATGCTGGCGCGGGCGGGCGCATTTGACGTGCTGGATGGCAACCGCGCGCGGGTGTTTGAGGCGTTGGATGCGCTGGTGGCTTATTCGGCGGCGATCCATGAGGCGAAATCGTCCAATCAGGTGAGTTTGTTCGGCGAGGCGGGGGCGGATATTCCTGAGCCGCGTTTGGCCTATCGCGACGATTGGCTACCGGTGGAGCGGTTGACGCAGGAACATCTGGCGATTGGGTTCTATCTGTCGGGGCATCCGCTCGACGACTACATGTCGGCGTTGAAACGGCGGGATGTGTTGACGCTGACGGAAGTGACGCAGAAAGCCGAGCGGGGGATGTGCATTGCCAAGATTGCGGGCTCGGTGGCCAGCAAGCAGGAGCGTAAATCGGCCAAGGGCAACCGCTTTGCTTTCGTGTCGCTGTCGGACCCAACCGGGCTTTATGAGGTGACGGTGTTTTCCGACACGCTGGAAGCTGCGCGCGATCTGTTGGAACCGGGCATGAACGTGGTGCTGACGGTGAAGGCGGAGCTTGAAGGCGAGACGCTGAAACTGCTGGCCAATGCGGTGCAGCCGATTGATCAAGTGGCGGATGCGGCGGGCGCGCAGGCGTTGCGGATTCACTTGAATCGGGCCGAGGCGGCGGTGTCGATTGCGATGCTGCTGGCGAAGGTGGAGGGCCGCAATAAGGCGCAGATCACGCTTTGTGTGCCGGATGATCAGGGCCGCGAGATTGATCTGACCCTGCCGCAAAGCTATCCGGTGACGGCGCAGATCAAGGGCGCGATCAAGGCGATGCAGGGTGTGGTGATGGTCGAGGAAGTCTAGGCCTGTCGTCTATGCGCCAGGTTCATCCCCCAAGCCGCCCCGGACTTGATCCGGGGCCTCCTGCACCGCGCGGCTAGCCATGGGGCCCCGGATCAAGTTCGGGGCGGCTTTGTGAAGGGTTTGGCGGTTTGATCTCGACCGGTGCAACGCGACGGTTATACTTTAAGTTGTGCGAAACCTTGCCGATGATGACGGTTTTGTGAGCGAAAGGGTCGAATATGTGCCGAAATCCTGCGAAAGAGAAGAAATTAGTTGTTTGCTGGGCCAAATCAGTAAATATCTACGGGAATTGTCGTAATTGAGGGCGGAATCAGCATGGACAGTATCTGGGACTACATGCTCATCGGATTTATCGCGCAACTTGTCGATGGATCTCTGGGTATGGGTTTTGGGGTGATTTCCTCGGCTGTGCTGCTGGCGCAGGGCGTGCCGCCGCCCTTGGTTTCGGCCTCGGTCAATGCGGCCAAGCTGCCCACCGGGGGCACGGCAGCGCTGTCGAACCTGTTTCATCGCAATATTGATTGGCGGATTGTCGGCGCGCTGGCAGTGTTCGGCTCGATTGGTGGGATATTGGGGGCTACGCTGTTGTCGGGTCTGAAGGGCCATGCGCTGCAATATCTGGTCAACGGTTATCTGCTGTTGATGGGCAGCTACATCGTCTACCGCGGGATCTATGGCATCGCGATCAAAGTGGTGAAAACCCGGCGGTTTCAGGCGATTGGCTTTGCGGGCGGGTTGATTGAGGGCATTGGGGGGTCGTGGGGGCCGATTGTGAACACCGGGCTGCTCGGCTCGGGGGTTCAGTCGCGCTATGCGATTGGCTCGACGAATTTCTCGGAATTTATCGTCAGTTTCGTGGTGTTTACCGCGCTGGGCGTGGCGTATTATTTCGGCTGGTGGGGTGAGGAAACCGACTGGAGCCAAGTGCGGATGACGGTGTTTGGGCTGGCCTTGGGTGGCCTGCCTGCGGCGTTTTTCGGCGGTTATCTGGCGAAAATGGCCCCGCGCAGGCCTTTGACGATTGCTGTTGGGCTGTTTGCGCTGGGCGTGGCGGTTTACCGATTGGCCAACATGTAATCACCAATGCGGTGGGCGCACGTTGGCTTCGGGCACTTGGCCGTTGCCTTCACGCTCGGCCTCACGTTCCGCCAAAAGTTGCGTCAGGCGCAGCAGGCGGTCTAGGTCTTTCGACTGACGCGCGACCACATCCGACAGGTCTTCGACCATGCGGGTCAGATGGGCGATGCGTTCTTCGAGTGCCGTGTTGTCCATGCCTTGCCCCGCTTGCTGTGCGCACCCCCATCCGTTACACGGAGCGCGAGAAAAAGCGAAGGCTGTAAGTTATGGCAAATGACAAAACCACCGCGCCGAAAGCGGCGCGTCGTCCGCGCGCGGAAACCCCGAAGGGCTTCCGCGATTACTTTGGCGCGGAAGTCACCGCCCGCAAGGCGATGCTGGACAAGATTGCCGAGGTTTACCATCGCTATGGCTTTGATCCGCTGGAGACTTCGGCGGTTGAGACGGTTGAGGCTTTGGGCAAGTTCCTGCCCGATGTGGATCGGCCTAACGAGGGTGTGTTTGGCTGGCAGGACGAGGATGCCGACTGGCTGGCTTTGCGGTATGATCTGACCGCGCCCTTGGCGCGGGTGGCGGCGCAGTATCGCAACGATCTGCCGTCGCCCTATCGGCGGTTTGCGATGGGTCCGGTGTGGCGCAATGAAAAGCCGGGGCCGGGGCGGTTCCGGCAGTTTTATCAATGCGATGCGGATACGGTGGGGTCGGCGAGTGTAGCGGCGGACGCCGAGATTTGCGCGATGTTGTCGGATGCGTTGGAGATCGTAGGCATTCCGCGTGGCGATTATGTGGTAAGGGTCAACAATAGAAAAGTCTTGAACGGCATCCTTGAGGGGATGCTCATCGTTCGCCCCGGTGAAACACCGCCGCCTACTGAATTCAATGAAATGATGAATACTAAGCTATCTGCGTGGAACTTTGCGGACCCCGACGCAATACTTCGAACAATAGATAAGCTCGACAAAGTTGGAGAGTCTGGAGTCTTTGAGTTGCTCACTACTGGGCGGTTGGACCAATCCGGCGCAAAAATTGAAGGTGTTGGACTGAACGCTGACGATGCAAGGCGTGTCTTGTCGTTCATGTCTGCAAAGGGAGCAAACAACAAAGAGACGATTTCAAATCTGCGGTCGCTGATCGACTATTCTGATGTTGGTATGCAGGGCGTCGATGAACTTGAAGAAATGGCAGAACTTCTCGATGCTCAGGGCTATGGTCCTGATCGTATCGTCATCGATCCCTCGGTCGTTCGCGGCCTCGGCTACTACACCGGCCCGGTCTATGAGGCCGAACTGACCTTTGAAATCCTCGACGAGAAGGGCCGCAAGCGGTCTTTTGGCTCGGTGGCGGGCGGCGGGCGGTATGATGATTTGGTCAAGCGCTTTACGGGGCAAGCGGTGCCTGCGACCGGGGTTTCTATCGGGGTGGATCGGTTGCTGGCGGCTTTGGCTGCCAAGGGGCGGTTGGCCGCTGATACGGCGGGGCCTGTCGTGGTGACGGTGATGGATCGCGACCGGATGGCGGATTATATGGGGATGGTGGGGGAACTCCGGCAGGCGGGTATCCGCGCGGAGGTTTATCTCGGCAACCCGAAGCAGTTTGGCAATCAGTTGAAATACGCGGATAAGCGGCAGTCTCCGATTGCGGTTATTCAGGGCGGGAACGAGGCCGAAAAGGGCGTTGTGATCCTGAAGGATCTGATTTTGGGCGCGAAGATTGCGCAATCTGCGACGCTGGAGGAGTGGAAGGATCAGCCTGCGCAGGTGGAAGTTGCGCGCGGTGATCTGGTGGCGGCGGTGCGGAAGATGTTGGGGGCATGAGTCCGTCGGGGAGCCAGCCTGCCAACAAGGCGGCGATCCGGGCTGAGGCTGCGCGGCTGTTTGCGGCGTTTCAGGCGGCGGGGGCGGTGCCGGTTGAGGCGGATTTGCTGCTGCCGGCGGAGACTCTGCTGGATTTGTATGGCGAGGATATTCGGGCCCGGGCCTATGTCACCACCGATCCTTTGCGCGGCGAGATGATGCTGCGGCCTGACTTCACCGTGCCGGTGGTGCAGGCGCATATGGCCGATGGCGCGGACCCCGCGCGCTATTGCTACATGGGCGAGGTGTTTCGCAAGCAGGAGCACTTGGGCAACCGCGCCAGCGAGTATTTGCAGGTTGGGTTTGAGGTGTTTGACCGCACGGCACCCGAGGCGGCGGATGCGGAGGTGTTTGCGTTGTTCGCGGGGTTGGTCAGTGGGCTGGGCTTGCGGGCGGTCACCGGCGATATTGGCATCCTGATGGCGGCAGTGGGGGGCTTGGAGACGACCGAGCGGCGGCGGGCGGCTTTGTTGCGCCATATCTGGCGGCCAAAGCGGTTCCGGGCGTTGCTGGATCGGTTTGCGGGGCGAGCGGCGGTGTCAGCGGGGCGCGTGGCTTTGCTGAAGCGGTTGGCTGCGGGCGCGCCGGAGGAGTTGATCGCGGCGGCGGGCAGTTTCATTGGGATGCGCGCGCCGGAGGATATTGCGGCGCGGGCGCAGGCTTTGATTGAGGATGCGCAGGCCGCGCCGATCAAAGCGCCTGAAGCTGCGTTGCTCTATGATCTGTTGGGGTTGCAGGCACCGGCTGCGGCGGCTTTGGGGCATTTGCGCGGGATCACCCCGATGCTGCCCGCGATTGCACCTGCCGTGGATCGGTTTGCGCATAGGTTGGAGGCGTTGCGGGCACGCGGGGTGGCGGTGGACGCGCTGGCGTTTGAGGCGAGCCTTGGGCGGACCTCGATGGAATATTACGACGGCTTTGTGTTCAGCTTTCATGCCGAGGGGATGCCTGCGGTGGCGACGGGCGGGCGCTATGATGCGCTGACGGCGGTGTTGGGGGCGGGGCGGTCTATTCCGGCGGTGGGCGGGATCATTCGGCCTCACCTTGTCGCGGCATTGCGGGGGGCTGTCTGATGTTGAAGATCGGGGTGCCCTCGAAGGGCCGCTTGATGGAAAAGACCTTTGAATGGTTTGGCAGCCGTGGCGTCACGATGCGGCAAACCGGGGCGGAGCGGGAGTATTCCGGCGCTGTCGAGGGTATTGACGGGGTGGAGTTGGTGATGCTGTCGGCGGGGGAAATTCCGCGTGAATTGGCGGCGGGGCGGATTCATTTGGGTGTCACTGGGTCGGATTTGGTGCGCGACAAGTTGGCGGATTGGGATGTGCAGGTGGCGGAACTTAGCCCTCTGGGCTTTGGCCATGCCGATCTGATCATTGCAGTGCCAAGCTGTTGGATTGATGTCGATACGGTGGATGATCTGGACGCGGCGGCGGCGGCGTTTCGGGCGGCGCATGGCTTCCGTTTGCGGATTGCCACGAAATATCATCGGCTGGTGCGCGAGTTTCTGACGGCGCAGGGTGTTGCGGATTATCAACTGGTGGACAGTCAGGGCGCGACGGAAGGCACGGTGAAAAACCTGACTGCCGAGGCGATTGCCGACATTACATCCTCGGGCGAAACGCTGCGGGCGAACCATTTGAAAATCCTGTCGGATAGCGTGATTTTGCGAAGTCAGGCGGTGCTGTTTGCCAGCAGATCAGCGGATTGGATGCAGGCACGCGCAGCGTTGGAGCGGTTGGCGGCGAAGTTGGGGCTGGCGCTGCCTGCGATCTGAGGGCGCGTGAAGCGGCTTGACCTTCGGGGGCTAAGGGGTAACTCTGGCGGTGAACCGAGGAGGACCCCGTGCGCTATATTCTGCCGCTGATGCTGATGCTGATGGCCGCGCCGGCTGCGGCGGCCGATCTGGCGACGGGCGATGCCATCCGTGCCGCACTCGTTGGTAATACCGTGACGGGAAGCATGGCGGCTTCGGGCGCGTATGCCGAGTTTTACGCCCCCGATGGCAGCCTGCGCGCGGCGGATTACGCGGGCGCTTGGTCGGTGAAGGGCGACAAGATGTGTTTCACCTATGGCCAAGACCCGGAAGTGTGCTGGTCGGTTGCGATTGCAGGCGCGCAGGTGGTCTGGATGAGCGAAGCCGGCGAAGAAGGCCATGGCACAATCAAATCGGGCAATCCGGGCGGCTGGTGATCAGGGTTTTGTGGCGGGTTTTTTTCTGACCCGAGTTTTTTTCTGACCCCGGTTTTTTTGCTGACCCCAGGTTTCTTGCTGACCCCAGGTTTCTTGCTGACCAAAGCCACGCCCAAGCCTGCCAGCGCCATGCCTGCCCATGCGAGGGGCGGCATCGCCTCACCCAGCAGCGGCCAAGCGAACAGGGCCGAGAGCGCGGGCACGAGGTAGAACAGGGCGGAGACTCGGGCGACTTCTCCGACGCGGATCATCGCGAGCAGCAGGCTGATCGCCAGGATGGAATTGCCGATCACCAAGTAACCGAGGATCAACAGGAACTCGGGTGACCACTCTACCGCCATGCCTTCAGTGAGATAGGCGGCGGGCAGGGTGAAGGCGGCTCCGGTAGCGTATTGGATCAGGTTGGCGGTGATGGGGTGCTGGCTGACCCCGAAGCGTTTTTCATAGAGCGTGCCGCCGGTGATGCCCAGCAGTGCGCCGAAGGTCAGCAGGATGCCCGACGGGTTTTCGGCCTGTAGGCTGGAGCGCGACAGGATGGCCAGGGCCGCGCCTGCGAGACCAAGCGCGAGGCCGATCCAGCCGAGGCGAGAAGTGGCCTCACCCACGGTGTAGGGTGCTGCGAGGGCGACGAGGATCGGTTGCAGGCAGACGATGATCGCCACGCCACCAGCCGAGACTCCGGCTTTGAAGGCGATGTAGCAGAGGCCGAAATAGACCACCTGAATCAGAAAGCCGGTGATGGCGATGTCGGCCCAGGCGCGTATGGTTTTCGGCAGCGGCGGTCGGATGATCAGCGCGAGCGGCAGCAGCAGGGCGAGAACGCAGCTGTAGCGCAGCGCCAGCAGGGTGAGCGGTTCGGCATGTTGCAGGCCGAGTTTGGCGATGCCAAAGCCCGCCGACCACAGCAACAGGAAGATCACGGGGGCGGCAGCGAGCCAGAGCGGGCGTTTGATCATATGCGGGTTGTGGCGCGGATCTTGCGGGAAGGGAAGGGTGATGCCGTGCATTGGGGGCTCGCCCCGCCGCTACGAAGTTTCTTCGCTACTTCGTAGCAAACTTCTGCGCACCCCGAGGATATTTGAGCACAGAGGATGACAATTTTAGATAAGTTCTATGGGTTAGCGCAGACCGATTTCTGCAAGCGCTGCGGCAAGGGCCGGGGGGAGTGTGTCGTCCTGCGCGCGTGTCTTAGGCAGGTCGCGTGGTGATTCGGCGGGGTCGAGGTAGCGCCAGCCTTGGAACGGGCGGCGCAGGGCATTTTCGGTGCGGATGACTTCCGCGTCGAGCACAAGCGCGCAGCGCAGGATACCATCCTGGCCGCGGCGTTCGGCAAGGCCGACAAGGCGCTGGCGGGCTTGGATCACGCCTTTGATCACCCAGTACAATGAGCCGCCGTTCAGAATTTCATCTTCGCGCTTCGGCCACATCCTTGTGACATGTTCGGTGGTGCCGGGGGCCCAGACATGCGCATGGGCGCGGTGCCATTGGGTGAGGTCATCGACCGATTCCGTCCCGACGCTGAGTTTTAGGATGTTGAGCATGCGTCCTGTTTCCTGACCTTGCACCGTGCGGCAGATTGTAAGGCTGACTGCGCGACTCGGCGCTGGGCGGTCTATACAGCACTGTGATTGATCGTGCATGGTATCCCGAAATCTGGTAGGTTCAAGGCTTGCTCGCACAGCAGGTTGAAGCTATCTTGGCCTCTCCCTTGGATGTTAGAGCATCAAAGGGAGAGGCGTGGAGCAGCTCGATGGACGAGCACTCACTTTCTAGTGGCATATCGGTGCAGCCAGCATCGGCATCCTACGGTGAGAAGGTTGTGGGTTTCAAGCCCCACCTCCACGCTTGTTTTCATTTTCAAAACTTGAAGGAAGTCCACTGAATGTCCCGCTTCTCCGCCCCTATTGCCGAACAAATCTGGGACATGAAATACCGCCTGAAGGCGCAGGATGGCACGCCGATTGATGGTTCGGTCGAGGACAGCTGGCGGCGAATCGCGCGGGCTTTGGCTGAGGTCGAGGCGGAGCCTGCGGTGTGGGAGGAGCGCTTCTATAATGCGCTGGAAGGCTTCAAGTATCTGCCCGCAGGCCGGATCACCGCGGGCGCGGGCACCGGGCGCAACGTCACCATGTTCAACTGTTTTGTCATGGGCACCGTGCCGGACAGCATGGGCGGGATTTTCGATGCGTTGAAAGAGGCCGCGCTGACGATGCAGCAGGGCGGCGGCATTGGGTATGATTTTTCCACCATCCGCCCGCGTGGCGCTGAGGTGAAGGGCGTGGCGGCGGATGCCTCGGGGCCATTGAGCTTTATGGATGTGTGGGATGCGATGTGCCGCACCATCATGTCGGCGGGCTCGCGTCGTGGGGCGATGATGGCGACGATGCGTTGCGATCACCCGGATGTGGAAGCGTTCATCGAGGCGAAGAAGGATGCCGCCCGGCTGCGGATGTTCAACCTGTCGGTGCTGATCACCGATCCGTTCATGGACGCGGTCAAGGCGGATGGCGCTTGGGATCTGGTGTTTCAGGGCCGCGTTTACCGCACCCTGCAAGCGCGCGATCTGTGGAACAAGATCATGCGCAACACCTATGATTTTGCCGAACCCGGTGTGATTTTCATCGACCGGATCAACAAGGCTAATAACCTTGGTTATTGCGAGACGATTGCCGCGACCAACCCTTGCGGCGAGCAGCCTTTGCCGCCTTATGGCGCGTGTCTGCTGGGCTCGATCAACATGCCGACGCTGGTGGCGGGGGCGTTTACCAAGGGCGCCAAGCTGGATCTGGCGGCGCTGGATGATCTGGTGCGGCTTGCCGTGCGGATGATGGACAATGTGGTTGACGCCTCGCGCTTCCCGTTGCCAGAGCAGCAGGCTGAGGCGAAGGCGAAGCGGCGGATTGGGCTGGGCGTGACTGGGTTGGCGGATGCGTTGCTGATGGTCGGCTTGCGCTATGGCTCGGTTGAGGCGGCAAAGCAGACTGAGGATTGGATGCATGCGATTGCGCGGGCCTCGTATCTGGCTTCCGTCGATCTTGCGAAGGAAAAGGGCGCGTTTCCGCTGTTTGAGGCGGAAGGCTATCTCGCGTCGGGCAATATGATGCAGATGGATGATGACGTGCGCGAGGCGATCCGCACGCATGGGATTCGCAATGCGCTGTTGACGTCGATTGCGCCGACGGGGACGATTTCCTTGTATGCGGGGAATGTGTCGAGCGGGATTGAGCCGGTGTTTGCTTATGCATACACCCGTAAGGTTCTGCAAAAGGACGGCTCGCGGACCGAGGAAGAAGTTGTCGATTACGCGGTGCGGCTGTGGCGTGAGTTGAAGGGCGATGCGGCGTTGCCGGATTACTTTGTCAATGCGCAGACTTTGCCGCCGCTGGATCATGTGCGGATGCAGGCGGCGGCGCAGAAGTGGATCGACAGCAGCATTTCCAAGACGATCAACTGCCCGGAAGATATCAGCTTTGAGGCGTTCAAAGAGGTCTATATGGCCGCTTGGGATCAGGGCTGTAAGGGCTGCACCACTTACCGGCCCAATGCGGTGACGGGGTCGGTTCTGACGGTTTCGGAAAGCACGGATAAGGTGCCAGCCGAAGCGCCTGCGATGGTCGCGGGGGGCGAGGTGGTGTATCTGACCGACCCGCTGGACCGTCCGGCGGCGCTCGAAGGCCAGACCTATAAGGTGAAATGGCCGGGGTCCGAGCACGCGCTTTATATCACCATCAATGACATCATCATCGCAGGCCACCGCCGCCCGTTTGAGGTGTTCATCAACTCGAAAAACATGGAGCATTTCGCCTGGACCGTGGCACTGACGCGGATGATCTCGGCTGTGTTCCGGCGCGGTGGGGATATTTCCTTCGTGGTCGAGGAATTGAAAGCCGTGTTCGATCCGCGCGGCGGGGCCTGGATGGAGGGGCGGTATATTCCGTCTATTCTGGCGGCGATTGGTGGGGTGATTGAGCGGCATCTGGTCTCGATTGGCTTTATCGAGGGTGAGGGGATGGGGCTGAAAACTGACCCGCAGATGCAGGTGATGGCGGTCGGTGAGGCTCCGCGTGGCAAGGCTTGCCCGTCTTGCGGATCTTATGCGTTGCAGATGAAAGAGGGCTGCATGACCTGCAATGATTGCGGACATTCTAAATGTGGGTGAGGGTTGAGCCTGCCTTCCAGCGGTGCTAGAAGGCAGCAGCGCGGGCGTTGTGTAATGGTAAGACCTTAGCCTTCCAAGCTAAAGACGCGGGTTCGATTCCCGCCGCCCGCTCCAAATATATGGTCAAGAATTGAAGGTCCCAACTCGGGACCTTTTTATTTTGCTTGATTTCAAGGGGTTGACCCTTTGATTTTAAGGAAGAATTAACGATTCCAACCCGGTCGCTGCTCTTGCCCGGGAACAGGGGCGAAGCGCGCCGCGCCGCGCTCTCCCTTCCCCCGGGACGGCGCGATTGCATCGGTGCCAGCAGAAATTCGGTGGGAGGCTTACGCATAAAGTGCCTAGAATTGGCGTTGGTGCGTCCTGGCGACGGCGTGCGCGGCCCTGTTTTGCGGATAATCGGAGCGCATGACACGGACACCAAATTTCGCTTCAGAAATTTGCGCAGATTTTTACTTCAAAATCCGGTTTCGCTTTGGCTAAAACAAGCTTTGCACGAACTGCGCAGCGCCCAGATATAAAGCGCCTGCGGTGCAGAAATAGGCGGCCAGCGCCAACCATGCGGTGGATTTGGGCATCGGGCGTTGGGTCTCGATCAATTGTTCGGACTGGATAAGCCCTTGCCAGCCCAGCAGCACGAAGAACAGCAGGATATAGGACCCTGTCGCCACGCAGAGGGCGGCGGCGGCGGCTGACATGATGATCGACACCGCGCGGGTGGCTTTGGGGAAGAAGGTGTAGGTCAGCAGCCGTACGATCTTGCCGCCGTCCAAGGGCCAGAACGGCAGCAGGTTGCCATCGGGCCGAGGCAGATCGCGGGGCCCATCAGGCTGATGAACAGGTCTTTGTCATGGCTGTTGGGCAGACTGCGCGAGACGGCGACGCCGCCGAACAATGGGATCAGCCGAAATTTGGCATCGCGGTGGCCGCAGACGCGGAAGGCGGCGACATGGCCGATTTCGTGGATCATGATGGCTGCGATGAAGGCCAGCCCATACTGCCAGCCGAAAAACCAGATCGCGGCGACGACGGCCACGGCGGAGAGGCCTGCGGCGTTGACGTCAAAGCCGACGCGGTTCCAGCCCGCCCCCGCGAAACCGCCACGCAGGGCAAGGCCTGTGACTGCGATCAGGCCGAGGGAGAGGGTTAGGGCAAGCACCTGAGTTTACAGGTTTTCCTGCTGCGGCATGCCCAGCACGTGATAGCCGCTGTCGACGTGGATGATCTCTCCACTGGTGCAGGCGCCGAAGTCGGAGCAAAGGTAGACGGCGGTGCCGCCGATGGCTTCCAGCGTGGCGTTGGAGCGCATGGGCGCATTGGCCTCGGTATGGCGGAAGGTGGCGCGCGCACCGCCAATCGCAGCGCCTGCAAGGGTTTTCATCGGGCCGGGGCTGATCGCGTTGACGCGGATTTGCTGCGGGCCAAGGTCGTTTGCAAGGTAGCGGGTGGCGGATTCCAGCGCGGCTTTGGCGACGCCCATCACGTTGTAATTCGGCGTGACACGATTAGAGCCGCCATAGGTCAGGGTGATCAGGCTGCCGCCGTCGGGCATCAGTTCCGAGGCGCGGCGGGCGACGTCGATGAAGGAAAAGCACGAGATGCAGAGCGAGTTTTTGAAATTCTCGCGGCTGGTGTTGATGAACCGCCCGGTGAGTTCGTTTTTATCCGAGAAGGCGATGGCGTGGATCAGGAAATCCATCGTGCCCCAGGTGTCTTTCAGGGTGGCGAAGCAGGTGTCGAGCGATGCGTCGTTGGTTACATCGACATCGACCATCACATCGCTGCCAACCGTGGCAGCGAGGGGGGCGAGGCGTTTGCCGAACGCGTCGCCTTGGTAGGAAAATGCCAGCTCAGCCCCCTCAGCGGCCAGCGCTTTGGCGATGCCCCAGGCGATGGAACGTTCGTTCGCCACGCCCATGACAAGCCCGCGCTTGCCCTTCATCAGATCAGCCATACTGGCACTCCCGTTTTAGTGGCGGATTAGGCCAGATATTTGCTCATCAGCAGGGTCGCGTTGGTGCCGCCGAAGCCGAAAGAGTTCGACAGGACGGAGTCGAGTTTGACGTTTTCGCGCAGGGTGGTGACGATTTCGGATGGGTCGAGTGCCGGGTCCAGCGTGGTGATGTTGGCGGAGGCGGCGATGAAATCGCCGTTCATCATCAAGAGGCTGTAGATGGCTTCGTGGACGCCGGTTGCGCCAAGCGAGTGGCCTGTCAGCGATTTGGTCGAGGCAACGGGCGGAGTGGTGCCTTTGCCGAAAACGCGGCGGATGGCGTCCATTTCGGTGATGTCACCCACCACGGTCGAAGTGCCGTGCGAGTTGATGTAATCGACCGAGCGGCCTTCGGGCAGGGTGGCGACGGCGAGTTTCATCGAGCGTTCGCCGCCTTCGCCGGACGGGGCAACCATGTCGTAGCCATCCGAGGTGGCACCGTAGCCGGTGACTTCGCCGTAGATTTTCGCACCACGGGCGAGGGCGTGCGAGAGTTCTTCCAGCACCACAACGCCGCCGCCGCCTGCGATGACGAAACCATCGCGGGTGGCGTCATAGGTGCGCGAGGCGGTTTCGGGGGTGTCGTTGTATTTGCTGCTCATCGCGCCCATCGCGTCGAACAGGCAAGACAGCGTCCAGTCGAGTTCTTCGCCGCCGCCTGCGAAGACCACGTCTTGCTTGCCCATCTGAATGAGTTCCACGCCATTGCCGATGCAATGGGCGGAAGTCGAGCAGGCAGAGGTGATCGAATAGTTCACGCCCTTGATCTTGAACGGCGTGGCGAGGCAGGCGGAGTTGGTCGAGGACATGCAGCGGGTGACCATGAACGGGCCCATTTTCTTCGGCGCGCCCTTGTTGATCACCGCATCAAAGGCGAGGAAGAAGTTTGAGGTCGACGGGCCGCCCGAGCCCATGATCAGGCCGGAGCGTTCGTTGGACACATCGCTTGGCTCTAGCCCGGAATCCGCGATGGCTTGTTGCATGGCGAGGAAGTTATAGGCTGCCCCCGGACCCATGAAGCGCATGTCGCGTTTGTCGATATGCGCGGCAAGGTCGATCTGCGGCATGCCGTGGACCTGACTGCGGAAGCCATGCTCGGCATATTCCGGGGCGAAGACGATGCCGGATTTGCCCGCGCGCAGAGAGGCTTCGACCTCAGTGGCGTTGTTGCCGATCGGGGAAATGATGCCGATCCCGGTAATGACGACGCGACGCATGGCTGTCTCCTTTTGTGTCGTAAGCGGTGTCGGAGAGCTGATCCGACACGCCAATTTTGTCAGATCATTTCTCTGACAGGTCTAATTTGCCGGATTAATTCTCCGACAGGGCAACTTTCATATCTTTGACGAGGTAGATGGTTTCGCCATCGGCCTCGACCCGACCGTCCGCGACGCCCATGGTCAGGCGGCGGGTCTGGATGGCTTTGGTGAAATCAACATAATAGGTCAGGCGCTTGCGGTCAGGACGCACCATGCCGGTCAGCTTAACTTCGCCGACACCAAGCGCATAGCCGCGCCCCTGCCAGCCGCGCCAGCCGAGGTTGAAGCCGGTCAGCTGCCAGAGACCATCAAGGCCAAGGCAGCCGGGCATGATCGGGTTGCCGGGAAAGTGGCAGTCGAAAAACCACAGATCGGGGGTGATGTCGAATTCGGCAACGACATGGCCCTTGCCATGTTCGCCGCGATCGCCGGAGATGTCGGTGATCCGGTCCATCATCAGCATCGGCGGCGCGGGCAGTTGCGCGTTGCCGGGGCCGAACAGCTCGCCGCGCGCACATTTCAGCAGGTCGTCTTTGTCGAACGAAGTTGGAAAACCGCTCATGCCCTCGAAATCCCCCCGTGGCTGTTCTTTGTGGTTGGCCGTTTTCCCCATGTAACACCCAGCGGGAAGGCGAACAAGTGTGGGGCGGCGGGGTTGGCGCGGCGCGTTTGGGGTTTTCGTTTGAAAAGCACGGGTTTTACACTCTATATAGGGAAAAGAGGCGCCGGGTTGGGCCCCGGCTTGGAAAGTGGCGAATGAGTTACAGCGAACAACAACGCAGCACGACATGGCTTGCACGGGGCGGATTGCGCCCGACGCGGCAGCGGCTGGCTTTGGCGGGGCTGTTGGTTGGCGACGGCATGAACCGGCATGTCACGGCGGAAAGCTTGTATGCGGCGGTCGGGGTCTCGGGTGCGAAGGTGAGTTTGGCGACGGTCTACAACACGCTCAGGGCGTTTTGTGAGGCGGGGTTGCTGAACGAGGTCGTGGTAGACGGCGCGCGGAGTTATTTTGACACGCGGTTGGACGATCATCCGCATTTCTACTGGGAAGACAGCCACGCTTTGACCGACGCGCCTGCGGAGGAGTTGGTGATTGCGGGGCTGCCAGAGGCACCAGAGGGCATGGCGGTGAGCCGGGTCGATGTGGTGATCCGGTTGAAGCGGGCGTGAGTTGGCTCGGCTGATCTTGTCAACTTGACCTGCCTGCCGGCGGTTTTCAAATTGAGCGTCAAGGGCTGCATTATGTTAGGTCGCCTGCGCGGCCAGAGGCTGCTTGTCTCCGCTGGGATGCGGACTTCAGGGCGGATTTTTTATGGAAAAAGGCGCGACCTGCACTAGGAGCAGATCGCGCCATAAGGCCAGCACGGGAGGGCTTGAGTGCTGGCCTAATACTCGTGACGTTCACACACTGGTTACTTTGGCAGCAAAACTTTGTTCACGACTTGGATCACACCATTCGACTGTTCAACGTCGGAAATGGTGACTTTGCCTGCCTTGCCGGATTCGTCGTAGATATAAAGGCTGCCGCCTTTCATCTTGGCCGACAGATGATCGCCCGAGAGCGTGGTCATGTTGAAATAGCCGTCTTTCGACGCTTTGGCTTTCTTGGCCATTTGCGCGGTGGTGAATTTGCCGGCGACGACATGCGCGGTCAGGATTTTCGTCAGCATGTCTTTGTTTTCGGGCTTCAGCAGCGTGTCAACGGTGCCAGCGGGAAGTGCTGCAAAGGCGTCATTGACCGGGGCGAAGACGGTGAAGGGGCCAGCCCCTTGCAAAGCATCGACCAGACCCGCGGCTTTCACAGCGGCGACGAGCGTGGTGTGGTCTTTCGAGTTCACCGCATTCTCAACAATATTCTTGTTTTCATACATCGCAGCACCGCCGACCATCGGGTTTTCGGCGAGTGCGGGGCCAGTGATCAACGCGAAGGCAAGGACGAGAGCAGAGGTTTTCATGGCGGCTTCCCTTTCAATCGGCTGGTTTATTCCCGCCGTATGCAAGGGAAACGGGGCGGCGGGCTTGGAAGTTTCAGCCGCCCTGCAGGGATCACGCTTTCGTGATGTTTTGGTCGTGGCCTTATTGGCCGAGCTTCTTGATGCGGCCCTCGACCACGGGTTTTACGGTGCCGAGATTTTCGACATAGCGCATAACGTCGGTGGCGACGAGATTGCCCGCTCCGGTGTCGGTGATCAGACGACCGCCCCCTAAGCTGCTATAGCCATCGCCGCCACCGAGGATAAAGTCGTTGACTGCGACTTTATAGAGCGCGTCGGGGTTCAGCGCCGCGCCGCCCACCATCACCTCGGAGACGCGGGAACCGGGTTCGGCAGAGGCGTCATAGGCGAAGGTGATGCCCGAGACGTGCGCAAAGCGGCCCGCGCCCTTTTCAACTTGGCTGACGGCGTTTTCCAAAGCGCCGAGCAATTGGCTGCCGGGCAGTTCAGTCAGCACGGTGACGTTGCCGAACGGCAGTTCAGTGAGGATGTCGCGGCGGGTCAGTTTGCTGCCTGCGTCATAGGTACGATCCGCGCGGATGCCACCGCCGTTCATGATCGCCACATCGGCCCCTGTGGCGTCGCGCATGGCATCGGCGATCAGATTGCCCATCGCGGCTTCCTCGGCGCGCACCACGTTGCGGCGTGAATCAAGCGGGGTTTCGGTGCTGCCGATTTCGACATTCAGGGTTTCATCAAGGTCCGCGGAGAGGTTATCGACCATGGCTTGGGTTTCAGGATCAGGCTGCACTGTGGCGGTGTCGATGAAGCGGAAGGCCGGGGTCCATTTGATTGTGCGCTTGCCGTCTTTCTCGCCGATCGCAATGGTCAGATCGACGGGGGATAGGAATTGGCCGTCGAGCGAGGTTTCAACATAGGCTGTGATGCCATCGTAGGCGGTGGCGTAGGAATGGTCATCCCCTGACAGGATTACATCGAAAGCGTGGGATTTCAACAGTTTGCGGTCGTTGTCCATATCGGTCTGCACCACGCCGACGACGATATCGGCACCATCCTCGCGAGCGGCTTTGGCGGCTTTGATTGCGGTCTCGACGGTGGGTTGGAATTTCAGATCACCAGTCGAGGCGACCGAGGGCGAGGTGTCTTGCGCGACCGGGATCAGCGCGACCTTCAGGCCTGCGATGTCTTTGACCATCACACCACCGACGCCTTGCAGCGCGGAGCCATCCGCATTGGTGATGTTGATCGCAGCCCATGGGTATTTCGAGGCTTTGACCTTTTCGAGAAAATTGGCGGGGCCAAAGTCGAACTCGTGGTTGCCGGGGACGGCAAGGTCGAAAGGCACGATATTGGTCAGATCAATGGTGTTCTGGCCCTTGTCGAAGCCCGACAGCAAAGAGGGTGACAGCATATCGCCGTCAAACAGATAAAGCGTGTTGGGGTTGGCGGCGCGCTCTGCCCTAGCTACGGCGTTCAGGCGGGCAAAGCCGCCGCGACCATCTTCCTCGGTGAAGTTGTAAACATCGCCGACGCCGAGCAGGGTCAGTTTCACGGTTTCGGCTTGTGCGGCGAACGGCAGCAGGGCGGTGGCGGACAACAGCGCGGCACGGATGCTTTGCGACAGGGGCATGGCGATCTCCATTTCGGGGTTGGATACTGGAACAGTGCAACCTGAGCTTGAGTCTGTCAAAGCCCGGGTTGTGGAGGGATGGCGCTTGGCAATGACGCGCTGATGACAGATGCTTGACCGAAAGCTTAGCGCAGGGCATGAGGCGGTCATGCTGATTTACAAGATATTCCTGCGCGTCGAATGGGACGCTTTTCGCGAGGCTGGCGAGACGGCGGGCGCGCCCGTTGATCTGGCGGATGGCTTTGTGCATTTCTCGGCCGCACTTCAGCTGGCGGAAACGGCAGCGAAGTATTTTGCCGATGTGTCCGATCTTGTCCTGGTGGCCTGCGATGCCGATCGGCTGGGGGCGGCGCTGAAATGGGAAGCGTCGCGCGGCGGCGCGCTGTTTCCGCATCTTTATCGGCATTTGGTTCTGGCCGATGTGGTGTGGGACAAATCGCTGCCTTTGGGGGCGGCGGGGCATATCTTTCCGGAGGGGGTGTTTTGATTGAGGCATTGGGACTGGCGGTTTTGCATCGGTTTGACCCCGAGCGCGCGCATGGGTTGTCGTTGAAGGCGTTGACGGCGGGGCTGGTGCCTTTGCCAGGGGTGATTACGTCGGATCGGTTGCGCACCACGGTGGCGGGGTTGGATTTGCCCAATCCGGTGGGGTTGGCGGCTGGCTTTGACAAGAACGCGACTGTGGTGGGGCCTTTGTCCCGCGCTGGGTTTGGCTTTGTCGAGGTCGGGGCTGCGACGCCGCGGCCACAGCCGGGGAATGTGAAGCCTCGGTTATTTCGGCTGACCGAGGATCGAGCGGCGATCAATCGGTTTGGCTTTAACAATGAAGGTGCCGAGGCGATTGGCGCGCGGTTGGCGCTTAGGGTGCGGGGAGCGGTTCCGGTAGGGCTGAACCTTGGGGCGAATAAGGACACTGTGGATAAGGCGCTGGATTTTGCCCGCGTGCTGGCGGTCTGCGGGCCGCATGTGGACTTTGCGACGGTGAATGTGAGTTCACCCAATACCGAGAAACTGCGGGATTTGCAGGGGCGGGCGGCTTTGTCTGCGTTGTTGGCTGGGGTGATGGAAACGCGGGCGGCACTGGCGCAGCCGATCCCGGTTTTCCTGAAGATCGCGCCGGATTTGGCGGATGATGAACTGGCCGAGATTGCCGAAGTGGCGTTGGCGTCGGGGGTGGCAGGGATCATTGCGACCAATACGACCTTGTCGCGCGAAGGTTTGGTAAGTGCAGACAAAAGCCAGATGGGCGGGCTTTCGGGCGCGCCTTTGTTTGAAAAGTCTACACGGGTGTTGGCGCAGCTTTCGGTGCTGACCGACGGCAAGCTGCCGCTGATCGGGGTGGGCGGGATTGCCAGCGCGGAGGAAGCGTTTGTGAAGATCCTCGTCGGGGCGTCGGCGGTGCAGTTCTACACGGCGATGGTGTATCAGGGGATTTCCCTCGCGGCAAAGATCGCGCGGGGGCTGGATGTGCTGTTGGAGCGTGAGGGCTATGCGAACGTGGCCGATGCAGTGGGCAAGGGGCGGGCGCAATGGCTGTAAGCTTTCGCGATGCCAAGCGCGCGGATGTGGCGGCATTGGTGGCGCTGCTGGCGGACGATCCGCTGGGGCAGGCGCGGGAAAGTGGGGATCTTGCGCCGTATCTCGCGGCTTTTGATGAGATCGCGGCCAATCCGATGCATCAGTTGATCGTGGGCGAGAGCGGCGGGCGCATCATTGCGACCTGCCAGTTGACCATCCTCGCCGGGCTGTCGCGGCAGGGTGCAAAGCGGGCGTTGGTCGAAGCGGTTCGGGTGGTGAGCGATCTGCGTGGGCAGCGGATTGGCGAGGCGTTGATGGCGGAATGTGAGGCCCGCGCGCGCGGCGGGGGCGCGCGTGATTCAGCTGACCACCGACAAGACCCGGCTGCGGGCGCATGGGTTTTATGATCGGCTTGGGTTTACGCCCTCCCATATCGGCTATAAACGCAAGATTGAATAGTTCGAAGGGGGGAAGCGATGGCGTTCGTTCGTTCAGTTGAAAAAGACGACAGAGAAATTCGAAGTGCCCATCCTACCCAACTTGTCTGCAAATACTTGATAGGCCAGCATGACGGGAAAAAAGTGATCCAGTTGAATAGCTACGGATCAAGTGAACGCGACATCCCTGGAAAACTGAGCCAGACGCTCCAGTTTGGTGAAGATGCTGCGCTACAACTGTACCGAATTTTGGGTAAAGAATTCGGCTTCAAAGGGGAATAAGATGGCGGAAGACGGTATTAACAGCTTTATGACCGGGCCGGATGAGGCAGGTCGTTTTGGCAAGTTCGGCGGGCGGTTCGTGTCGGAAACGCTGATGCCGCTAATCCTTGATCTGGAAGCACGCTACGAATTTGCCAAGACCGATCCGACCTTCTGGGCGGAGATGGATGATCTGTGGAAGCATTATGTGGGCCGCCCCTCGCCTTTGTATTTTGCGCCCCGGTTGACCGAGCATTTGGGCGGGGCCAAGGTCTATATGAAGCGCGACGAGCTGAACCACACCGGGGCGCATAAGATCAACAACGTGCTGGGTCAGATCATCCTTGCCCGCCGCATGGGCAAGACTCGGATCATCGCGGAAACCGGCGCTGGGCAGCATGGCGTCGCGACGGCGACGGTGTGTGCGAAGTTTGGCCTGCAATGTGTGGTCTATATGGGCGCACATGATGTCGAACGCCAAGCGCCGAACGTCTTCCGGATGCGGCTTTTGGGGGCGGAAGTCATTCCGGTCACGTCCGGGCGTGGCACGCTGAAAGATGCGATGAACGATGCCTTGCGCGATTGGGTGACCAATGTGCGCGACACCTTCTATTGTATCGGCACGGTGGCGGGGCCGCATCCTTATCCGGCAATGGTGCGCGATTTTCAAAGCATCATCGGCAAGGAAGTGCGTTGGCAGTTGGCCGAGCAGGAAGGCGAGGGGCGTCTGCCCGATACCGTGGTGGCGGCGATTGGCGGTGGGTCGAATGCGATGGGGCTGTTCTTCCCGTTCTTGGATGATCCTTCGGTGAACATCATTGGCGTGGAGGCGGGCGGCAAGGGGGTCGATGACCGGATGCAGCATTGCGCTTCGCTGACGGGCGGTCGCCCCGGTGTGTTGCATGGCAACCGGACCTATCTGTTGCAGGACAATGACGGGCAGATCCTCGAAGGCTTCTCGATCTCGGCGGGTCTCGATTATCCGGGGATTGGGCCGGAACATTCCTGGCTGCACGATAGGGGCCGGGCGCAATATGTCAGCATCACCGATGCCGAGGCGTTGGAGGCCTTTCAGCTGTCTTGCAAGCTCGAAGGCATTATCCCGGCACTGGAGCCAAGCCACGCGCTGGCGCATGTGATGAAGATCGCGCCGGGTTTGCCGAAGGACCATATCATCGTGATGAATATGTGTGGGCGCGGCGACAAGGATATCTTCACCGTCGCCAAGCACCTTGGCTTTGATATGAAGATCTGACGCTGGATTGAACGTTGGGGGGCCGCGCCGATGCAAATTGGCGCGGCTTTTTGCTGGGCGCTGTCCGAATCACCGATTTGCCCGCTCGGACTATGGTCTGACGATGAGCGCGGAAGCTTCAGACCAATGTCTTAAGCATTTGATATAGGCATATTTTCCTGAATTTTCGCGATAGGTTCTCTCGGTTAAGCCAAACGCTTATGCCGGGTTTCGCCTAAACTGCGGTTTATATCCGCAAACTGTGGGCCGATCCGATCGCGGTAAACTCTGCGCCAATAGGCAGGGGGTGTTTGGGCTGTCATCGCTGAATTTGTCGCCGGATGCGGCATCGTTTGGCACTTCAGCAAAGTCAGGAAACAAAATGAGACGGACACGGCAACCGATAATTTTCACCGCAGCGCTGGCGTTTTCGGCCAGCATGGCGCAGGCGATCACTGTGGCCGATGTGGTGGATAGCTATCAGAACGCGGCTTATTCGGCGATCGAGGTGAAGGAAAGCCCGAACCAGATCAAGGTTGAGGCGGTGAAGGACGGGATGCGCGTAGAAGTGGTGTACGACAAAGTCAGCGGCGATGTGATCAAGCGTGAATCCGAGGTCGTTGGCGTGGATGACAGCAACAGCGGTCTGGAAGTATCGAGCACCGATCACGATTTCACGGGTGACGACAGTTCCGATGACGACATCTCGGATGACGGCCCGGATCATGATGCGGGCGATGATCATGGAGGCAGTGGTCACGACGACAGCGGCGATGACGACAGCGGCGACGATGACAGCGGCGATGATGACAGCGGCGATGATGACAGTGGTGATGATGACAGTGGCCACGACGATGGTGGCCATGATGACAGCGGCCATGGTGGCGGCGAGGGCAGTTCGGACGATTGAGGCCAGTTTTGCGAGCTTCAGGTGCCCCGGCCTTGCCGGGGCGCTTTGCATGGGTGATAGTGTGGGTGCAGCCGGGGCGGTTTTGGCCTCGAAGGGAAACGGGATGAACCGCAGATTTTTCTTAGGGCGTTGCGCGGCCGGCGTGGTCGGTGCTGTCTTTATGGCCAGCGCCGCATCGGCGCAGAGCTTTCAAAAGTCGGTGGTCGCGCAGTTGCGCAGCCAAGGTTACCGCGAGATCAATGTCGAGCGCACCATGCTGGGCCGGGTGCGAATTGTCGGCGCGCGCCGTGGTGCCTCTCGCGAGATCATCCTGAACCCGCGCACCGGCGAGATTTTGCGCGACGTGGTGCTGGCGGCTGATGGTCAGGTGGTGCCGCAGATCAGCGGGGACGATGGTTCAGGCAAGGGCAGTTCGGGGGACGATGGATCTGGGTCTGATGATGGGTCGGGCGATGATGGATCCGATGATGGCGGATCTGATGATGGCGGATCTGATGATGGCGGGTCGGACGATGGCGACTCAAGCGGTCATGGCGACGGCAAAGGCGGCGACGGCGAAGATAGTGGCGGTGAGGGCAAAGGTGGCGGGGACGACAGCGAGGATTGATCGGCCTTGGCGGCGGTTGCCCACCATAGCGGTCTGAAGATTTTTGGAGCACAAGTGAGACATCCGGCTTTCGTCTTTGCGATATTCGTCCTACAGGCGGCATGTGCGATCTTTTTCGTGGCGGATATCTTGTCGTCTTTAATCGGCATCACCACCACGCCGCTGCCGTGGGAACTGCGCGAGATCATGGAGATCTGGGCGGCGTTCGGGCTGGTTGTGGGTGTGGTTTTGGGCGCGATCCTGTTGCGCCGGGCGATTGTGGACAGGCGCGAGGCCGAAACCCGGCTGCGGCGGGCCTCGGGGGCGTTCATGGTGCTGCTGGCCGAGCGGTTTGCCGAATGGGGGCTGACGCCAGCGGAAAAAGACG
Source organism: Cypionkella sp. (assembly GCA_046590425.1). Classification (GTDB taxonomy): domain Bacteria; phylum Pseudomonadota; class Alphaproteobacteria; order Rhodobacterales; family Rhodobacteraceae; genus Cypionkella. The sequence continues at coordinate 30,154 of JBKJTI010000316.1, read as the reverse complement.
TCGCGTTGTTTGCAATCAAGGGCATGTCTACCGGAGAGATTGCGGCCTTGCGCAGCACGTCCGAGGGCACGGTGAAAGCACAGACGAATGCGATTTATCGTAAGGCGGGGGTCAGTGGACGCTCGCAACTGCTTTCGCTGTTCATCGAGGATCTGATGCGGGATGAGGATGGCACCTTGCGATTGCCGGTGCCGCAGACGGCTGCCTAGAGCGTGTCAGGTTAAGATTGAATCGAAAATCGCGGCCTCTCTCCCACGCGCTCGAACGCGTTTTTCGATAAGGATGTTCTATCAAAATCTGACACGCTCTAGTCGGCGGCGTAGGTTTGCAGGATGCGCAGCGGCACCACATCCAGCGTGCGTTGGTGGGTGGATTTCAGTCGGATTTGCGGGGCGACGCCTTCCTCATGCGCTTGCAGAAAGCGGCCTGCGCAAAGGCACCATTGATCGCCGGGTTTCAGGCCTGCAAAGCCGTATTCCGGGCGCGGGGTGGACAGATCATTGCCTAGGTATTTGGAATAGGCCAGAAATTCCGCCGTCATCAGAGCACAGACGGTGTGCAGGCCCTGATCCATCGGGCCGGTATTGCAGCAGCCATCCCGGAAAAACCCGGTCATCGGGGCGGAGGAGCAGCTTTCCAAAGCACTGCCTAGCACGTTCAGGGACGGATCACGCATCGGGTTTCCTTTTGAGATAACCTAGCGCGTGGGCGTGGGCTGTCCAGCGCTTTGCTGCCTGTACAGTCCAGCTATGGGCGGCAGCATGGTGCCAGAAACCAGCGCGGTCAGGATGCGGTTGACGGGCCAGACTGTCGCCAGCGGGGCGAGCAGGTGATCGCGCAAGAACGGCAGGGTGGTGCTGGCGGATTGATACATCGGCGTGAAGGCGGCGGACATGGTTTGATAGGCGCGGACATGCCAGCGGCGCATCTGGGCGTAGCGGAGCAGGGCTTCCGCTAGGGGGAGGCGAAGGGCTTCACGCAGGGCGAGGGCATCGAGCAGTGCCATGTTGGCACCTTGACCGAGTTGTGGGCTGGCGCGGTGGGCAGAGTCTCCGATGAAGGCAAGGGCTTCGGCATAGGGGCGGCGCAGGGTGCCGTGGCTGTAGCGGGCGGGGGTGAGGTCGGCGGGGGTGTGCAGGGCGGTCAGGAACGGGGCCATTTGTGGCCAAAGCTGGGTGACTTCGGCTTTCCACGCGGTCAGGTCTTGGTTCGGCCAATCGTCGAGCTTGTCGCGCGGCAGCGACCACAACACGGCGGCGTGGGGCGTCGGGTTGCCGGGCAGTTGGCCGATTGGCAGCACGCCTGCCATGTGGCGGGCGGCTTGGTAGCGTTGGCTCAACTGATCGCGCGGCAGGTCGGTATCGTTTGGCCAAGGCACGGTGCCCCAGACCGCGCCGAAGTGAAGCGGGCGGGCCTGCATGGGTGACAGTGTCGAGCCCGCGCCTGAGGCGTCGATCACCAGATCGAACGGGCCGAGCGGGTCGGCAGTGTCGCGCAGGATCAGGCGTTTGCCGTTGCTGAGCGGGGCGGCATGGCAGGCCGAGCCGGTTTCCAAGGTGATGCCAGCGGCGGTGGCGGCGTGCCAGAGCACCGAGAACAAGCTGGCGCGGTGGATGGCAAGGCCGAGGGCGTCGGGCTTGTAGGCGACATCGAGGACTTTGCGTCGCCCGGCGTGGCCGAGCATTCGGGTGATGTTTGCGCCCAGGGCGCGGGCATCGGCACCGATTTCGTCCAGCACGGCGAGTCCGACGGGTTGCAGCACAAGGCCGGAGCCCAAGGCGCGAGGGGTGGCAAAGCGCTCTACCAGTGTGACGTGGTGGCCGGATTGTGCGCAAGGCGTGGCGGCGGCCAGACCGCCGATGCCCGCGCCGACGATACCGATGTTTAGCGGGGTCGATTGGCTGATCATGTGGCTATTTGTGCGGGTTATTTCCGCGGCGGCAAGGCCTTATCGGGTGCGATATTCCCCACTGTGCAGAGCGGGCGGGTGGGGCTAATGTAACGAAAACCTGTGGGGGATCGCGGATGGACGGGTTGCTGGTTCTGCTGGCCTTGGTGGCGCTTGCCATTCCGGTGCTGATTATCGTGCTGTTGATCGGGCAAAGTGGCCTGCGCTCGCGGGTGAATATGCTGGAACGGCAGGTGGCCGCGCAAGGCGCGCGGTTGCAGGCGATGGTCGGGGCGGTGGATGCAGCGCAAGCGCCTGTACCGGATGGACTTGCAGCCACGGTCATCGCGGAGACGGCGGCTGTTGATCCGGTTCTGAATGAAGCGGGGCCGGTTGAGGTTGAGGTGGGCTCGCCCAGTGTTGATGCCAAAGCGGGGGAGCCTGCGGGTGTGGACGCCGCCAGACCGATGACGCCGTGGGAGCGCGCGGCGGCTGCGCGCGGTGCTGCTGCGACACCTGCCATGCCTGCGCCTGTAGTGGCGCGGGTGCCTGCGGGGCCGAGTGTGTTCGCGCGCTTGGTGAATTGGCTGAAGGAGAATTGGGTTTATGCGGTGTCTGCCGCCTCGCTGGCTTTGGCCGGGGTGTTTTTCGTACAATACGGCATTGAAAACGGTCTGTTGCCGCCGGGGCTGCGGGTGTTGGCGGGCATCACCTTTGGCCTTTGTCTGATCGGCGCGGGGGAGTGGCTGCGGCATAGGTCTGGCGATGGCGAAGATGTCTCGACCGCCTATCTGCCTTCGGTTTTCGCAGGCGCGGGGCTGGTTTCGGTGTTCGCTGCCGTGCTGTCGGCGCGGCTGATGTATGGGCTGATCGGTCCGCAGATGGCGTTTGCGGGGTTGGTCGCGACGGCGGTGCTGGCGCTGGTGTTGGGCTGGTTCTACGGGCCGTTGCTGATCGCGGTGGGCCTTTTGGGGGCGTTTGCGGCGTCGTTTGTGGTGGCGGGCGGGGCAGAGGCTGGGCCGTGGCTGTATGGTTATTTCGCCTTGATCGCGGCCTTGGGGCTGGGGGTGGACACCTTGCGGCGCTGGGCTTGGGTTTCCGTGCTGGCGCTGGTGCTAGGCTATGCGGGCGGCTGGCTGTCGATGGCGGCGGGCGCAGGGGTGCTGGGTTGGGTGGCGCTGCTGCTGGGGCTGGCGCTGCTGGCGGTGGCGATCCCCGAGCGCGGTTTGGTGCCTCGGCAGGATGGGCCGTCTGTGCTGATGGCGGGGATGCTGGGCAAAGTGCGGCCGGCGTTTCCGGTGCTGCTGGCGGCAGGAGCGGCTTTGGCCTCGACGGCTGGTTTGGTGCTTTTGGCGGGGGCCACGGGGGCCGAGGCGATGCTGGCGCTGAGCGGGCTGACCGTGCTGGCGCTGGTCTATGTGGTTTGGGCGGAGCGCGCCGAGGGGCTTGCCGATCTGGGCTTTGTGCCTGCGGTGGGGTTCTGGCTGATGCTGCTGCAGATCGGCTCGGCGCAGATGCCGCTATTCTGGGAGTTTTTGGGTGCGGCGGATCGCGGTCCAGAAGTGGCGGCTCCGATAACGATCACATGGTTGGTGGGCATGGCGGCGCTGATGTCTGCGGCATTTGCGTGGAGATCGCGTCAGGAAGGGGTGCTCGCACTGCTGCATGGGGCGGCGGCGGCTTTGGTGGCTCCGGTCGCAGTGGCCATTTTGGCGCTGCTGTGGATACCCGAGCGGGTGATCGGGGCCTACCCGTGGGCGCTGCATGTGATGGCGGTGGCGGTGGGCATGGTTGGGCTGGCGGTGATATTCGCGCGCGGGTCGGATCGACGCCGCCCTGCCTATGCGACGCTGTCGGCGCTGTCGCTGATCGCTTTGGCACTATTCTTGGTCACCACGCATACCGCGTTGACCTTGGCTTTGGCCCTGTTGGCGCTGGTCGCGGCTTGGTTGGATCGACGGTTTAAGCTGCCGGAAATGGGCTGGTTCATTCAGGTCGCGGTGGCGGTTCTGGGCTATCGCTTGTTGGCCGATCCGGGGTTGGACTGGGCATTTGAGGCTCCGTTGGGCCAAGTGGTTCTGGCGTTTGGCGGGGTGATTGTAGCGCTGATCGCAGCCTTGCGGATTTTGCCAGAGGGGCGGATTCTGCCGAAGGGCGTGCTGGAATCGGCAGCGGCGGGGTTGGGCGCGATCTTGGTCACCCTGCTGATTTCACGGCTGATCTTGCGCGCAAATATACAAGCGGATGGCGACATGTTCACACATTGGGGGGCCAGCCTGAACGCGCTGCCGTGGCTGGTATTGATGCTGATGCAAATTTACCGCGCACGTCTGGGCGGTGTGCTGATGCGGTTGCGCCAAGCCATTGCTGTGGTGGCGGGCGTGCTGGCTGCGGGGGCTTTGGCGCTGGCGGTGGGGCCGTTTAACCCGCTGTTCAGTTACTATGCCGAAGACGCGGGGGCTTTGGTGCTGGGGCCGCTGGTTTTGGATACGCTGCTGCTGGCTTACGGCGTGCCGGGGCTGATGCTGCTGGCGGCGGTGTGGAAGCTGCCGGGGCTGGGCCGCCGCTTGCGGTTAGGGTTCTTGGTGATCGGGCTGGCGCTGCTGGCTTTGTACATCGGATTGGAGATCCGGCGGTTCTGGCAGGGCGATTGGCTGGGGGCTTATGGCACGGTGCAGGGCGAGCTTTACAGCTACACGCTGATGCTGATGCTGCTGGGGGCGGGGCTGCTCTATCAGGCGATTGCGCGGCGCTCTGGCCTGCTGCGGCGGGTGGCGATGGCGGTGATCGGTTTGACGATTGCCAAGGTATTCCTGCTGGATGCGGCGGGGCTGACGGGCCTGACGCGGGTGGTCAGCTTCTTGGGGCTGGGCTTGTGCCTGGCGGGGCTGGCATGGCTGAACCGCTGGGCGGGCGAGGTTTCAACGCAGGATAGGGACGCCTGAGGCGGTTTTGGCGCTGTCCACCAGCCCATAGCGCAGGCCGCGGCCAATGCGGTGGGCGAGGGCGGACCACGCTTTGGCGGTTTCAGGCGGCAGCTCGCGGGTGAGGGTTTGGTCAAACAGCGCCAGCCACGGATCGAACATGCCGGGGCGGACATTGCCTGCGGCCTTGTGCACCGCCATCGGATTGCCGTCATAGCCGCCTTCCAGCAGAATGGCGTTGCGCCAAAACAGGGCGATTTTCATCTCATGTGCGGGCCAATCGCTGATGTGAGACGCGAAAATCGGGGCCAGGGTTGGATGCGTGCGGACGCTTTGATAAAACGCGGCGACAACGCAGTCGATCTGGGCGGGGGTGATTGGAAAACGGGCGAGGGGGGACATATCGGGCTCCTGTCCGTCTAAGGTGCGGGTTTTCCCGGCGCGCTGCAATGCTGCGCACTGACGCAGGGCTTTGACCTTTCCGGCTAGGCTTTCTATAAGGCGCGCATGGACCGCATATTCGCACGCAAAAACCGAATTATCGGCCCGGCGCTCTGAGCTTTCAGACGCCGGGAGTCTGGTGCATTGCACCCCGCCGATACCCCGATTCCTAAGGCCTGCGACCAAGGCCCACCTTCCAAGGACTGCCGCGATGTGCGCTGATGTGACTGCTGACTATTCCACCACCGTTTTCCTGCCCGAAACCGATTTCCCGATGCGGGCGGGCCTGCCTGCGCGCGAGCCTGACTGGCTGGCACGCTGGGAGAAGATCGGCGTCTATGACCGCCTGCGCGAAAAGGCCGTGGCGGATGCCCGCGCGCCGTTCACCCTGCATGACGGCCCGCCCTACGCCAACGGCCACCTGCACATCGGCCACGCGCTGAACAAGATCCTGAAGGACATGGTGGTGCGCAGCCAGCAGATGATGGGCAAGGATGCCCGCTATGTGCCGGGTTGGGATTGCCACGGCCTGCCGATCGAGTGGAAGATCGAAGAGCAATATCGCGCCAAGGGGTTGAACAAAGACGACGTCGATATTGTCGATTTCCGCCAGGAATGCCGCCGCTTTGCCGAGGGCTGGATCGACGTGCAACGCGCGGAATTCAAACGGTTGGGCGTGACGGGGAAGTGGGAAAAGCCATATCTCACGATGGATTACCACGCAGAAGCGGTGATCGCGGATGAGTTCATGAAGTTCGTGAGCAACGGGTCGTTGTATCAGGGCTCGAAGCCGGTGATGTGGTCGCCGGTGGAGAAGACCGCGCTGGCCGAGGCGGAGATCGAGTATCACGATCATACCTCGCACACGATCTGGGTGCGGTTTCCGGTTATTTCCGTTGGCCGCGATGACTTTGCGCAAGCCGTTGCCGCGCTGGATACGCAGGCATTCAACAACGCCGATACGGACGTGACGCGAAAGGACTTGGTTGGGGCGAGCGTGGTTATTTGGACCACGACTCCGTGGACTATTCCGCAGAACCGCGCAGTCGCGCATGGCCACGGCAATGGTATTGACTACCACGTTTACGAAGTTGTGGCTGTCGGCCAGAACAGCACTGCAAAAGTCGGTGAACGGATCATTGTCGCAAGCAAACTTGCTGAGGCTGTAAAAACCGCAGCCAAGATTGAAGCTTGGAAGGAAGATCGGCCAGTTTCTGGTAGCGTACTAAATTCCATGACTCTCGCCCACCCTTATCGCGGCATCGAAGGCGGTGCGGGTGAGTGGGACTACGATGTCCCGATGCTCCCCGGCGATCATGTCACCGATGACGCGGGCACGGGGTTTGTCCATACCGCGCCCTCGCACGGCGATGACGACTATCAGATGGGTCTGAAATTCGGCCTGCCGATGACCTATAATGTCGAGGCGGATGGTTCTTTTCGCGCCGATCTGCCGCTGTTTGGCGGGCAGTTCATCATCAATGCCGAGGGCAAAGAGGGCGCGGCCAACGTCAGCAATATCAAGGCGCTGCACGCCCAAGGCGCTTTGCTCGCCAAGGGTAAGGTCAAACACTCCTACCCGCACAGCTGGCGCTCGAAGGCTCCGGTGATCTACCGCAACACGCCGCAGTGGTTTGTTGCCATCGACAAGCCGCTGGACGATGGCATGTCGACCTATGGCGAGACGATCCGCAAACGCGCGCTGAACTCGATCAACCAGTTGGTGACCTGGACGCCGATTGCGGGGCGGAACCGTCTGCATTCGATGATCGAGGCGCGGCCCGATTGGGTTCTCAGCCGTCAACGCGCTTGGGGTGTGCCGCTGACCTGCTTTACCAAAGTGGGCGCGAAACCGACCGATGCGGATTTCCTGTTGCGCAATCAAGATGTGAATGCGCGGATCAAAGAGGCGTTCGAGGCTGACGGCGCGGATGTTTGGTATGTGCAGGGATTCAAGGAAAAGATGCTGCATGGCATCGTCGATCCGTCGCAATATAACCAAGTGTTCGACGTGCTCGACGTGTGGTTTGATAGCGGCTCAACCCATGCTTTCGTGCTGCGCGACCGCGAGGATGGCAGTAGCGACGGCATCGCCGATCTGTATCTGGAAGGCACCGACCAGCATCGCGGCTGGTTCCATTCTTCTATGCTGCAAGCCTGTGGCACCAAGGGTCGCGCGCCTTACCGGGGTGTGCTGACGCATGGCTTCACTCTGGACGAGAAGGGCATGAAAATGTCCAAATCGGTCGGCAATACCGTGGCGCCGCAAGCGGTGATCGACGAATACGGCGCGGATATTCTGCGGCTTTGGGTGGCGCTGTCGGATTACACCGTCGATCTGCGCATCGGTAAGGAAATCCTGAAAGGTGTCGCCGACAGCTATCGCCGCCTGCGCAACACGATGCGGTTTTTGCTGGGGAATTTGGCGGGGTTCTCTGAGGCCGAGAAGGTCGCTTACACCGATATGCCGGAACTGGAGCAGTGGGTTCTGCACCGTCTGGCGGAACTCGACGCCGAGGTGCGCGCCGGTTATGCGCGCTACGATTTCCAAGGCGTGTTCCAAAAGCTGTTCACCTTTGCCACCACAGATCTGTCGGCGATCTACTTCGATATCCGCAAGGATTGCCTGTATTGCGACCCGGTGGACAGTGTGCGCCGCCGCGCCGCGCGCACGGTTCTGGACATCGTGTTCCACCGTTTGACGACGTGGCTGGCCCCGGTTCTGGTGTTCACGATGGAGGAGGTTTGGCTGTGCCGCTTTCCCGGTCAGGAGTCCTCGGTGCATCTGGTTGATATGCCGGAAACGCCTGCGGAATGGCTGAACCCGGTGCTCGCGGCGAAGTGGGAGGGTATCCGCACGGTCCGCCGCGTTGTGACTGGCGCGTTGGAGGTGCAGCGCACGGCGAAGGTGATTGGGGCGAGCCTTGAGGCGGCTCCGGTCGTGCATGTTGCCGATACCGCGATCTTGGCTGCATTGAAGTCGCTGGATTTTGCCGAGTTGTGCATCACCTCTGATCTGCAACTGACCGCCGATCCCGAACCCGCTGAGGCGTTCCGTTTGCCCGATACGCCGGGCATCGGCGTGGTGTTTGAGCGGGCGGAGGGCGAGAAATGCCAGCGCTGCTGGCGGATTTTGCCGGATGTCGGCAGCCATAAGCACACCGGCACTTGTAAGCGTTGTAACGACGCTTTGGGCTAAAACCCACGCCGCCCCGGACTTGATCCGGGGCCTCCGGCTTCCCATAAGGCCCCGGATCAAGTCCGGGGCGGCCTTGTTTTTCGCGGTAAACTCTGGACATAAAAAAATCGGACAAAGGTTGGAACCTCTGCCCGATCAAGTCGTCAGGAAACTGTCAGGCGTGCAGCGGCGCGTAGACTTCGAACATCTGCTGCGGGGCCGCGCTGGTGGTGATCAAAGCGCGGACTTCGTTGCGGGTCAGGCCAATATCCTCCAGCAAATGATCATCGGCGCGGCGCAAAATGCTGCTGATCGACTGACGCAAAGCGTATTGCTGGCGCAGGGTGGCGAGGATGGAACGGATCATGGCGGACTCCTTCAAAGGCGGATCGTTTCGGATAAGCCTGTTTTGCCCGAATCCTTGACATAAGACAAACGAATAGAAATTATGTCAGCCATCGGTTTCATAGATGGCAGTGCGCAATGATCCCCCTTGATAGCGATTTGATGCGGGCGTTTCTGGCGGTGGTGGATACTGGCTCTGTCACAGCTGCGGCGGACCGCATCGGGCGGACGCAATCGGCGGTGTCGATGCAGATCCGCAAGCTTGAGGAGAGCCTTTCACAGCCGCTGTTCACCCGACTGCCGCGCGGCGTGGTGCTGACGCCGAGGGGGGCGCAACTGCTGCCCTATGCGCGGCGTGTGACCAGTTTGCTGGAGGAAGCGGCGACGGCTTTGCGGGAAAAACCACTGGCAGGCCCAGTGCGGATCGGCATCCCGGATGAATATGCCGAGACGATTCTGCCCCGCGCTTTGGCCGCGTTTTCCGAGCGGCATCCCGGCGTGGAAGTCACCGTGCGCTGCGATTTTACCGCCCCGCAGCAGGCGGCGCTGGATGAAGATCATCTTGATCTGGCAGTGATTTATGACAGCAGCCATACCTCTGGGGATGAGGTGCTCTGCTTGGACCCAACGGTCTGGGTCACGTCAATCGCCCATGCGCAACACCTGCAACAACCTGTCCCGGTGGGGGTGTATTTTCGCTCTGACTGGTGCCGCGATTTCGCGTTGCGCTCTTTGGATCAGCAAAGCATTCCGTGGCGGGCGGCGTTCGAATGTGACACCTCGGCCAGCCTGCGGGTGGCGGCGCGCACGGGGCTTGCGATCTCACCCCTCTCACGCAGCACGATCCCGCCGGGCTGTCGCGAGTTGACCAATGCCGACGGCTTTCCCATCGTCGACCGCGCCCGCGTCGTGCTGAAACGCAATCCGCGCGGCGGGTCTGAGGCGATAGAGGGGCTGGCTGATATGCTGCGCGAGGCGTTCCGGCCTTTGGCTTCAGGCGGGGCGGTGGTGTGATGCAGGCGGGGATGCAAAGCCCGCTGGGGCCGATCAGTGTGACGGAAACGGGTGGCGTGATCACGGCGCTGCATTGGCACGCGGGACCTCCGCCTGAGTCGCCGCTGCTGATTGAAGCCATCCATCAGCTGACTGCCTATTTTGATCGCCGCCTGATCAAGTTCGACCTGCCCTTGGACTTTGGCAGTGGTTTCGCTGAACAGGTCCGCCGCGCGATGGCCGCGATTCCCTATGGCGAGACACGGCAATATGGCGATCTTGCCAAGGAAATCGGTGCCCCGGCGCAAGCCATCGGGCAGGCTTGCGGCGCCAATCCGATCCCGGTGCTGATCCCCTGCCACCGGATTCTTTCCGCCAAAGGCTTGGGTGGGTTTTCGGCCAAGGGTGGGGTGGAGAGCAAAGTGTTCCTGCTGAAACTGGAGGGTGCGGCCAGCCTGCTGATCTGAATGGCGGATTGGCCAGAGGTGTCTGTTGTGCAAGGCAAAAGTTGCCCCTAGTCTGGGTGAAAGATCAGGGCTGCAGCGGAGAGACGCGACGATGGATGACGAAAAGCAACGCGTCAAACTGTTTGCAAAACCGGGGCATTATTACAGCCCGGTTGGCAATCAGGCCGAATTGCAGAGCTTTTGGCAGTCAGAACATCACGCCCGGCAATATGATCGCGTGGATGCCTTGTTGGATTATCCGGCAATGCAGGCACTTTACGAAAAGATTGCGCCACTCGTCGTGCCGTTTCCAATTAAACCCACCGAAGGATTCCGGTATTACGGCCGCAATACGCAGTTCATGTATTTCGACGCCGCTATTCTGTCGGCGATGCTGCGCTGGCTGAACCCGCGCCAGATCATTGAAATCGGGGCGGGGTATTCGTCGGCGGTGATGTTTGACACTTTGGACCGGTCGCCCGATGCAAAGCTGGAAAAGTTCACCACGATTGACATCGACCTGACGCGGATCAAGGGGCTGAACCCCCCCGACAGTTCTTGTTTGATCGAAGCGCCGGTGCAATCGCTGCCGCTGGACAGCTTTGCGGCGCTGGAGGCGGGCGATATTCTGTTCATCGACTCGTCGCATGTGTTGAAGACCGGCAGCGATGTGCATTACGAATACATGCACATCCTGCCGGCACTGAAATCGGGCGTGATTGTGCATATTCACGACATTTTCTACCCATTCGAATACCCGGAGCGTTGGGTGTTTAACGACAACAGATCGTGGAACGAGGTCTATCTGGTGGATGCCATGCTGACCCATGGCAATGCGTTTGAGGTGCTGTTTTTCAACGATGCCGTCCTGCAAAAACTTGGACCCAGCCTGAAAACCAAGGGCGACATGTTTGAACGGTTTGAGCGGGTTAAAACCAATCAGATGGAGCGCAACAACGGCTCGATCTGGCTGAGAAAACGTTAGGTCCAGTTTCAGGCAAGGCTTGCCTAATCACAACCGCTCTGTAACGGTTTGGTAACACTTAAAGGCGGGATTGAACTTTGAGCTTTGCCATTCTGCTGGCCGTCCTCGGCTCGGCTTTCCTGCACGCCCTCTGGAACGCGCTGATCAAGACTGGCACCTCGCGGATGGGGGCGATGATCATCCTGTCGATTGGCGAGGTGCCGATTGGCTTGGCGGTGGCCGCGTTTTGCCCCTTGCCCGCACCGGAAGTGTGGAAATGGGTGCTGATGGCGGGCTGCGCGCATTTCTTTTACAAATCCTTCCTGACCTATGCCTATGAGCATGGCGATCTGTCCCGCGTCTATCCCATTGCGCGCGGTTCAGCCCCGTTGATCGTGGCGGTGCTGGGGCCGGTGTTGGCGATGCTGTTTCCGATGGCGATGCCCGCCGACGCGCTGACTTTGCACGAATATGCCGGGATTTTTGTGCTCGGTTGCGGGATTTTGCTGATGGCGCAGGGGATTTTCTCGAATGGTGAGAATCGCAAGATGCTGCCCTTCGCGCTGGGGTCGGCAGTTGCCACCGCCAGCTACACCATGCTCGACGGCCACGGCGCGCGGGTGGCGGGCGATGCGATAGCCTATGTGGCTTGGGTTTTCGTCGCAGATGGTCTGCTGTTTGCGACGGGGATGCTGGCTTACAAGGGCCTTGATGTGTTGCCACGTGACCGCAAGGCTTGGGGCGTGGGGATGATCGCGGCGGCGGCGTCTTATGGCGCTTATGGCGTTTCCGTCTGGGCGATGACGAAAGCGCCGATTGCGGTGGTGGCGGCAGTGCGCGAAACTTCAATCCTGTTCGCGGTGCTGATCGGCTGGCTGGCGTTTGGCGAGCGGATGACAAAAGGCAAGGCGATTGCCTCGGCGGTGATCGTGGCGGGTGTGATTCTCACAAGGCTCTGACCACTACAATTGACTAAAATTTTCATCTTGGCGAAAATACTCCGGGGTCCGGGGCTGGCCCCGGCTTGGTCGGCCAAAAGCGCCGCGCCAGATTTAATGCGTCGACCGATCCGGCACGATCTGCTGCACGATCCCCGCCAAGCACAGATAGAGCGAGGTGATCACCAGCCCCCAATGCGCCAATGATCCTTCGGCAAAGTTCATCCAGGCCGCCCATCCGGCGAAGATTACCCAAGCCAGCGACATCGGCAGCGTGATCCAGCGCCAGCGTTTGGTGCGGGTGGGGTGGACGAATTTCAGGTTGAGGAACATCGCAGAGGTCAAAAGGATCACTGCGATCAGGATCACCCATTGCGAGGGTGCCACCGCGAACAGCACCAGCACCACCATGTTCCAGCAAGCTGGAAAGCCTGAGAAGGATTTATCCTTGGTTTTCATGCGGGTATCGGCGAAATAGATCACTGATCCGTAGCAGATTGCGATGATCGCAAGCCAGCCGGTCCAACCATCCAGCATGCCGGATTTGAACAAGGCATAAGCCGGGATGAACACATAGGTCAGATAGTCGACGATCAGGTCCATCAACACCCCGTCATAGATCGGAAAGTTGTTGGGGGTGTCGTAGCGCCGTGCAAGCGGGCCGTCGATGCCATCGACGATCAGCGCGACCACCAGCCACAGGAACATCACCCGCCAGTTCCCCTCAACCGCCGCGAGCATCGCAAACATCGAAAGCACCGCGCCGGTGGCGGTCAGCAGGTGGACGGAAAGGGCTTTTAGTCGAATATCCATGCGTTGTGATCGCTCAAATCGGGATTCGGGGCAAGGGTTGGGTGTAGATCAGGCGCGGGGATGCGCTTTTTCGTAGACTTCCATCAGGCGGGCGGCATCAACGGCAGTATAGGCTTGGGTGGTGGACAGGGAAGCATGGCCAAGCAATTCCTGAATGGCGCGCAGGTCTCCGCCTGCCGAAAGCAGATGCGTGGCAAAGCTGTGGCGCATCGCATGGGGGGTGGCACTGGCGGGAAGGCCAAGCTGCATCCGGGCTTTTTCCATCACCAAGGCGATCAGGCGCGGGTTGAGCGCGCCGCCGCGCGCGCCGCGAAACAAGGGCTCGCTGCGGGTCAAATCATAGGGGCAAAGGCGGGCGTAGTGTGCGAGAGCGTCGCGTGCGGCGGGCAGGGTGGGGACCAGGCGCTCTTTGCCACCTTTGCCAAGGATGCGCAGGGTGTCGGGCAACGGATGCGCGGCCCCGGTCAGCCCCAAAGCCTCGGAAATCCGCAAACCACAGCCGTAGAGCAGCGTCAGCACCGCGATATCGCGGGCGGCGATCCAATCCTCGCGAGCCTGCTCGCCGACTTGGGAGATCATGTTGCGCGCGCCATCGACAGTCAGCGGGCGCGGCAGTTTGCGGCGGAATTTCGGGCCGCGGGCCGACAGCACCGCGCTGGCATCGACGCCTTCGCGGTCCGCCACCCATGCGACGAAGTTCTTCACGGCAGAGAGTTCGCGGGCCAGACTGCGCGCGGCCACACCGCGCCCGCGTTCATGCGCCATCCAAGCGCGCAGGTCGGATTGATCTATTTTCGCCACCGCGCCAAGGCCCTCTGCCTCGCCATGATGGCCTGCCAGAAAGGCCAGAAACCCTGTGACATCATGGGCATAGGCGGTCAGCGTGTTGGTGGCGGCTGCATCCAAAGCCCGCAGATGATCCAGCCAGCGCGCCAGCGCATCGCGCTGTGCGGGAGGGATGGAAAGGCTGTTCACGACAGCCAGCGGCGCATCGTCCGCTCAAACACGCCCGCGAAAAACGCCAACAGATCGGTGCCATGGGTGGGCTTGAATTGATGCGGGTCTTCCGCGCCCAAAACCAGCATCCCCGGCAAACGGCCCTTGCCGAAATCGAGCTTCATCAGCGCTTCTGACCGGATCCAGCCTGCGCGTTCACCATATAAAGCATCCGACTGTGGCAGCACCTGCCGCAGCACAACGGGCCGCAGCGGCACATTGCGCCCGCCCGAGATATATTCACTGACAAAGCCTGGCCCTGCGACATAAAGCACATCACCCAGCTTGCGCAAAGCCGGGTCTTCGGCATCCTGCACCGATTCCAGCACCAGGCGCACACAATCGACGCGCAGGGTGCCCGCGACATCCGAGGCGAGGGTTTTCAGGAAATCTTCGAAGCTCAGCGGGTCCATCATTTGCAGGATGGCGCGGTGCACTTGGTTGGTGCCGGCAAGATTTTCGTAAGCGGCTGCTATGACGGTGCGGTGGGTGTCTTCCAGGCGATCAAGCCGCCCCTCAAGCCGTTCCATCGCGATGCCGCGCAGATCGACGATATTGCTGCCCATCAACCGCTCATTCGCGCCAATCAGGGCGTTCATCACATCGCGGTCTTCCAGCAGAACCTCAGGTTCCGCGAGGATTTTGTCGCGCAGCTCTTGGTCGATCATGCGTATTCGCCTCAAATTCCCGCTATTTCGGCGGGTTTACATTTTCCAACCGTTTAACATGCTTCGGCGCGGAGGTGCCACTGTTTTGACGGCGGGCGTGGGTCTCTGCTACGCTCGGTTAAATTGCTGGGGGATACTATGTGGATTGGGTGGTGGCTTGCTGTACTTTTTTTGATGGGTTGCGTTGGGACACCGGATGGCCCGCCACGCGGGAATGGTCCCTACCTTATGGCTGCAACAAGTGTGATGCACTATTCTGAGGAAGGTCTTGCCGCCGGTCTCAAGGAGAACAAAGCCATTTTTGGCGGGGGTGAGGGCTGCACGCAGCGGGTTGGGGAAAACTTTGTCCGAAGGATTGAGGCCTTTGCCGAGAAAGGCAAACCGATCACTTCGCTGAAAGGCATGGAATGGAGCCATTGGGGCGAGCCAAAGACGATTGGCTATGTCGCCATCATTGCCGGAGTCGGCGAGGGGCGAGCCGCTTTAACGGATGTTAGCGCCTTAGAAACAAGAGACGGGCGGCTGTTTCTGCTGCCAGAGGCGGTACTCGATCAGGCAGTAAACCTCATCTTTGCCAAGCTGAACGGCCCGAACTGCCCGTTTGAAAATTAGGTAAGCTGGGCCGCCAGCAATGACGGCCCAATCCCTGATAGCGTTACAGAATCTTCTGCCCGGTTTTCGCCCAGTCTTTTGAAAACTGCGCAAGGCCCGCATCGGTCAGCGGGTGGTTGGCCAGAGCTTTGATCACAGCGGGCGGGGCCGTGATTACGTCGGCGCCGACCAGCGCGCATTGGGTGACATGGTTCACCGTGCGGATCGAGGCGGCGAGGATTTGGGTCTCAAAGCCGTAGTTGTCATAGACTTGGCGGATGTCCGAGATCAGCTCGACGCCATCAAGGTTGATATCATCCAGACGGCCAATGAAAGGCGAGATGAAGGTCGCCCCGGCTTTGGCGGCGATCAGGGCCTGGTTGACGCTGAAACACAGGGTGACGTTGACCATTTTACCTTCGCCGGACAGTACCTTACAGGCTTTCAAACCGTCCCAGGTCAATGGCACTTTGACGGTGATGTTCGGCGCGATTTCGGCCAGTTTGCGGCCTTCAGAGATCATGGTCTCGGCATCCAGCGCCACCACTTCGGCGGAGACCGGGCCAGAGACGATGGAACATATCTCACGGGTGACTTCCAGAATATCGCGGCCGGATTTCAAGATGATCGAGGGGTTGGTGGTGACACCATCCACCATACCCAGATCGTTCAACTCCTTGATGGCGGCGACATCGGCGGTATCTACGAAGAATTTCATCGGCGTATCCTCAGGGTGGGTTGCGACTGCTTGGGCGGGGGTTTACCCCAAATGAGCGAAAAGAAAAGGGTGGATGGTGGTCGAGCGGTTCTATCAGGCGGGGGATTTGGTCGGCGTGCTGACCACCGAGCCCTTGGGCCGTCTGCTTGATTATAAAGCACCCGAGGGCGGTTGTGGAGATGGCGATTTCGTCGAGGTGCCACTTGGCCCGCGCAAGGTTATCGGTGTGGTCTGGGGGCCGGGTGAGGGCAAGTTTGATCCGGCGCGTATTCGCAGCATCTACCGCGCGCTGGATGCCGCACCCATGCGGGCCGAGTTGCGCAGCTTTCTGACGCGGGCGGCGGAATATACGCTGACGCCGATGGCCGCGATGCTGCGGCTGGCGACCCGCGCGCCGGGGTTGGGCGATCCGCCCTCGATGCGGAAAACCTATGTTTTGGGGCCAGCGATCCCGAACCAGATGACAGAGGCGCGGTTTCGGGTGGTCGAGGCGTTGCGGCGGTTTGGAAGTGCTCCGGTGACTCTGGGGGAACTGGCCGAGGAGGCCGCTTGCGGGCCTTCGGTTGTCAAAGGGCTGGTGAAGCTGGGCGTGGTGCTGGAGCAAGACGCGCCGCGCGATCTGCCTTATCCGCCGCTCAATCCGGTGACGAACACGCGGCTGGCGGGGGATCAGGTTGCGGCCGGGGATGCTCTGGTCGCCTTGGTCGCGCAGGGGGGCTATTCGGGGACTTTGCTTAAGGGCGTCACGGGGTCTGGGAAAACGGAAGTGTATCTGGAGGCTGTGGCGGAATGTCTGCGCAAGGGTCGGCAGGCGTTGGTGCTGTTGCCCGAGATTTCGCTGACGGCGGATTTCCTGACGCGGGTGCAGGCGCGGTTTGGGGCGCGGCCTGCGGAGTGGCATTCTGGCGTCACGATGACCGAGCGACGGCGTTTGTGGCGGATGGTGGCGCAGGGCGAAGCCAGCTTTGTGGTGGGCGCGCGTTCGGCGTTGTTCCTGCCGTTCCGCGATCTGGGGCTGATCGTGGTCGATGAAGAACACGACACCTCGTATAAACAGGAAGAAGGCGTGTTCTATAACGCCCGCGATATGGCGGTGTTGCGGGCGGCGATTGTGGGGGCGCCGATTGTATTGGCATCTGCCACGCCGTGTCTGGAGACTTGGGCGAATGTTGAGGCGGGGAAGTACGGCCGTGTGAACCTAGGCGCGCGGTTTGGCGCGGCGGAACTGCCGGATATGCAAGCGATTGATATGCGTGCCCAAAAGCTGGCCTCAAATGCGTGGATTTCGCCGAAGCTCGCGGCGGAAGTGAAGGTGCGGATCGAACGGAAAGAACAGTCGCTGCTGTTCCTGAACCGTCGCGGCTTTGCGCCGATTACCCTGTGCCGCGCCTGTGGCCATCAGGTTGGCTGCGACGATTGCGATGCGCGAATGGTCGAGCATCGGTTTCTGAACCGTTTGCAGTGCCATCAATGCGGCGCAATCAAACCAATTCCGACCGAATGTCCAGCCTGCAAGGTGGAGGGCAAGATGGCTCCGGTTGGTCCGGGTGTGGAGCGGCTGGCCGAGGAAGTGGTGGCGTTGTTCCCCGATGCCCGTGTGGCGGTGTTGTCGTCGGATCTGTTCGGCTCGGCCCGCGCGCTGAAAGAGCAGATCGTGGCGATTGCCGAGGGGGCTGCGGATATCATCATCGGCACGCAGATTGTGGCGAAGGGGCATAATTTTCCGCTGCTGACTTTGGTGGGGGTGATTGATGCCGATCTGGGCTTGCAAGGCAGCGATTTGCGCGCGGCAGAGCGGACGTTTCAGCTGATGCGGCAGGTGGCAGGCCGTGCGGGGCGGGCAGATAAACCCGGCACAGCGCTGTTGCAGACGTTTCAGCCCGAGCATCCGGTGATCCGCGCGATTCTGGGTGGCGATGAAGAAGCGTTTTGGCGCGCCGAAGCCACCGAGCGGCGAATGGCAGGCGTGCCGCCTTATGGGCGGATGGCGGGCATCATCCTGTCGTCCCCCGATGTCGCACAAGTGTTTGAGTTCGGCGCAGAACTCGCCCGCCGCGATGGGCCGTTGCGCAAAATCGGTGCGCAGGTCTATGGGCCAGCACCTGCCCCGGTGGCGCGGGTGCGGGGGCGGCATCGGGTGCGGTTGCTGATCAAGGCCGAGAAAACCGCACCGTTGCAGGCTGCGATTGCCGAATGGGTGGCGCAGTTCAAACTGCCGAACAACCTGCGGCTTTCCATCGACATTGACCCGCAGAGCTTTTACTGACGCGGTCCGCTTAACCCGACGCTTTGCAGCGCCACAGCCGCACCGGCTTGGGGGTGCGGGTGATGATGGCCTTCGCCTCCAGGTCAAGCTGCACGCATTTCATCCACCATCCCGCGGTGGCTCCGCCGGGAAACTGCGCCTCGGACAGATGCGCTGCAACACGCTCAATCACATCGGCCAGTGTCATCCCCGGTGGCTGATCGGGCAGCACCGCCAGCATGGCTTGGCGCATCTCGGCGTATTTGGCGGCATCGACGCGATAAGTCTTGCCTGGCTGCCCGACGTTCTGCACTTCGATCTTCTCGCTCATTTCGCCCCCGCAAATCTGATCGCGACAGTCTGCGGGCAACGGCTTGCATCGGTCAATATGCTTGACCACATGTCAAGCCTGCCGCCAAACACCTTGCTTGCCGCTGTGCCATCGCTTAGGGCTGACCGCATCTGCCTGACACGCCTTGCCCCAATACGGACGAACCCATGCCCACCTATACCGCTTTGACCACCCTGATGGGCGAAGACGCCGCCAATGCTTTGGCCGAAGCCATCGAAAAGATGAAGCCAGAACCCACCGGGGTTGGCGTGTTCGAGATCGAGGACGATTCAGGCCTGTGGGAGGTCGGCGCATATTTCCTTGAGGCCCCGTCAGAGGCCGTGCTCGAGCTGTTGGCGATGGCGTTCGATGCCAAACCCTTTGCTCTGTCGGAACTGCCCGAGATCGACTGGGTCGCCAAGGTGCGCCGCGAACTCTCGCCGGTTGAGGCGGGGCGTTTCTTTGTCTATGGCAGTCATGATGCCGACAAGGTGCCCGCGGACAAGATCGCGCTGCAAATCGAGGCCACGGTGGCCTTCGGCACCGGCCATCATGGCACCACGCTGGGCTGCCTGCGCGCCTTTGATCGGCTGTACGGTGAAGGCTTCCGACCCGCGAAGGTCGCCGACATCGGCTGCGGTACCGCTGTTCTCGCGCTTGCCGCTGCCGCCGTGCTGCCCGATGCGCTGGTGATCGCGTCCGATATTGATGAGGTCGCGGTGGATGTCGCCGAAGCCAATGTCGCAATCAACAACATGCAGGGCCGGATCGAGACGATGGAAGCGGCAGGCTTCGCGCATCCGCGTCTGGCCGAAGCCGCGCCCTATCATCTGGTCTTCGCCAATATCCTGAAAGGCCCACTGGTGGAACTTGCCCCGGATATGGCCAAGCATCTGGCGCAAAATGGCCTGATCATCCTGTCAGGGCTGCTGGTGGTGCAGGCCGAGGCCATTACCGCCGCCTATGTCGGCAATGGCTTCACGCCGGAAGCCCGTGAAGATCTGGGCGAGTGGTCTTGTCTGGTGATGCGGCGGAACTAAGACAGTTAGCACAAGATTAACGGCGAAATGACGGCAACTATTTCGTATTGCCCAAATTTTGCCATAGTTTGCGGCTAATGGATACATAGGCGGGGGCCAGTGAATACGGAGTTATTCGGATGGCCGACCCGAACCTTGTAGATTTTTACAATAATGTCGCGCGCTTTGAGAAAAAGCGCGCCAAAGGTTATGGCTTTGATGCCGCCGGAACCCTCGGGCGTTCCTACTTCAACCCTCCTGCCCGTAAACGCCGGTCTTGGCTGATGCCGATGATCATGGTGCTTTGCGCAGGCATTGGCCTGAAGAGCATGATTTATCAGTCGGTTGGCGGGAAAGCCTATGATCAGCGCGTGCAGGCGTTGATGGTGGGCGAGGGCTTTGATCGGCTTGGCGGTTGGCTGATGCAGGCAGAACCGGCGACGGTGTTTGTTGCCGGCAAGATCAGCGAAGGCTTGAAGGTATTCAAATAGCCCGCATTTTAGCGAGGCATTTTTAGCACCAAAGCAGGCGGGCCACGGCGGCCTTGCCTGCGTTTTCATTTGAACGATGCCACAAACGCAAAGGGCCGATGCCCAGCAGGCACCGACCCTTTTTACATCCGATAAGATCAGGCGCGATTAGCGACCAATCAATTCCACATCACCACGGCACAGACCGATATCATCAAGCTCACGGTCAGACAGTTTGCCCAGAGCGCGACGCGTGATGCGTGCATCATTCCAAGCAGCGAAGCTGTTCGCGAACGTCGAGACGAACTGAACAGAACGGAAAATCGAGATGGCACCAAACGGCGCCGCACGGGACGACTCATAGGCGGCCATAGCGGTTATCCTTTACAAACTTATATCTCCGGCCTGCACCTTGCTTCCGGTGAGGCCTATCTAGCTATGCTGCATATGCGAAGCAATGGGGGCGCTAGCATGTCTGCATTGCGCCCATTGCATAGCCATCCTCCACAAATATTTCGTTAATTTATAGGCGTTTTGCAAAAAGCGATGGATTTAGTCGTTTTTCGTGCGCGGGATGTCGTTTTGCTGCGACTGCATAATCATGGGTTGTAGCGGCAGCAAGATTTATTTGCCCCTTGGCGGATGTTCTCTTTTCGTGCTAATTCCGACGAAAGCAGAAAATCTGCGCAAGAACAGAAGAAAAAGGGGCGGGGATGCGGGTTTTGGGAATCGACCCCGGTTTGCGCAACCTCGGCTGGGGGGTGATTGATGTGGTGGGCTCGAAGCTTTCCCATGTCGCCAATGGCATCTGCCACTCGGCCCCCGGTGACGAGATCGGTGATCTGGCGCTGCGACTGGTGTCGCTGCACACCCAACTGACCGAGGTTTTGCGCCAATATGCCCCCGATGCGGCGGCGGTCGAACATACGTTCGTCAACAAGGATGCCGTGGCGACGCTGAAACTGGGCCAAGCGCGCGGGATTGCCTTGCTGGTGCCCGCGCAGTTTGGCTTGAGCGTGGGGGAATATGCGCCGAATGCAGTGAAGAAAACCGTGGTCGGCGTCGGGCATGCAGACAAGGGTCAGGTTGAACACATGGTGCGGGTGCAACTGCCCGGCGTAAAAATCTCAGGGCCCGATGCGGCGGACGCGCTGGCCATCGCGATCTGCCACGCGCATCATCTGCAATCGGCGGGCCGTTTGCAGGCGGCAATGAAAAGGGCGGTTGGATGATCGGCAAACTCTCGGGGCGGCTGGATTGGCGCGGCAGCGATCAGGTGCTGATCGACGTGCGTGGCGTTGGCTATATCGTCTATGTCAATGACCGCACCTTGGCCGCGATGCCCTCAGTCGGCGAAGCGGTGTCGTTATATACCGACCTGCTGGTGCGCGAGGATTTGCTGCAACTGTTTGGATTCGCATCGCTTCTGGATAAGGAATGGCACAAGTTGCTGACCACCGTACAAGGAGTGGGGGCTAAGGCCGCGATGGCAATCATGGGCACCTTGGGAGCCGATGGCGTGGCGCGGGCTCTGACTTTGGGCGATCAGCGGGCGATTCAGGCAGCGCCGGGGGTCGGCCCGAAGCTGGCGCAGCGGGTTATTCTGGAGCTGAAATCGAAAGCGCCGCAGGTCATGGCGATGGGGGCAAATCTCGCGGTGGCGGCTGAGGCGGATGAGAGCGTGCTGGAACCTGTGACGCCGATGGCACCGCGCAAGCTTGCCGCGCCTTCGGCTGCGCAAAATCGTGCGGGGTTCACCGCGGATGCGTTGTCGGCGCTAGTGAATTTGGGCTATGCTCATGGCGAGGCCGCACAGGCGATCTCGACAGTGGCGGTTGACCAGCCTGAGGCTGACACCGCGAGCCTGATCCGGGCGGCGTTGAAGCTGCTGGCTCCGAAGGCGCGCTGATGCAACCTGACCCTGATCTGCGCCCCGAAGCATTGCCGGAAGACCTTGACCGCGCCCTGCGCCCGCAGGTGCTGGAAGATTTCGTTGGCCAGCAAGAGGTCCGCGCCAACCTGCGGGTGTTCATCGAATCCGCCAAAATCCGTGGCGAGTCGATGGATCACACCTTGTTCCACGGCCCTCCGGGCCTGGGCAAAACCACGCTGGCGCAGATCATGGCGCGCGAGTTGGGGGTGGGGTTTCGGATGACTTCTGGCCCGGTGCTGGCGAAACCCGGCGATCTCGCGGCGATCCTGACCAATCTGGAACCGCGCGATGTGCTGTTTATCGACGAGATTCATCGGCTTTCCCCGGTGGTCGAAGAAGTGTTGTATCCGGCAATGGAGGATTTCGCGCTGGATCTGGTGATCGGGGAAGGCCCTGCGGCGCGCACCGTGCGGATTGAGTTGCAGCCGTTCACGCTGGTGGGGGCGACGACTCGGTTGGGGTTGCTGACCACGCCGCTGCGGGATCGGTTCGGCATCCCGACGCGGTTGCAGTTTTATACCGAGGATGAGCTGGATCTGATCGTCACCCGTGGCGCGCGGTTGCTGGGGATACAGTCGGACCCGGAAGGGACGCGGGAAATTGCCAAACGGGCGCGGGGCACGCCTCGGATCGCGGGGCGGTTGCTGCGGCGGGTTGTGGATTTCGTGACCGTTGAAGGCGATGGGCGGCTGACGAGGGCGATTGCGGATCGGGCCCTGACCCGGCTCGGGGTGGATGAGATCGGGCTGGATGGCGCGGACCGGCGCTATCTGATGTTGCTGGCCGAGCATTATGGGGGCGGGCCGGTGGGGGTCGAGACGATTGCGGCGGCGCTTTCTGAGGCGCGGGATGCGGTGGAGGAGGTGATTGAGCCTTATCTTCTCCAGCAGGGATTGTTGCAGCGGACCCCGAGGGGGCGGATGTTGGCAGCTCGGGCTTGGCGGCATTTGGGGCTGGAGGCGCCTCGGCCCCCGGGGCAGGCGGATTTGTTTGAAGGCTAGTGTCCACGCGTGGACAGGGGCTTGAGTTATGAAAAATCAAGGGGTTATCGGTGCCTTGTTCATAAATTGTTAAGCTTTGACGCAGGGCGCTGATGGATGCCTCAGCGCCTCCGGCGGGGATATTTAGGCCAATGCGAAATGGGCAGATTGAGGCTCTTCGGTCATCCTCTGTGCTCAAATATCCAGAGCGGAATTTACAATTCCGCTTAGCCGGAGGCGCAGGGTTCAGGCAGATCAGCGTCACAGGATTGAGCCTGCGCCCGAGCCGCGCTATCCGGGGGGCGTAAGATGGAGGCCGCTATGACACCCGAACAGGTTCAGATGTTTTTCACCCGCAGCGATGGCAGCTATCTGTTCGCGCGTTGGGGCCGGCCGATTGTGCCGGTGGTGTTTGGGGTCGAGGATACGACTTTAAGCGTGATGAAGGGCGCGATTGAGGCGGTTGTGACGCTCGCCGGGCATAAGATGGCCGAGCATGACCCGGAACTTGGCGCGAATCTGATGGTGTTTCTCTTTCGGGATTGGGCGGAGTTGCCGCAGGTTCCTAATCTTGAGCGGCTGGTGCCGGATTTGGCGCCACTCTGCGCGCGATTGGAGCAGGCGGGGGCCAATCAATATCGGTTTTTCCGCTTTGACCCGGATGGTGCGATCAAGGCGGCGTTTGTGTTCTTGCGGATGGATGATCATTTGCAAGCGATTGCGGCAGAGGATTTGGCTTTGGCGCAGGCGGCGCAGGTAATTTGTCTCTGGTCGGACATGGCCTTTGCGGAAGTGTCGCCGCTGGCACTGATCGGCGGTCAGGTGATCTTGCGGCCCGATGTGGCGGGGATCATCCGGGCGGGCTATGCGCGGCATATGCCGGTGGTGGCGCGGGATACGTCGCACGCGTTCCGGCTGGCGGCCAGGCTGTGAAAGAGGCTGATCTTTACCCAGACTTGAAGGCCTATCTGGAGGCTCAAGGATATGTGGTGAAGGGTGAGGTTGGGGCTTGCGATATTCTGGCGCGGCGGGGCCAGGAGCCTGCGGTTGTGGTGGAAATGAAGCTGTCGTTTTCGCTGGCCCTGGTGATGCAAGGCGTGGCGCGGCAGGCGTTGTTTGACGATGTCTATCTGGCGGTTCCGGTGACGGAAAAGGGCTGGAAGCTGCGGTATAAGGATATTGTGGCATTGTGCCGACGGTTGGGGCTGGGGCTATTGGCTGTCAAGCCGGGGCATGTGGAGGCGCATCTCGATCCGGGGCCGTATAGCCCGCGCAAGAATACTCTGCGGGCGGGGCGGCTGTTGCGGGAATTTGAGCGGCGGGTGGGCGATCCGAATTTGGGTGGAACCACCGGGATCAAGCGGGTGACGGCGTATCGGCAGGATGCGTTGCGGTGTTTGGCCAGCTTGGCTGCGGGGGAGATGAAGGCGTCTGAGGTGGCGAAGGCTACGGGCGTAGCGCGGGCCGCCGTGTTGATGCGCGCGGATCATTATGGCTGGTTCGAGCGGGTCTCCACCGGGATTTACGCTTTGACGCCGAAGGGGCAGGCGGCGATGCTGAGTGAGGCCGCCGAGATTGCGCGGCTGGGGGGACAAGATGCATCAGTTTGATTTGCGGGTGTATTATGAAGACACCGATCTGGCGGGCATCGTTTATTACGCCAATTATCTGAAGTTCATCGAGCGCGGGCGGTCGGAATGGGTGCGGAGTTTGGGCGTGGATCAGGTGGCGTTGAAGGCGGCGCAGGGCGTGGTGTTTGCGGTGCGGCGGGTGGAGGCGGATTATCTGCGGCCCGCGCGGTTTGATGACGCATTGCAGGTGATAACCGAATGTCTGGCAGTGACGGGAGCCCGGATTGAATTGAGCCAGCAGGTTCTGCGGGGTGCCGAGCGGCTGTTCGTGGCTTTGGTTACACTGGTGTGTCTGACCGACGCGGGTCTGCCTGCACGTATTCCAGCGGATATTCGCGCCAAGCTGTTGCCGCAGCGGCATTAATTCTGCGCCCATCGTTTCCGCGCCCGTTCACGAAAACCGGCTTTCGGGGCGGTTTGTTGCTTGGATCGCGCCATTGTGTTGGCAATCGGGTTCAATTCTTGTTAGAATTAGGGCAATAAGCGGCCAAAGAGCCCCGATAACAAGAGCAGGCATAATGAACACTGAAGCCGTTGGCATGGCGCAAGAGATTGATTTCTCTATGCTCGCCCTATTTTTCCGCGCTACCCTCACGGTAAAGCTGGTGATGGTGTGTCTGATCGTGATGTCGTTCTGGTCATGGTCGATCATCATTCAAAAGCACATCCTGTTCCGCAAATCGCGCGGTGAGGCGACGGTGTTTGACCGCGAATTCTGGTCGGGCGAGCCTTTGGACGGGCTGTTCGAGAAGATCGGCGCTGATCCGCAGGGACCGTCTGAGAAGATTTTTGCCGCCGGGATGCTGGAGTGGCGACGGAGTCACCGTCAGGATGGAGGGCTGATTGCGGGCGCGCAGGCGCGGATTGACCGTGCGATGGACGTGGCGATTGCGCGCGAGGCCGGGGTGTTGAACAAGGGTCTGTCGTTCTTGGCCACGGTGGGGGCGACAGCGCCGTTCATCGGGCTGTTCGGCACGGTCTACGGCATCATGCACGCCTTTACCCAGATTGCAGCGACGAAGAACACTGACCTTGCGACGGTTGCTCCGGGGATTGCCGAGGCTTTGATGGCAACCGGGATTGGTCTGGTTGCGGCTATCCCGGCGGTTATTTTCTATAACAAACTCAATGCGGATAGCGAGCATATCACCTCGGGCTACGAGGCGTTTGCGGATGAGTTTGCGACGATCCTGTCGCGCCAGTTGGACGCCTGATATGGCTGCGGGTGTGGTCAAGAAATCCGGTGGCGGTGGCCGCAGGCGGCGCAGGGGATCCTCGGCGGCGATGGCCGATATCAACATCACGCCGTTCGTCGACGTGATGCTGGTGCTGCTGATCATCTTCATGGTGACAGCGCCGATGCTGACGGTTGGGGTGCCGTTGGAGTTGCCGAAGACGGCGGCGGCCAGTTTGCCGACCGAGCAAGAGGAGCCTTTGACGGTGTCGATCACCAAGGAGGGGGTTTTGATGATCCAGACCTCGGAAGTCGCGGACGCCGATCTGATCGCCAAGTTGCAAGCGATTGCCTCGCAGCGCAAATCCGACAAGATTTTCCTGCGGGCTGATGGGGCACTTCCCTATACCCGCGTGGCGGAAGTGATGGGGGCGCTGTCGGCAGGTGGGTTCAGCAATATTGGGCTTGTGACCGATGCGGGCGGGCCGAAGATGGACGGCAACTAGCGCGCGATGGACAAGAGCCAGATCCTTTCGGGTATCGGTCATGCGGTCGTCATCACTTGGGTGGTGTTCGGCGACTGGCTGTTTGCCCCGCGTGAGCTGCCACCGCCGGAGTCGGTGCAGGTCTCGATGGTGTCGGAATCGGATTTAAAGGCGTTGCAGGATGCGGCGGCGAAGTCGGAAAAACCGCCCGCCGAGGTGCCCGAGGTGAAACCTGCCAAGGCTCCGCCGCCAAAGCCGCAGGTCGAAGCGCCTGCTCCGGTGGAGCCTGAGGTTGTGGTGGCGGAACCTGCTCCGGTTGAACCTGCGCAGCCCTCGCCGGATATTCCGGTGGCCGAAGATCCGCAGCCGAATGAAGCGCCACCTGTGGTCGCGCCGATCGCCGAGGAAGAACAGGCTGTTGCGATGCCTTTGAGTAACGTGAAGCCAAAGCCCCGGCCTGCGACCAGGATCACCGATACGCCCGTGGTCAGCCCCGAGAAAACCCCGGAAGTGGCTGATACAGCCACGCCGGAGGTGACGGATCAGCCGACAGATCAGCAGGTGGTCGAGGAACCAAAACCAGCCGCAGCGCCGGAGGACAGCGCCTCGGCCATCGTGCCGGAAGCAGAGCCTTCTGACGCGCCAGATCTGCCCGCAGCGGCCAGTCGCCCTCCACGCACCCGGCCGGATAAGCCTGTGGTTGAGACGCCGACGGAAGACCCACAGGTCGCGATTGACGCGCAAGCCGAGGCGGATGCTAAAGCCGAGGCTGAAAAGCAAGCCGAGGCGGATGAAAAGGCGGCCAAGGAAGCCCAAGAAAACGCCGATGCGCAGGCGGCAACCGATCAGGCGGCGATTGACGCGGCATTGGCCGATGCGGCCTCGGATGCGCCTGCGACCGATGGCGGGCAGACCGATATTCCCGAAGGCCCACCGATGACGGCGGGTGAGAAGGAGGGCATCCGTGTCGCCATCGACAAGTGCTGGAACATTGGCAGCCTCTCTACCGCCGCAACGCGGGTCAAAGTGACCATGCGGGTGGAAATGACTGAAGAGGGCAAACCGCGCGAAGGCGGTATCGAAATGACTGGTTTTGAAGGCGGCGACTCGGCGGCTGCGCAGCAGGCGTTTGAAGCAGCGCGCCGTGCGGTGATCCGGGGCGTCAACGGCTGCAGTGGCAAACCGGGCTACGATCTTGACCCGGCCAAATACAGCGAGTGGAACGTGATCAACATGACCTTCGACCCATCGGGGCTGCGTCTGAGATGATTTCACAAAGTTTCCCCTGCAAAACCCATGCAGACCCGACAGAAGAACAAGGCCAGAGCAGGCCAGCTAAATCGCCCGTGCAAAACGAGGATAAGATGACACCATTCAAATCTCTGACCGCTGCCCTGCTGATCGGGCTTTCCGGTATGATCGTCGCTCCGGCCCATGCGGAATTAACGCTGGACCCATTTGTGGATGGCGTGATCGAACCGATGCCCTTCGCGGTGCCGGATTTCATTGATGAGGGCGGGGCTGGTGGTCTTGCGGCTGACATCTCGCGCGTGGTTGCGGCGGACCTTGCTGGCACGGGGCTGTTTATTGAGACGCCGAAGGATGCCTACATCAGCCGCGTGACCTCGTTCGATGCGCCGATTTCTTACCCGGATTGGCAGGCGATCAACACCCAAGCGCTGATCACCGGGGCGGTGCAGGCGGGTGGGGATCGCATCGTCGTGAAGTTCCGGCTGTTCGACGTGGCCTCGGGTCAGCCGTTGGGCGAGGGACTCCAATTTGCGGGCACTCCGGGCAGTTGGCGGCGGATGGCGCATAAGGTGGCGGATGCGGTTTATGCGCGGATCACCGGGGAAGGCCCATATTTCGACAGCCGCGTCGTGTATGTGTCAGAGAGTGGGCCGAAGAACCAACGCCAGAAGCGGTTGGGCGTGATGGATTATGACGGCGCGAATGTGAAATATCTGACCGACAGCAGCAGCATTGTGCTGGCGCCGCGCTTTTCACCGAATGGGGATCGCATCCTGTTCACCTCATATGCCTCGGGCTTTCCGGCGATCTATCTGATGGATGTGGGGTCGCTCAATACCCGCAACTTGGGCGAGGTGCCCGGCACGATGACCTTCGCGCCCCGATTTAGCCCGGATGGCAATACCGTGGTGTTCTCTCTGGAAAAGGGTGGCAACAGCGATATTTATTCGATGGATATCAACTCGGGGGCGATGAGTCAGTTGACCAATGCGCCGTCGATTGAAACCTCGCCCAGCTTCAGCCCAGATGGCAGCCAGATCGTTTTTGAATCTGATCGCTCGGGCAGCCAGCAGATCTATATGATGGGGGCGGGCGGCGGCGAAGGCGTGCGGATTTCCAACGGCAAGGGGCGGTATTCGACCCCGGTATGGAGCCCGCGCGGCGATATGATCGCCTTCACCAAGCAGAACGAGGGCCGCTTCCACATTGGCGCGATGCTGACCGATGGCAGCGAAGAGCGTCTGCTGACGGCGTCGTTTCTGGACGAAGGCCCGACCTGGGCGCCGAATGGCCGGGTGATCATGTTCACCCGCGAAGGTGCGGGCGCGGGCGGTCAGGCGGGTTTGATGTCTGTCGATGTGTCGGGGCGCAATCTGAAAGGGGTGACAACCGATGGCCCGGCGTCTGATCCGTCTTGGTCGCCGATGTTGCCGTAAATCTTGAAGCGCCGTTGTGGTTTGAAAGTTAGCGCGCCTCCGCGCGCGGGGCCGATTCCCATGGCGGCGCAAAGCTGATATAACGGGCGCAATCGAGCCCATAAGAAAAGGATACCCATGATGACTTTGCTTCCGAAAGCCCTTCTGCTGGTCGCAGCCCTTGGTCTGGCCGCCTGTAACAACCCTGACCGCTACAAAGGTGCCGATGGCGCTGGTGGCCTGAACAACGGCGCGGGCACCGGTGGCATCAACACCAACGGTCTGGGCGACCCGAGCGATCCGCGCTCGATTGCCTATTTCAACCAATCGGTCGGCGACCGCGTGCTGTTCCCGGTGGATCAGTCGACCTTGACGGCGGAAGCGCGTGGCGTGCTGGCAGGGCAGGCGGGCTGGCTTGCGACCAACGGCGATTACGCGATCATCATCGAAGGCCACGCCGATGAGCAGGGCACGCGCGAGTATAACTTGGCGCTTGGCGCGCGTCGTGCGGCTTCGGTGCAGGATTTCCTGATCAGCCAAGGCGTGTCGGCCAGCCGGATGCGGACGATTTCCTACGGCAAGGAACGCCCGATCGAGGTCTGTTCGGACGAGGGCTGCTATTCGAAAAACCGTCGCGCTGTGACGGTGTTGTCGATGGGAACCGGGGCTTAAGTTAGCGGTTTAACTGACGAGTAAAAACGGACGGGGGGCTTGCCGCAGGGCGGGCCCCGATCTGAAACGGAGACTGATGTGATGCGTTGGCTGGTTCTGTGTCTTGCTCTGTTGCCCTTACCTGCGCTTGCGCAGGACAAGGCGCAGACCCTTGCCGATCTGAAGGCCGAGTTGGGCCAGTTGTCGGCGCAGTTCAACGCCTTGAAGGCCGAACTGGTGCAATCGGGGGCGGCCGCGACCGGGGCTGCGGGCGGCGACGCTTTGCAGCGGATGGATGCGATGGAGGCGGAACTGACACGGGTGACAGCCAAGGCCGAGGAAATCGAGTTGAAGCTGAACCGGGTGATCAGCGATGGCACCAACCGGATCGGCGATATCGAGTTCCGGCTGTGTGAGGCGACCGAGGGCTGCGATCCGTCGAACATTCCCGAGACGCCGGTGCTGGGCGGCGATACGGCGGCAGCGCCAGTGGCGGCGGATCCGGCTCCGGCCGCCGGCACCGATACGACAGCGGCCGCGGATGCGCCTGAATTGGCGATGGGTGAAAAGAACGATTTTGACCGGGCCAAGGGGGTGCTCGGTCAAGGTGACTTTCGCGCCGCCGCGGACCTCTTTGCGACCTTTACGCAATCCTATCCTGGCAGC
>JBKJTI010000213.1:0-4967 GCA_046590425.1 Cypionkella sp. | reverse complement strand
AGCCATCCATGGCCACGACCATGAGCAACGCAGCTTTTTCACGCGCTGGTTCATGTCGACGAACCATAAGGATATCGGGATCCTCTATCTGTTCACCTCGGGCCTTGTCGGCCTGATATCGGTGATCTTCACGGTCTACATGCGGCTCGAACTGAAGGAGCCGGGTGTGCAGTATATGTGCATGGAGGGGATGCGCTTTGCTGCGGATGCCGCCCGTGAATGTACACCGAACGGCCATGTCTGGAACGCCACCGTCACCGCGCACGGCATCTTGATGATGTTCTTCGTGGTGATCCCGGCTTTGTTCGGCGGTTTCGGTAACTACTTCATGCCGCTGCAAATCGGCGCGCCGGACATGGCGTTCCCGCGGATGAACAACCTGTCCTACTGGATGTATGTGGCAGGCACCTCGCTGGCCGTCGCATCCTTGTTCGCTCCGGGTGGTGAAGACCAACTTGGTGCAGGTGTGGGCTGGGTGTTGTATCCGCCGCTGTCGACCCGTGAGAGCGGCTATTCGATGGACCTCGCGATTTTCGCGGTCCACTTGTCGGGTGCCTCGTCGATCCTGGGCGCGATCAACATGATCACCACCTTCCTGAACATGCGTACGCCGGGGATGACCCTGCACAAAGTGCCGCTGTTCGGCTGGTCGATCTTCGTCACCGCTTGGCTGATCCTGCTTTCCCTGCCGGTTCTGGCGGGCGCGATTACCATGTTGCTGACCGACCGCAATTTTGGGACCACCTTCTTTGATCCGTCAGGTGGCGGTGACCCGATCCTGTATCAGCACATCCTGTGGTTCTTCGGCCATCCGGAAGTGTATATCATCGTGATCCCGGCCTTCGGCATCGTTAGCCAAGTGATTTCGACCTTCTCGCGCAAGCCGATCTTCGGCTACCTGCCGATGGTGTATGCGATGGTCGCGATTGGCGTGCTGGGCTTCGTGGTCTGGGCGCACCACATGTATACCGTGGGCATGTCGCTGAGCCAGCAGAGCTACTTCATGCTGGCCACGATGGTGATCGCGGTGCCGACCGGCATCAAGATCTTCTCGTGGATCGCCACCATGTGGGGCGGCTCGATTGAGATGAAAACCCCGATGCTCTGGGCGTTTGGCTTCTTGTTCCTGTTCACCGTTGGTGGAGTGACCGGTATCGTGCTTTCGCAGGCCCCGGTGGACCGCGCCTATCACGACACCTATTACGTCATCGCGCATTTCCATTACGTGATGTCTTTGGGTGCTGTGTTTGGGATCTTTGCCGGGATTTACTTCTGGTTCGGCAAGATGTCGGGGCGTGAATATCCGGAATGGGCAGGCAAGCTGCACTTCTACATGATGTTCATCGGCTCGAACGTCACCTTCTTCCCGCAGCACTTCCTTGGTCGCCAAGGCATGCCGCGCCGCTACATCGACTACCCTGAGGCCTACGCCTTCTGGAACTATATCTCGTCAATGGGGGCGTTCCTGTCTTTCGCGTCTTTCGTGTTCTTCATCGGCGTGATGTTCTATTCGCTGCTCTGGGGCAAGAAAATCACCCAGAACAACTACTGGAACGAATACGCCGACACGCTGGAATGGACCCTGCCCTGCCCGCCGCCCGAACACACGTTCGAGCAGCTTCCCAAGCAGAGCGACTGGGACCACAACCGCGGCCATTGAGGTTCGGTGAGAGATGAAAGAAGCCCCGCAGCGATGCGGGGCTTCTTCATAAGTAAAGCGGGGTTCAACCTACCGCTAGGAACGCATCAATGACTCTTGCCTTGCTGATTATCGCTTGGATTGGACTTCCACTTGGCCTTTGGCTGATCTTAAGGCCCAAGACAGCTTATGCACTTCCTATCATTGCAATCGTTATTTCGATCACGCTGCTGGCAGTCAGCCAGTGGCTGCAAACTGACAGCACTCTGCGCGCAGTCGCCGCGGATCAAAATAGAGCGTATGTGGATACCTACTATGTCTTAAGCCACGGCTATTATGTGCAATGGCTCAGCCTCAGCTATCTCGTCGTCGTGCCGTTGACGGCTCTTATCGCAAGACTGGCTCAAAGGCTCACCCTGCGCTTGATGGCACCGGGATTTTGGATGCATCATCTTGGCTACACCGCATTTGTCCTGCAACCACTTATAGCGACAGCCTACATGCCCCGCCGCTATGTCGACTACCCAGTCTGGTTTGCGTGGGCAAATAGGATCAACTTTACGGGTGCGATGCTTAGCTACGTCGGCCTCGCCATTCTCACCTTCCTCACACTCACCGCCCTCCTCCAGACTTTCCTGTGGCGCAAAACCTAAATGCCCTACGAATGGCTCCCCCCTTCCGGCGACAATATCCAACGCCTGCATCTCTGGCCCTACCGCTCGCTGCCCCGGCGCGGGATGGTTTGGTTTATTGGTGGCACGGCGGCGCTGATCGCCCTGCCGCTGTTGGTGCTGATCGGCTCGCCAACCCTCTGGGCGCTCCTGCCCTTCCTGATTGCTGCTATCGCGGGCATCTGGTGGGCGCTGAACCGCAGCTACAAAGACGGCGAAATTCTTGAGGATCTGACCCTCACAGCCACAGAGATTACCCTGACCCGCCACGGCCCCCGCGGGAACCGTCAGGAGTGGCAGGCCAACCCGCATTGGGTCCGCGTTACGCTGCACAAAACCAAAGGCCCTGTGCCCGATTACCTGACCCTGACGGGCAACGGGCGCGAGGTGGAACTCGGGGCGTTTCTGCCGCCCGAGGACCGTGTGGCACTGGAAGCTGATTTGCGCAAACGGCTTGCCGCCCTGCGCTAGTCACGGCACACTCGCAGCCATGCACAGAAGGGTTCGGCCATGATCTACCGTTACACCATCCTCTATGTCGCTTCGGTGCCGGAGACGCTGAAATTTTACCAGGCCGCGTTTGGCTTTGAGATCGGTTTCCTTCACGAAGGCGGCGATTATGGCGAGTTGATCACCGGGGCCACCAAACTTGCGTTTTCCTCACATGCTCTGATGGCCACGATCGGCAAAGACGTGGCCACCGAACCGCCCGCCAAGCCGTCGTACGAATTGGCATTTGAGACCGATGACGTGGCTGCAGCCCTTGTCCGCGCCACCTCTGCCGGTGCCGTTCTAGTCAAGCCGATCACCGAGATGCTCTGGGGACAGAAGCTTGCCTATGTCCGCGCGCCCGAAGGCACGCTGATCGAGATTTGCACCCCTGTCGGCTGAGACCGCGCTAGCTGAGCTGCGCCTTGATCAGCGCACCGACCGCGCCAAAATCCATCATGCCGGTATACTTGGCCTTCAGCACCGCCATCACCCGGCCCATATCCTTAATGCTGGTGGCCCCCGCTTCGGCCACGGCTGCGGCAATCGCGGCCTCCAGATCAGCACCCGTCACCTGTTGCGGCAGGAACTCATTCAGCACTTTGATTTCGTTCAGCTCTTTGGCTTCCAACTCCGCCCGACCGCCCAAAGCATAGGCCTTGGCGGATTCTTGGCGTTGCTTCACCATCTTGCCCAGCAGCGTCAGAATGTCGTTCTCGCCGACCTCTGCACCCTCGCCACGCGCGGCAATTTCGCGGTCTTTGATCGCGGAAGACACCATGCGCAGCGTCGAAAGCCGTTCCGCCTGTTTCGCCTTCATCGCCTCTTTGACTGCCGCAAGCAGACGCTCCCGCAACTCCATGTTCCGCACTCCTTGAAACTTTGGCAGACCATACACCCCCACCTGATTTCGTGCAACCACAGGCCGAAACCACAAGTCCTTGATCTTGCATTAGAATCCTTTTGCGTCAAACCCTTGACCCTGCAAGCCCCTGCCACTAGTGTCCGCCAG
Source organism: Cypionkella sp. (assembly GCA_046590425.1). Taxonomy (GTDB): domain Bacteria; phylum Pseudomonadota; class Alphaproteobacteria; order Rhodobacterales; family Rhodobacteraceae; genus Cypionkella. The sequence continues at coordinate 1,156 of JBKJTI010000213.1, read as the reverse complement.
ATTTTGCCGACAGGAGCCTGCCATGTCCACCGCCTCCGAATCTCGCCCCACCGCCTGTATCGCGCTCTCCGATGGCTCGGTGTTTTATGGCCACGGCTTTGGCGCGGTGGGCGAGACGGTGGCGGAACTGGTGTTCAACACCGCGATGACCGGCTATCAAGAGATTATGACCGACCCGTCCTATGCCAGTCAGGTCGTCACCTTTACCTTCCCGCATATCGGCAACACTGGCGTCAATGTTGAAGATGACGAGACGGCCACACCAGTTGCCGCCGGGATGGTGGTGAAGTGGGATCCGACCGAGCCGTCAAACTGGCGCTCGACCGCCGATCTGCAAGCATGGCTGGCGCAGAAAGGCCGCATTGGCATCGGCGGTATCGACACCCGCCGCCTGACACGCGCGATCCGCCAACAAGGCGCGCCGCATGTGGCCTTGGCGCATGACCCCGAGGGAAAGTTCGACATCGGCGCGCTGGTCGCGAAAGCCCGGGCTTGGAAGGGCTTGGTGGGGCTTGATCTGGCGAAAGACGTGTCCTGCACGCAATCTTACCGCTGGGACGAGCAGCTTTGGGCTTGGCCGGAAGGCTATACCAAGCGGGAAGGTGCGGGCCTGCGCGTCGTCGCCATCGACTACGGCGCCAAGCGCAACATCCTGCGCTGCTTGGCCTCGGCGGGCTGCGAAGTGACCGTGCTGCCTGCGACTGCGACGGCTGAAGATGTGCTCGCGCTGAACCCTGAGGGCGTGTTTCTGTCTAACGGCCCCGGCGATCCGGCAGCTACGGGCAAATACGCCGTGCCGATGATTCAGGGTGTGTTAGCCAAAGACCTGCCTCTGTTCGGAATTTGCCTTGGCCATCAGATGCTTGCGCTGGCTTTGGGCGCGATCACCGTCAAGATGAACCACGGCCACCACGGCGCGAACCATCCGGTCAAGGATCTGACGACGGGTAAAGTCGAAATTACCTCGATGAACCACGGCTTTACGGTTGACAGCCAGACCCTGCCAAAGGGCGTTTCTGAAACCCATGTCTCGCTGTTTGACGGCTCTAACTGCGGCATTGCGCTTGATGGCAAGCCGGTGTTTTCGGTGCAATACCACCCCGAAGCCTCCCCCGGGCCCCAAGACAGCTATTACCTGTTTGAACGGTTTGCCGAG
>JBKJTI010000026.1:0-56339 GCA_046590425.1 Cypionkella sp. | reverse complement strand
CAGCCCGCAAGCGTCAGCGCGCCGGTGTACCAACACTTGTGACAGATGCAGATTCACCAGCCGCCGCGCCGCAAAACTCTGTCGAACCCTCGGCCCCGCTTATGGCAAAGCTGTTCGACGAAACCGGTGATCGCCTGACCCCCAGTCACACCAACCGCCACAACCGCCGCTTTCGCTATTACATCTCCCGCCGCCTGATCACCAAGGGGGCTGACCCAACCGGTTGGCGTTTGCCCGCACCACATTTGGAGGCTGTGGTGCTTGACGCGCTGCGTGGTTATCTGCGCACCCGGGCGAGGCAGCACGATGTGCTGTTGCACCCCGAGGCAAGCACGGCGGGACTTGTCGCCGACGCTTTGCGAAGGCTTTCGGAGGCTGCTGCGGGCGAAGACCTCTGGCCGCTGATCTCGGAGGTGCACATCACAGCCGGCAGTATGATCTTACATTTGAGCCGGGAGGCTTTGGCCCAGAGTTTAAGTCTTCATCCAGAAGCGTTGAACCCAGATCTGATGAGTGTTCAACAGGCCTTTCAGCGCCGTCGTCGCGGTGCGGAAACCCGGCTGATCACCGGCACCGTCGCACCCCAGCCTGACCCAGTCCTGCAACAGAACCTTGCGCGTGCGCATCGCTGGGCCAACCGATTGCGCAAAGGCGAAAGCCTGAGCAGCATCGCAAAGGCCGAAAATTTTTCCGACAGCCTCGTCCGATCCCGCGTCGCCTTGGCGTTTCTTGCCCCGGATCTACAGCGGGCCATCCTCGATGGAACTGTGGCGCGGCACCAGCTTCTGGACGGCGGCGCACTAGCTTTCGGACGGAAATCTCTGCGCGGCGTTAGAAAATCGCGGTGATCATAACGAGCCCGGACCGCCCGCGCCACCGGCTCCGCCGGTCACGCCAGCACCGCCACCGCCGCCACCTGATCCGATGGCTCCATCGCCACCCTGCCATGGGGCTACCGGGCGGACGGGTGTGATCGGCGAGAGGGTAACTGGCTTCAAGGTTCGGCTCCGAACAGGTTTGGCGCAGCTGGGCGCTCTGGGTTCGGGCTCGGGGGCCTCAAGTGATTGAAGGCCCGACAGCGCGGGCATTTCAGGGAAAGGGCACCAATCAGCGCCCCTGCCTGCATTTTAAATAGCAACCGCGCACAGGCGCAGCAACGAATCTCTTGATCCGGCATGTAGAATAGACCCAAGTTCGCCGCGCCTCTCGAGGGGTGGAGCGGCCATAATGTTCTCTTGGTCGGCGGGGCTTGTCTTGGCGGATAGTCCCCGTGCTGGAGGGTGTTGACGCACCCCCTGGCCTCCTTAAAAGGCCATTCGTATCGCTTGTCGTCGCGGGTCTAATCGAGCGGAAAAGTCAGCCCAAACGTCAGGATGGCGCGGGCTGTCCTGCCGTCGCTGGGGATGACCTGGACGAACGCGTGGCCTTGCCGCAGTTGCAGCCCACCGATGGGAAGCAGATCGCCTGCATGGACGGCAAAAGTGCTGCCATCACCTGGGTAAAGCGCCACGTAAGAAACACGAACAATACAGAACCAGCATCGACGATCTGCGTCAGCCAGTACATCGCGCCACCCGTGATCCGCTTGTGGGAGAGCCAGCGACTCGACAGGGTGCGAGCTTTCCCTCCATCATCCATTAGCGCAAACACTATAACCGGGAGGAATCGGGGAATGACTGAGCTTGTGGGTGGAAAGGTGATTGCTATCCAAGGGATTGGGACTTCGACGAATGACGAAGAGGCATATGTCGAAGTCGTTCTTCAGGACGGCAGCAACTATGCCATCGCATTTGACGAACACATTGCCAATCAATTTGGCTTGGCTGTTCTCGCCTCCGCCAATCACCTGCTTTCCAAGATTGAAGCGCGGCAGGCACCGGGGGATACGCTTATCCCCGGACAACCGATCCACTTGAGCAGCGGTAGCGCCACTATTGCTCGTTCCGGTTTGGACAAGCTCGTTGTGCTCGAACTCAAGACTGAACAAGGCTTGACCCTTCTATTCTCGATGTCACCGCGATCCGCCGATATTTTCGCAAAGCGATTGACGAATAGGCGAATGGCAGATTTGCTTCAGTCACAGAAAAGCTCGCTACAGTAGGCAAACCCGTCAGTCTGAGATCCATCATCTGCGGTAACCATTCGCGTTTTTCAATTAGGTTGGCGTTGCTGGCAGACATGTAGGGTTGCTCCTCATTCAATTGACGTCGACCACCGCACAGAGCGGGGTCTTCAACATCGGTGCTGCTGGGGTCCATTTCCTTAATCGCCCACGACCGCGCATAGACGGCTGAAACGAACGCGGCACCCTTCTGCCAAAGCTCCAGCATCTGCATTGGCACCAACTGATGCAGCACGTTTTCGCGGTCCCCTGCGTCATCCGTCAGCACAGCGTTAAAAACGAGATCAGAACCGGGGTTTATAGTGATGAGATCGGTCATTTTCTGGATTTCCTAACGCTGTGGATCGAACGCGAACGTCGCCCCAAAGGTCACGATGGCGCGGGCTGTCCTGCCGTCGCTTGGGAGGATTTGCACAAAGGCGTGGCCTTGGCGCAGTTGCAGCCCTCCGATGGGGACAAGATCGCCCGCATGGACGGCAAAGGTGCTGCCATCGCCGGGGTAAAGCGCCACGCCTGCAAAGGCTGACAGTTCGCCGTTTTGCCAGCGCGCCAATGGCAGGCCGACTGTGACTGATGCCGAAAGCTTGCCGAAGCTGTTGCGATAAGCCCCCGCCGTCCAGTCGATGTGATTACCCTCCCAAGTCAGAAAAACGCCGGGATTGACCTGTTCGAACTGCATTTTCGCACCGATGTGGTTTGAACCGAGCAGGATCGAAATCCGGTCAGGCGATGCAGCGCAGATGCCCTGCCGCAAGACTGGCAAGAGCAAGCTAAGGCCCTGGGAATCTAGTTCAAACAACCCCAAACTGCAAACCGCACCGCGTTTTTGCGCCGCAGAGACGGGCGTCCGATTTGCGCGCAATCCGGGAGCAAGGTGCCGTCTCAGAGATCAAATCCCGTGCGCAACCATCGGAGATCACGCGGTAATTACGCTTGGGATCCTGAGATACTCAACCTGTGATTGTGGTTGGCGGAAGCGGTGGGATTCGAACCCACGGTAGGGTTCCCCCTACGCTAGTTTTCAAGACTAGAGCCTTAAACCACTCGGCCACACTTCCATGTTTGGCTGCAGTCACCAGGCGCAACCGCCCAGCCCGCATCCGAACAAGCGGCTGATAGCATTGTCTGCTGAGAATTCAAGCTGGAACACGCGGCGAAGATAAGCTTCACGCGCAAACCACGTTTTCGTACCTATTGGAAACACAGACTTGCGGGGACGCGGCGGGGGGTCATGTTGCGACTGACGGGGCCACGCCGAGTCCTGCTTGATGGCAACGGCGATTTCAGTAGTTTAACTTTGCGGGTGTGTACGGAGGCAATACGGTGATCTGGCTGGCTTCCCATTTCCTTATCGTGCTGGGTGTCGTGATGGTCGGCGTTGCGATGCTCTTCGTGGTGCAGCCGCTCGCCACAATCGGCGGCGGCTTGGCTGTTGTTCATTCTGCTGCTGCCCTATGTGGCGATCCCGGTGTTTCTGGCGCTGGGGTTCCGCAAGCAAAGCGACCGTTTTCCGCCAATCGGGTTTGGGCCGGTGCGTCAGGCCGCGCCCACACCGCAATTTGTCGCAAAGGCATTGCAGGCATTCGGCATTCCTCCCGCTACAGATGGCAATCATCTGGTCTTGCATTTTGAACCCGCAAAGGCCCGCGCCGCGCTGTTTCATACCATTGAGCAAGCACAAAGCCGACTGGATATCACCTTTTACCTTCTGGATGACGATACATCGGGCCGCGATTTCCTCGATGCGCTGATCAAACGCTCGCAAGCAGGGGTCGCGGTTCGCCTGATCCTTGATCGTCTGGGTGCTTTGAACCGCCCGAAAGCCGCATTGGAGCGATTGCGTGCTGCTGGGGCCGAGGTGCGCTATTTCTCGCCGTTCCTGCATCGGGTCGGAAACGGCCATCTCAACCTGCGCAATCACCGCAAGATGGTGATTGCCGATCTGGCCGAGGTCTGGGCGGGGGGGCGCAACATTGGCGACGTTTATCTTGTTGAGGGGCAGGATTGGATCGATCTCAGCTTTGGTCTGCAAGGTCCGGCGGTGCAGAGCTATATCGACGTGTTTGCGGCGGATTGGAATGTGATTGGTGCTGCTCCCGGTGCGCTGATCGCGCTAGGCGCGCCTGTGGGGAGTGTGACTGCGCAACTGGTGCCCTCTTGGCCCTGACACTCCAGATGATCCATCTGCATGATGCGCTGGGCTGGCGCGGCAATGCCATTCTGATCCGCGACAGTATTAAGGTGCTTGCCACCACCCACATCGACGTGCCGGGGCTAGAGCCGCGCGGGGCGGTGATGGCAGACCTGCGCTTTCAGGGCCAAGGCACCAGCGTGATCGGCACCCATCTGGGCCTGATCCGTGCGTCGCGCAACCGCCAACTGGCAGCGCTGCGCAGCTTCGCTGAGCATTCGCGGATCAATGCCCGGCTGCTGGCCGGGGACTTCAACGAATGGTCGGGCCTGTCGCATCTCGCAGGGCTGGGGCCCGACTATCGCGTGTTGCCAAGCCCGTCTACGTTTCACGCGCGCAAGCCGGTGGCCGCCCTTGACCGCATAGCGCTGACAAATGAGTTCACCTTGCGCGATATCCGGGCCGTTCAAACACCCGAGGCCAGACGCGCCTCGGACCATCTGCCACTTGTCGCTGATCTGACCTTGAAAGGAGCCTCATGATCGCCCGCACATTTGCCAAATCCAACAGCCATTCCGAAGAATGAGTCACGCTTGTGCTGCAAGGCGGCGGCGCTTTGGGGCCTATCAGGCAGGTGCCTATGAGGGGCTGGCCAAGCAGTTCAGCCATGTCTCTTGGGTGGCAGGTATCTCTATTGGCGCAATCAATGCCGCCATCATCGCGGGCAATACGCCGCAAAACCGCCCCGAGCGGCTGCGTGAATTCTGGGAGCAGGCCAGTTCTAAATCCCTGCCCGCCACCCTGCTGGACGGCATTTGGGCACGGGCGTTTCTGAACCAATTCAGCGCATCAAGCAAAACGGTTACGGGCGTGCCCGGCTTTTTTAACCTGCGCTTTCCGCCCGCTGCGGTGATGCCGCACGGCAGTGTGGGGGCCAGCAGCTTTTACGACAGCGCCCCCCTGCGCGCGACTTTGGAGCGGCTGGTGGATTTTGATCTGCTTAACAATGGCGACATCCGGCTGAGCCTTGGCGCGGTGAATGTAAAGACCGGCAATATAACATGGTTCGACACCACCACGCAACGCATCGGCCCCGAGCATATCATGGCTTCGGGCGCGCTGCCGCCAGGCTTTCCTGCGGTTGTGATTGATGGGGCGTATTATTGGGACGGTCGCCTCGTTTCCAACACGCCGCTGCAATATGTGATGGACGAACAGAAATCGGAGGCCGATCTCTGCGTGTTCCAAGTTGATCTGTTCAATGCTCGGGGCACCCTGCCCGCATCAGTCTGGCAAAGCGAGACGCGTGAGAAGGAAATCCGCTTCTCCAGCCGAACCCGTTTCAACACGGATATGATGCGGCGCCTGCACGACACCAGCGCGGCCGCCCGCCGCCTTTACGACAAACTCCCGCCCGAGATGAAGTCTGATCCCGATGCCCACGCCCTGCTGAAAGGCAGCACGGATCCGCACGCCACCATCGCGCATCTGATTTATCGCCCAACGCAATACGAAGGCGGCTCGAAGGATTACGAATTTTCGCGCAGTTCCATGCTGGATCATTGGGCGGCTGGGAAAGCTGAAGCCGAACATACCCTCAATCATCCCGATTGGAAGAACCGCCGCCGCGCGACCGAGTGCGTGCGTGCAGGTGTCTGACCTTTCAAATCGTTAGCGCCAAGGACTAAACCCATGAAAATCGCCGATGTCACCCGCAATGCTTTTGCCATGCCCTTCACCAGCCCGTATTACCCAAAGAGTTTTTCATCATCACCTACCGCACCGATATGGAAGCCCTGCGCGCTGTGGTGCCCGAACCGTTGCAGGTCATCGACCCGATCGTGAAATACGAGTTCATCCGGATGCCCGACAGCACCGGCTTTGGCGATTAAACCGAAACCCGGGCAAGTCATCCCGGTTGAATTCAATGGCCGTAAGGGCAGCTACGTCCATGCGATGTTTCTCAACGACGACAGCCCGATTGTCGGCGGGCGTGAGATTTGGGGCTTTCCAAAGAACCTCGCCGAACCCCGGATGCGACTGGAGAAAGACACTCTGGTCGGCACCGTTGATGTCGGCTCGGTGCAGGTCGCCTCGGCCACGATGGGCTACAAACACCGCGCGATTGACACTACGAAGGTGCTGGAAAGTCTGAAGGCCCCCACCTTCCTGCTCAAAATCATCCCCCATGTCGATTGCACCCGCGCATCTGCGAATTGGTGGAGTATTCGCTGGAGGACATCACCGTGAAAGGCGCATGGGAAGGCCCGGCTGGTCTGGAGTTGCCAGATCACGCCATGGCCCCGCTGAAGTAACTGCCGGTGCGCGAGGTGTTGTCTGCCACCCATATCCTCACCGACCTCACCCTTGGTCTGGGCCGCGTGGTGAATGATCACCTTGCCCCAAACCGCTAACCCCTTCACCACAGGAGCCTGAACTTGTCCTTTCCCATGAGCCTGAATGGCAAAGTCTGCGTCATCACCGGATCCGCCAGTGGCATCGGCAAAGCCATTGCTGAGCGCTACATCGCCGACGGTGCAAAAGTCGTCATCGCCGATCTGCGCTTGGATGCCGCCCAAGCCACCGCTGCGGAACTCACGGCCAAAGGCGCCGGCACGGCCATTGGCGTTGAGATGATCTTCACCGACGAGGCCGCCGTTAACGCAGGCTTCCAACAGGTGATTGACCATTGGGGCCAGATCGACGTGTTGGTGTCGAACGCGGGCATTCAGATCGTGCATAAGCTGGAAAAATTCCCCTTCGACGATTGGAAAAACTGCTGTCGATCCATCTCGACGGCGCGTTCCTCACCTCAAAGGACCGCCTGCCGCATATGTATAAGGCGGGATCGGGGTCGATCATCTTCATAAGCTCGGTGCATTCCAATGAGGCTTCACCGCTGATATCGGCCTATGTCACCTCCAAGCATGGCCTGCTGGGTCTGGCCCGCGTTATCGCCAAGGAGGGTGCCGAACACGGCGTGTGCGCCAATGTGATTTGCCCCGGATTTGTGAAAACTCCGCTGGTCGAAACGCGAATCCCCGAGCAAGCGAAAACCTTGGGCATCTCCGAAGAAGATGCGGTCAACAAAATCATGCTCGGCGGCACCGTCGATAAAGAGTTCACCACGGTTGGTGACGTGGCCGAAATCGCCCACCTGTTCGCCGCCTTCCCGACCAATACGCTGACCGGCCAATCGCTGATCGTTAGCCAAGGTTGGTTTATGGAGTAACCCAAAGCCAAAGGGCTCAAACCGTTACGGCTTGGGCCCAGTGCGCAAGCGGGCATAACTCACCAACACACCAAGCAAAGCCAGTGTTACCAGCACCGAAGCGACCAGCTCGATATGTCGCCCAATGAACGGCAGTATCGTCGCTGAATGGCCAAATGATAGGCGAGCATGGTCCAAAACCCGACCCACAGCGCCGCGCCCACCACATTGGCGGCTAGAAAACTCAGCCAATGCATCCCCGCCCGTCCCCGCCACCAGCCCATTCATCTGGCGCAACAGCACCACAAACCGTGCCGCTATCACCATCAGCGGACCATATCGCGCAAACGCCGCCTCGACCTTGGCATAACGGCTTTCGGTCACCCCAAAGCGCGCGCCGTAGCTGGTCACCACCGCCCGGCCATATCTGCGGCCAATGAAGTTAGCGATATTGTCGCCCAGTACCGCGCCGCACCACGCCGCAATCGCCACCGCCCAGATGCTGATTTTCCCCGCCCCAGCCAAGGTTGCGGCCAAGATCAGCGCGCTTTCCCCCGGCAAAGGCAGCCCCAAAGTCTCAAGCGTCAGCGACACGAACAGCGCGGCGGCACCGTAATGATGGATCAGTGCCGATACGATTACTTCGATCCAGCTCATCGCCGCTCTCACTCAAAAATTTGATCGCTGGCTACTTCGGTCTCGCCGCGTTGCTGTGGAATTTATCCTGCCGCCGCTCGCCAAAAAGCAATCGGCTTTCCAAACTTTCCCGCTGCTCGCGATAAAACGCCATCAGAAAAGCCCTGGGCGCCGCGCCGATGGCCTGCTCGGGATAGCCGATCCGGCGTGCAATCGCCTTGGCGACTTTCTCCAACTCTGCGGCATGAAGCTGGCTTTTCGACGGGTCGCGCAAAATCGCCTCTAGGGTCTGCAACTCGTAACTGCCGTAGATATCCAGCTGCGCCTGATCAAAGACAAATCCGCCCTGCGCTTCGGTCAAAGCAAGGTCATCCAGCAGAATGGCTTTTGGCTTTACGATCACCAAGGTGCCCGCCACCACATCACCCAACCGCTGCTTGCGGGTGTTGCGAACCGGATAGATCACAACGAACAAAGTCCAAACCAACAAGATCACGGCGACAATCCACGACTGCGCGCTCGCGGTGTAATTCCACTGCAAAACCAGACCCAATGGTGCAAAAAACTCAACATCTTTCAACAGGTTGCGCGCGACGACCTGATGCGCGCCCAACGCGCGGCTATCGGCTGAGATCACCATGATCCCGACGATGCGCTTGCCCAAAGTGCGACCGTTCCAGATCAACTCTGACAGCACATAATAGGGAACGCCGACAAAGAAGGTCAGAATGACAAACAAGGCAAACAAAGCCGTCTTCGGCAGAAGACCCAGCCAACCCAGCGCTAGGACCAGCAGCAAGATCGCTAACCAAGTCAGAATCAGATCCAGAATGACCGCCCCAAACCGTGCGCCGAGGGACGCCAATTCAAAGCCAATCGACACACCTTCGGGGGGAATTAAGTTCTCCAAAACGCGCTTTGAAGCCGCACTGCGCGGCATGGCGGTCCTGTCAGATTTGCGCCGCAGCCTCATGCCTTGGACCCACCCGTCCGCCCGGATCGCCAAAGCCACAACACCCAGAAGCCGCCAAGCCCCCAGCCGATCAGCAAGCGCGCCTCGGGGCTGGTAACAGTCTGGCGCAGCACGCCTTCGACCACGCCCGCCACCAAAAGCATCAACCCGGCCAAGAGGAACAGTTTGACAGCATCCCGTCCATGCAGGCGCAGCGAGTCTTTGCGCGACAGTTGCCCCGGCATAAGTCCCGCAAGCCCCAAGCGCGCGCCACCTGCGCAGGCGAAGCAGATCGCGCTGATTTCGGTCACGCCGTGGATGGCAAGCCAGGCAAAAGCATCATAGCCAAGCCCGGCTTGCACAAACAACGCGAAAAACGCGCCCAACATCAGGCCGTTGTAGAAGGTCAGCACAAAACTGGGCAGCGCCCAGAAGATGCCCAACCCAAAGATAAAAATGGCAATATTGGTGTTGTGCGAAAACAGATAGGCCGCGAAAGCGGTCAGCACGTCACTGCTATGCAAAGCCGCATCGCCGTACAGCGTATCGCGCAGATAGCCCACACTGGCACCCGGTGCGCGACCATCCGACAGACCGCCCGGCACGAAGGTGTAAAACCAGCTTTGATCTTGGAAAAACAGCACAAAGCCGGCGATCGCACCCAACAACATCGCGCTGAAGCCAATCAGCAGCGGCAGCAACGAACGTCGCACCGCCTGCGGGATTCCTTCCCGCAGCAGCCGTCCAAATGCCCCGGAAAGGCTGCGTTGCGGCACATAAACCACCAGCCAAGCCCGCGCGCACAGCTGATCCAGATAGTTCAGCAGCGCCAAATCCAGCGAGATATCCCGCGCCAAGGCCAGCGATGTCATCGCCTGGCGATACAGCGCCGCCAGCTCTTTGGCCTCGGTATAGTTCAACCCGGCGAGCCCATGCGTTTCGACCTGTTTGAGCAAGACCTCAAGCCTGCGCCAGCCCGGCTCTCGCAGCTTGCGGAATCGGGCCGAACGCAGCAATTCGGCTTCGATACGGCCTCGGTTGGCTTGGAGATGATCGGTCATATCAACTCCCGCGCCTTGATATCAATGTATTTTGACACCAATGCCGTGGTCAGAGCCTCGGGTGCCACATCAAGGCAAAGCACGCCAAGTTGTGACAAACGCTCCATCACCGCTTGGCGTTCGTGCAAGATCTGGCCTGCCGAGACAGAAGCCGCGATGCTGTTCAAGCCGAAATCGGTTGGATTGGCGATACGATTTAATGCGGGATCACGCAGAGCAACAAACACCACCAGATGGTGCTGGGTTAACAGGCTGACATTCTCGACCAGCAACTCGGCGGTGATGCTGTCGACGAAATCCGAAAACACGATGATCAGGCAGCGGCGACGCAGCCGGGTCAACAGATGGCTCAGGCCCAGAGTATGGTTGGTCTCGTGATCGGTATAACTTAAACCCGCCGCAGCCGCCCGCAGTTGCGCAAATCCCGCCCGACCGGGCTGTGGCGGCAGAAACTGGCGTGGGCGACTGTCGAACGCATAAAGCCCGACATGATCACCGCCAAGGCCAGCCGCCCAACCCATCCCCAAAGCGGCATTGATGGCCAGGTCCAGCTTGGGCAGGCCAGCGATCCGCTCCCTCATCAGATAGCCACAATCCAGCGCCAACAGAATGTGATGGTTCTTTTCCGCTCGCGTCTCGCGCGCCACCAAGCCATTCAGCCGTGCCGAGCGTTTCCAATCAATCTGACGCGAATCCATGCCGGGGGCGAAGTCGCGCAACTGGTGAAACTCTGATCCCGCCCCTTTCAGGCGCATATCCTTCTGGCCCTCCAGCAATGGCTGCATCTGCGCTTGGATCTGTCCAGACATCACCGCAGTGACATCGGGCACCACGGTAACTTCACGCGCCAAAGGCCTGCGGGACAGCACCTCAAGCAACCCCCAACGCGATGGCCATTTCAGATGCAAGGCGTGGACCTTATGCAGCCCGCGCTTTAGCAGCGGCAGATGGTCCTTGATGACGTAAGTTGGCCCGTCGCAGGCAATATCGGCCAGCATACCCGTGCCCAACGCCGTATCCAGATCGAAGCGCAGCGACAATGTGGCAGGCAAGCCCGCACCTGCCTTGCGTTTCAGCATCACTGTGTAAGGCGCATCCACCCCCACCATGCCGGTTTTCGGCAAACTCACCTCGACAGAGATCGCGCGCGGCCCAATCGACGCCAGCGCATCAAACATTACCATCAGCGCCAGAAACACCCAGATCGCGGCCACAGGCAGGGCAGAATCGACCATGGCAAGCGCAAGCAGCACTGTCAGCGCGGCACAGAGCAGGACCAAAGCGATAAGGTGTGGTGCGGGTCTCATTCAGCGCGGCGGATCGACACGGTTCAGGATATTCGCCAGCACGGCTTCCGGCCTGCGCCCCTCAATTTCGGCAGCAGGGCCCAGCACAAGCCGATGGCAGAGCACCGGCACCACAAGCGCCTTCACATCGTCCGGGAGGCCATAGTCTCGGCCCTCGACCGCAGCCCGCGCACGCACGGCCCCAGCCAAAGCATCCGCCGCCCGTGTCGATGCCCCATGGCTGATATCGCTGTCATTGCGTGTCGCCCGCACCAGATCCACAATATAGGTGAGGATGGTTGGATCCAACCGGATGCCATCCACCAAGGTTTTGCCCGCAGCCAGTTGCGCCGCCGACAGCACCTTTTCGATGCCTTTGCCGCGCGCTTCAAACTCCAAGGGCTGGGCGGCATGGCGGGTCAGAATGGCGATTTCCGCATTCCGATCCGGGAAATCGACGTTCAGTTTGAACAAAAACCGGTCCAGTTGCGCTTCGGGCAGCGGATAGGTGCCATGCTGCTCAATCGGGTTTTGTGTCGCGATCACGAAAAAATCCCGCCCCAACGGGTAGTCCGTGCCATCAATCGTCACCACCCGCTCGTTCATCGCCTGCAACAGCGCCGACTGGGTCTTCGGTGGCGCGCGATTGATTTCATCGGCCAGCAAGATATCAGTGAAGATCGGCCCCCTGGTCAGCTGGAACGCCCCGGTTTGAAAGTTGAAAAGGTTCACGCCCAGCACATCACCCGGCATCAGATCAGGCGTGAACTGCACCCGGCCAAACCCCATATCCATCGCCGAGGCCAAAGACCGGGCCAGCAGAGTTTTCGCCGTCCCTGGCGGGCCTTCCACCAAGCAATGCCCACGCGCGAACACCGAAACCAGCAACAGGTCAATCAGCGCATCCTGCCCCTGCACCGCTTTGCCGATCTCGGTGCGCACCGATGCGATGAGGGTTTGAAACTCAGCCAGATCCATGCGTCAGCCTTTCCAGTAACTCTGCGAAGCGATCAAGTATTTGGCGCAACTCGGATGGCTGCAGTGTGCCCGCCGAGGATTGTAAAACCTCGGCGCAGGCGCGCAATTCGGCTGCGTCTTTGGGGTTTTGCCGGGCGAACTTGGCATAAAGTCGGTCAACTGCGGCTTGGCCCTCGCTCGAAACTTCAGGCGCGCCCGCGCCAAAAGTCTGCTGCGCCAGATTTTGCAATCGCGTCAGTGTGAACTCAGCCACCATCCGCCCGTCATTGCGCGACAATCGGATCAACCGGGCCTTGGCATCAATCGCCGCCAGTTTCGAGATTTCAAGCCGATCTTCTGCCACCTGATGTACTGGACCAAACCGCATCGCACCCCGCCAGATTGCCACGGCAAGCACCGCAGCCCCAGCCAGCCAGAACAGCGACAAAGGCCAAGAGAAGAACCGCATCATGTCTTGAGTGTCGCGCTGATAGGCTTGCGCTTCTTGGTCCTTTTCTGGGGCCAGAAACTGCTCGGTCGAGGTATCAAGATAGATCGGGCGGGTCTCAGTCGGGGATTGCAGCACGCGCAACGCGGCCACAACGAAGGCGGCATTTTCAGCCATGGTGATGCCGTGATTGTTCAGCAGGTCTGGATCGGACAGCGCTGCCATATCGGGTTTGCCCATGACCGCAGTGCACCGGATCAGCAGCGCCCCTTCAGCCAGACCCGCCAATTCCTTGCACCGCTTTGGCAGCGTGTGGCGGTTGAAGGTTTGCGGATGAAATAGCGCCACGCGGAAGATTTTCCCACTGACCTGCACCCGTTCATTCGCAAAGCCGCGCGTAATCTGCTGCAAGATCGGCCGCTGCAAATAAAGTTGCGGCAGCAGCGTATTGAACAACGACGGCGCGATCAGAAAATCACGATGCGCCCCGCCTGTCACCATAACAGCGCCGCGCCACTTCGGCAGCACAACCAGCGTTTCCAGCCCTGTGACTTTGCTGTAAAACACATCGTGAGCCAATTCGCGCAGCGTGCTTTGGCCAAGCTGTTCTTGGCGGGACGTTGGGGGCTGATCCTCGATGGTCAAGTCCAAATCATAGATCGGCAGAATACGCAGCGACATCGCGCTGGCCCTCAGCGCACCCCAACCCTGCGGCTCTTGAAATGTCAGACCTAATTCCGGCGCAAGCTGTGCAAGCCCCGCGACCCCCAATGCAGAGTGGTCAAGTTCAACATTTCCCTTCGTGCCCGTCAAAAACGCCAGCCCGCCGATCAAAGCCAGCACGGCGGCTACACCCGCGAAGGTCAGGCCTCTAGACATTGCCACCTCGCTGACGTGGCAATATCCCGCGCGCGCCTTCAATCAAGGTTTGAAACGTCGCCTCGTCAACGCCGCGCCCGCCATAATGGGCAAGTTCAGCGGCAATCAGCAGGCGCTTCAGATAGTCCGATCCGGACCAGTTCAGCGGTACGCGCCCAAACGCATCCCGCTCAGTATCTGAACGTTTGAATCCTGTTTTTGTCGCTTCCGCTGCGTGCAGCAAACATAGCCGCAGCAACCGCACCACTGCCGCCCGTCTGTCGGGCATCTGAGCGATCTGCGCCAGAGACCGGGTTTCCAGCAGATCTGCTTCGCTCTCGCCCCAGCCCCTCGGCGCTTGCACGGCTTTGCTCGCGTCTCCAGCCGTTTCAGGCGCCCATAGCGCGCCGCCAGAAACATAAACCCACAGCCCCAAAGCAGCCACCAGTGTCACCATGACCAGGACCATTGCCACTGGACCAGATGTCAAAGGCATTTTCGGTTTCTCGGCTGCAACTTTCGGCGGGTGCTTTTGTTCAATGCTCGCATCAAACTTTCCCAAATAGACAATCTGAGCCTGCAACCCGGCGTCACTCAAAACGTCCGCTCTACCCTGACCTGTCGCATCCCGAGGCGCACTGATCGCGACGACCTTCTGGCCCTCAAAATCAACCTCTTGCGTGGTGCCCGGCAGTCCGGCCCCGGCCACCATGCAAAAGCAAAGCAGGGCGACCAGCGCGCGCAAATTCAGGCGAAAATCTCAGCGTTATGTTCAACGCCAAGAGGGTCACGGCCAAAACGATTTGGCCCCACAGTGCCTTTCAGCGCATAAAGAACCAATGCTGCCAGGTTGACCAATCTGCCAAGCACCGGAATGGCACTCAGCGCGATAAACCCAAGATACCACCAGCCCGACATATTGCGATCATGCAGGCGACGGACCGCCACCGCGATGCTTGGAATAATCATCGTCACAACCACGATGATCAGGGGCACAAAGGGCAAAAATGAACGCAGGTTGCCCGCCCTGAAATTAGAGCCCCCACCCAGCGCAAAGCCGATCCCCCCAAAAACCAGCAGGATCAAGGCGTAAAACAGCGAAAAATACCAAAACTCCGAACGTGCCGCGCGGCCTTCGAAGGTTGCATATTTCACGATCAGACAGGTTCTTACTGCTTCCACGAAGCCCATAAACTACTCCCCCAATCCCGGATCGCGAAAACAGTATCGTCTTGTAGAGTATACGGAGACGATGCTCTGCGGCGCAACGCAAATTGCAGTAATTCCCGTAGATTAGCCGATACACAACGCCATCGGCCAGCAAACACGGAATCGCGCTGGCCACCGCCAAGACCAATGGAGGCCGCCGTAACATACAGGCCGGGGGCTAGTGCGGCCTTTTTTCCATCGCCAGGCGGAGCAGAATTTCCGCACTGCACGCCGCACCGTCCAAGCTGATTTGTAGGGCTTGGGCCGGAAGATCGCGGGCGATCTCATGCCTAATCGCTGCCGCAAGGCTGACATCGCTCAGCGCTGCCTCGGCGATTACACCGACGCGGCCAACGCGTTCCAGCCGCTCGGCGCGGTCGGTCTGTTCGGTTTCACCATCCACCGCGTAGGGCACCAGCAAGGCATGGCAGCCCGCCATCAGAATATCCGCGACGGTGTTGTAGCCCGCCTGCGAGACGGACAGCCGCGCACCCGTCATCAGACTGGCAAGGTCGGAACGGAACCGCACCAGCGTCACGTTGGCGGGCAGGTTCTGATCAAGGCTGTCATAATCAGGCTGCGGCAGGTTGGGCCCGGTGATGATACACCAGCGCGGCAAGTCTGGCAGCAAGCGCGCGGCGCCGACCGCAGCGGTGATCAGATGCTTGCCAGCGGCACCGCCGCCAGCCGAGACAACCACGTCGAAGCTTTCTTCAGTCAGTGGCGGTGCGGGTGGGCAGACAAGGCCAGAATAGGCAATACGGTCCGCAATCTGATCGGCAAGGGCAAAGCTGTCTTCCAGCGCGGCGAAACTGGGGTCGCCATGTACCAGCACCAGATCGAAGGCACGGCGAATCAAGGCGACGGTTTCTTCATCGCGACCCGGCTTGCTGCGACGTTGCAAAATATCGCGCAATGACGTGACGAGGGCGGGGCGAGGCTGAGTCGCGTCGATGGCGTCGATCAGCGGCAGCAGTTCAAAGCGGACCTGCCTGCGGCCAAACGGAAACGCCTCGATCATCACGATATCGGGCTTGGCGGCATGGTAGGCCGCCAGCAGTTTGTTTTTGCGACCTTCAAGATACGCCCCGTCGGCGGGCTCCCCGCTGGCCGTGACAAGGCCCGCAAACGCACCATCGGCCACGGCAATCGGCGGCAGCGCAATATGGCGGATACCTTGGCCGGGAAAGCCTGGAACCGGCAGACCTCCGGTCACCAACGTCACGTCCATCCCGCGCGCAATCATCGCACGGGCAACACGGCTGGCGCGGGCCAGATGGCCGATGCCCAGAAGGTGCTGGACATAGAAGAAGACCGAGGGGTCTTTGGCAGTCATCGGTGCAGACCTTCTGCGGCGAACAGGCTGACGAGTTGATCAACGCTGTGATGATAATCCAGCGTTGTGCGGACTTTAGCCGCGGCGTCACTGCCGTATTGCTCGCGCAGACCGGGCGAGCTGATCGCGGTTTTCAGCGCAGCAGCCAAAGCGACGGGATCGTCAGACGGCACCAGCCAACCGTTTTCACCGCTGCGGAACAGTTCGGGAATGCCCGAGATATTGGTCGAGACACAGGCCAGACCTTGGCTTGCGGCTTCGACCAACACATTCGGCAACCCATCGCGGTCGCCATCTGCGGTGATCCGGCAGGCCAGCGCGAATAGATCCGAGGCGCGGTAAGCCGCCAGAACCTCGGCCTGATCCACCGAGCCTTGCCAGTGGGTGCGATCGGCAATTCCCAGCGCTAAGGCAAGCGCCTGCAGACTTTCGCGTTCTGCACCTCCGCCCAGATGGCTGAAGCGCCAATGCAGATCTGGCGGCAACAAGGCCAGCGCCCGCAGCAAGATATCATAGCCCTTCTTCGGCACAGCACGGCCCACACTGACGATCTGCACCGGATCGGCGCTGTCTGAACCGTCACGGGCCGGGCGCGCGTCGGCAAAGGGCGGAAAGCGCTCAAGGTTCAGGCCGTGATAGCTCAGATGCACGCGGGCCGGGTCATCTGCCAAAGATTGCAAATGCTTATGCCCCATCTCGGTGCAGGTCACCGCCCATCTCGCGCGGTTCAGTTTGGCCGAAAGCTCCCAATCCGGCGAGGTCCAGATGTCTTTGGCGTGAGCCGACACCGTCCAGCCCCTCTGCATCATCCGGGCGGCATAATCGGCGACCGAGGCAGGGGTATGGATAAAATGCGCATGCAGCCAGGCACCGCCTTTCGGCCATTCTGCCACAAGAACGGCGGCCTGACCAAAGCGGCGCAGGCGGTTGCGGCTGGGATCTCGGCGCAGATCAGCCATCCAGCCGCGCAGGGTCGCGGCAAAACCGGGGCGACGACATGCAGCCCACAATCCGCGCAGCACCCGCAGTGGTTCCTTGTGCAGATACTCTGGCAGATACAACAGCTCCGCAGCAATTTCATCATGCACAGCGTGGCGTTTTTTGTCGGTGGGGTGGCGCAGCGAGACGATCACAAGCTCAAGCCCCGCCAATTCCAGCCCGCGCAATTCCTGCGCGATGAAGGTCTCCGACAGCCGGGGGTAGCCTTTGACCACCACCACCAGACGCTTTCGATCCAAGGCAGATCGGCGGTCTGCACTCACTTGGCGATCCACAAAGAAGCGGGATGCTTGGCGCGGGCGAGCAAATCCTCTCCCACCAACCGCGCGATATTGGTCAGGCCTTCCAGTTGTAGCCCCGGCACCGCATGGGACGGATGCGGGCGATGCGGCAAGGCCCGCAGCGCAGCAGCCATCCGCGCCGGAACAGCGGCTTCTTCGGGCAACAGCATCTCGATCATACCCAACTCGGCAGCACGGGTAGCGCGCAGCAGTTGTTCCTCGCGCGGCGTAGTGCGCGGCACGATCAGCGCGGGTTTGTCGAACGACAATATCTCGCAATAGGTATTATAGCCACCCATCGCCACCACCCCTGCCGAGCCTGCGATCAGCTCTTCCATCCTTGTGTCAAACTCGATGACCTCAACCTGCGGGATGGCCTGACCCTTGCGCAGAAACTCGGTGCGTTGATCGCCGGGCATATAGGGGCCAAGCACCACAAGCGCCTTTTGCGTCAGACTGGGGTCGTGCAGATAGGCGTTCAGCACATTGTCGATCAGATCGGCGCCATCGCCACCGCCACCGGTGGTGACCAGCAGATAATCACTTTCGCGGCGCTTCTCTGACAGCTTTTCCTGTGCCGAGCGGCGCTGCAGAAAGCCCACAAACTCCATCCGGTCACGCACCGATTGCGGCACATCCAGGCCGGTCAGCGGGTCGTAGAAATCCGGCGGGCCATACACCCAGATGTGGTCATAGGTGCGGTCAATCTTGCCCATCACATCGTTGCGCTTCCATTCGGCATCCAGCAACCGGGGGGCGTCCATCACCTCGCGCAAGCCTAAAATCAGCGTCGTGCCCTTGGCCTTCAGATAGGCAAGTGTTTCTTCAATCTCACCGCGCAACCCCATCGGTTCTTTGTCGACGATGAAAATGTCCGGGGCAAAGCTTTCCGCCGTGTGCCGGATAATCGAGCGCCGCATCTTGATGGTGTCATGCACGTCAATATGCTCGGACAGAGACGAATACTCGCCATTGCGCAGCTTGATGACAGAGGGGATTTTCACGAAATCGACGCGGGCGCGATAATCAAACGCCCCGGCGATCTGTGAGCCTGACACAATCAGCACCATCAATCCGCTGTATTCCTGCACCAGCGCATGGGCGATGGTGCGGCAGCGCCGCAAATGTCCCAACCCGAACGTATCGTGACTGTACATCAGAATCCGCGCGTTCTCCAACGGGTGCTTCATTCAAGTAACCTCGCGGAACAGCGCTTCATGGGCAGGCCAGTCATTTGTAAGGATCGGCGGCATCGCGTAGACCGTCGCCAAGGAAATTGAAAGCAAGGACCACCAGGATCACGGGAATGACTGGGAACATCAGCCACGGATAAAGCGCGATGATGTTCACGCTGCGCGCCTCGGTCAACAGAATGCCCCAGCTTGAAATCGGTGCGCGCAAGCCAATGCCAAGGAAACTCAGCGCCGTTTCCCCCAGGATCATGCCCGGAATGGTCAGCGTCGCCGAAGCGATCAGATGTGACATGAAGCCGGGGATCATGTGGCGGCCAATGATACGACCACTGCCCGCCCCCATCAGCCGAGCGGCCAGCACATAATCTTCCTCGCGCAGCGCCAGAAGTTTGGATCGCACCCCGCGGGCCAGCCCTGTCCAGTCCAGCAGACCAAGGATCACGGTGATGCCGATATAAACAAGGATCGGGCTCCACGTCACCGGAATGATCGCGGCCAGCGCCATCCACAAAGGGATCGACGGGATGGATTGCAGAACCTCGATCACGCGCTGGGTCAAAGCATCGAACCAGCCGCCATGATAGCCTGCCAGGCCGCCGATCACGATGCCAAGGATAAAGCTCATGGTGACGCCGAAGATGCCGATGGTCAGCGAAATCCGCGCGCCATAAATGATGCGCGACAGCACATCGCGGCCCAGACGGTCGGTGCCCAGCAGAAAGAATTGCCCCCCTTTAGCCGGGCAGACAAAGTGGGTGTCGCCGGGGATCAGCCCCCAGAAGTTATAGGCGTCGCCTTCACAGAAGAAGCGCAAGCGTTGCACATCATTCGGATCATCGGTGTAGACGCGCTGCAGCGTATCCATATCCAGCACCTGCGTGCGTCCATAGACAAACGGGCCAACAAATTCGCCGTCATGGAACAGATGCACAGCCTGTGGCGGGGCATAGATGAAATCGGTGTTGCGGGCTTGCTGACTGTAGGGGGCCAAAAACTCGCTTATGAGGATCGAACTGTACATCAGGACAAGGAATATCCCGCAATACAGCGCCACCTTATGCTTGCGAAACTTCCACCACATCAGTTGCAGTTGCGAGGCTTCGGCGAATTTGCCCTTGGCCGAAGCCGCGTTCTCGGCCTCATAAGGATCAAATGGGGCGTCAGAAACATAATGCTGCATCGCCGCACCTGGGGCGGGCAAGGGGCTGGTCTGGCTTGGCAATTCGTTGCTCATTTGCTGCTGCCTTTGCCCAAACGGATGCGGGGGTCAAGAAACGTCAGCGCGATGTCAGAGATCAACACCCCGATCACCGTCAGAAACGCCAGAAACATCAGGAATGAGCCCGCCAGATACATATCCTGACTTTGCAGCGCCCGGATCAGCATTGGCCCGGTGGTCTCAAGCGACAGCACAATCGCGGTCACCTCTGCCCCGGAAATCATCGCGGGCAGGATGGAACCGATGTCCGAGATGAAAAAGTTCAGCGCCATGCGCAGCGGGTATTTCACCAGCACCTTAAGCGGATGCAGACCCTTGGCACGGGCAGTGACGACGTATTGCTTGTGCAACTCGTCCAGCAGATTGGCGCGCAGACGCCGCACCATGCTGGCAGTGCCTGCCGTGCCGATGATCACCACGGGTATCCAGATATGCGACAGGATTGACGAGAATTTCGCCCAACTCATCGGCTCGTTCAGAAACTGACGATCCATCAGATTGCCGATCGACACGCCAAACCAGATATTGGCGAAATACATCATCACCAAGGCCAGCACAAAATTCGGCACGGCGATGCCCAAGAGGCCAAGGAAAGTCAGCCCGTAATCACCCCAGCTATACTGATGGGTGGCCGAGTAAATTCCGATTGGAAAGGCGACGATCCAGGTGAACAGGATGGTGACGGTGGACAGCAGCACGGTCAGCCACAGCCGATCCCCCACCACCTCATTCACCGGTAGGCGGTATTCAAACGAATAGCCAAAATCGCCATGCAGCATGCCGCCAACCCACCACAGATACCGGATAACCTGCGGCTGATCAAAACCGTAACGCTCGCGCAGCATTTCGATCTCGGCCAGATCCGCAGATTCGCCCAATGATCGCAACTCCGAGACATAGCTTTCAAAGTAGTCGCCCGGCGGCAGTTCAATGATGAAAAACACCAGCACCGAGATCAGGAACAACGTCGGGATCATCGCAAGCGTGCGCATCAGGATGTAGCGGATCATGGCCTACTCCCTTGCATAATAGAATGTGTCGGGCATGTAAGCGCCCAGAAAGCTCGTCGGCGTGAAGCCATACAGCGCATCTTCCGGCACATTGCGCATCCGGGCCGCGCGCACGATGGGTTGCGGAGCGGAATTGACGGTGCCAATCGAGAACACCTGATCGGCCCAAAGCGTCAGCATCTGTGCCCAAATCGCAGCGCGGGCCTCAGTTGTGGTGGTGTTGCGCCATTGTTTCAGCAGATCAATCAGTTGCATCGCGGCCGGCAGATCAGGCGCCTCGCCTGCGGTTTCGGCCGACATATACCAGCTGCCCCAGACCGGCCATTGTAGCTGATCGCTGTGGGTAGGGGCGAGTTGATCGGGGGCCATATCTGCGGTCGGCACGCCGTTATCAAGACCGGCCCAGACCGACATTTGCACATCACCACCCATTGCGCGGCTGCGGAATATATCGCGCTGGCTGGCGCGGATATAAATCGCAATGCCGACATCGCGCATATGATCAACAATCAATTCCAGCACATCGGTTTCCAGCGTGCTTTCACCCGCCGTTTCCACCACGATCCCAGCCTGCCTGCCATCGGGCAGAATCCGGATACCCCCACCACCGCGTTCGGTCAGCCCCAACTCATCCAGCAAAGCATTCGCCAGATCAGGATCATGCTGCGCCCAAGCGGTCGCAAATTCCGGGCGGAACAACTGGCTTTCCGGCAGCACCGTATCGGCACTTTCGCGCGCAAGGCCGAAGAAATTGACTTTATTCAACTCATGCCGGTTGATCGCCACCGACAAAGCCCGCCGCATCCGCACATCCTGGAACAGCTTGCGCCAGACCACATCCTTGCAGTTCAGATTCGGCAACAACGCCACACTGGACCCTTGCGTGCGCCGCCACAACGACACTTTCAAGGGGTGCTGTTTTTCAGCCTGTTTCATCAGGGTGTAGTCGGGGAAACTGATGCCACCCGCCTGCAGATCGCTTTCCCCGGTGGCGGTTTTGGCCGGGATAATGTCAGCCGAGGCGACATCAAGAATGATACGGTCAAAATACGGCAGTTGCTGGCCCGTCTGATCCACCCGGTGAAAATAGGCGTTGCGCTCAAACACAAACTGCTCGGCGGGCGGTGCGGTACGCGGACGCCACGCCTCCAACGTCGGCAGGCTTGGGTTCTCCGGGCGGATCGAGCGGCCCATCTTGGCATGAAGCCCCTGCCAGTCATCGACACGATTTGTCTCTATCAGTTCGGCCAATTTTTCCGGCGTCTGATACTTGGCGTGAAACTGCCGCATATAGGCACTTGGCACGAACAAGATCAGCGGCAGCGGCGAGGCCAGCTTCGGCAGGAAATCCGGCATCGGGCTGGCGAAAGTGTAGCGCACCGTCACCGGGTCGATCACGCTGAACTCCACCACTTTGCCATCGGCGATCAGATCCACCGGGGGGCCGCCGCGATAGAGATCAGGGTTGTTCATCATATCTTCCCAGCAGTAGCGGAAATCCTCCGCCGTGAAGGGAAGGCCATCGGACCAGCGGTGGCCTTCACGCAGGTGCAAGGTGTAGTTGCGGTCGTCAACCGCCTCAAAACTCTCAAGAATATCAGAGACCAGTCGCAGGTTTGCGTCATAGCCAACCAGCCGGGAATAACCGTAGATCGGGATCAGCCGCACATCGCGTTGTCCGCTGACCAACATGCGCACGCTGCCGCCAAGCCGCCCGGTGCTGCGGCCCATCGCGGGCAAATCAATCACCCGCGGGTTGCGCGGAAGGCGTTCGGGCAGCGACGGTATGTTTCCCATCTTCACGTCTGCGGCGAAAAATGGCGATTCCGCGAAGCTGACACTGGGCAAAGCGACCGAGCCAAGCAGGGTTAAAGCGGTGCGGCGCGTGATCATGGTTTCAGATCATTTCTATCAGCGGATTTGCGGGCCAAGACGAAATGGCCATCGCCCAGATCCAGCGGGCCAAGATCGGCCTGCGCCTCGGGATCGGCCCGGAACGCGGCGGCCCAATTGGCGCTGGTCAAGGCAGTGGTGCCGTTGAAAGTGGCAAAATCCAAGCGGCGATCCAGATCGGGGTAGGGCACGGCGGCCAGCAGCGACTTGGTGTAGGGATGCACCGGCGCGGTCATGATCGTCTCCCGCGCGGCAATTTCCACGATCCGGCCCGCCCACATCACCGCCACACGGTCTGCCATATAATCCACCACCGCCAGGTTGTGCGAGATGAACAAATAGGTCAAACCAAGATCTTTCTGCAAATCTTTCAACAAGTTCAGAATCTGCGCCTGCACCGAGACATCCAGCGCCGACACCGGCTCATCACACACAATCAATCCAGGCGCCAAGGCCAAAGCCCGCGCTATACCGATGCGCTGCCGCTGCCCACCTGAAAAACTATGCGGATAGCGGTGGCGAGCAGACTGGCCCAAACCGATCGCCCCCAACAAAGCATCTACCGTCTCGCGCCGTTGTGGGACCGAGCCGCGACGGTGAATGTCCAGCGGCTCTGACAGGATACTGCCCACCGTCATGCGCGGGGAAAGCGATGATACCGGGTCTTGAAACACCATTTGAATCTGCGTGCGCAGACGTTGCAGATCCTCCCCCTTCGCGTTCAGCACATCAACCGGGCCAGAGCCGTCATCATAGATCACCGAGCCCGCATCCGGCGTCACCGCGCGCATCAGGATCTTGCTGACCGTGGTCTTGCCACAACCGCTTTCGCCCACCAACCCAAGGCATTCGCCGCGCTTGATGTCAAAGCTGACGCCATCCACCGCAGGCGCAGGCTTAGAGGATTTGCGAATGTCCCAAGCTTGATCGCGGGTTTCATAGGTCTTGGCCAGATTGCGCACCGACAGCAGCACCTCGGGTGCTTCGGCCTTCGCCACAGGCTTCGCCCCGCCAATCGCCGCCATCAGCTTGTCGCGGTTGATCTGAATATCGCGCAGGGGCCGCAACCGCTCGCCCTGCTTCATGCCGAAATGCGGGATCGCGGCCATCAACCCTTTGAGATACGGGTGCTGTGGGCGGCGGAAAATATCATCCACTGGTCCGGCTTCCATGATGCGGCCCTGATACAGCACCACAACCTCATCGGTGACATTGGCCACCACGCCAAGATCATGGGTGATCAGCAGAATTGCCATGTTCAGCCGCTGTTGCAGATCGCGCAGCAGCGTCAGGATTTGCGCCTGAATGGTGACATCCAGCGCGGTAGTCGGCTCATCCGCGATCAGCAACTGCGGGCTGCAAATCAGCGCCATCGCGATCATCGCCCTCTGCCGCATCCCACCCGACAGCTCGAACGGATACATGTCGAACACCCGGTCGGGCTTGGTAAAGCCGACCAGCGACAGCATGTCCTCTGACCGCTCTCGCTGCTCTTTCGCGGAAACCGGCTCGTGAATACGCAACGCCTCAGAGATCTGATTGCCGATGGTGTGCAGCGCGGAAAACGAAGTCATCGGCTCCTGAAAGATCATGCCAATCCTGCGGCCCCGCACACTGCGGATCAGGCGGCCATCGCGCGGCAGGCCCAACAACTCCACCGTGCCCCCCGATGCTGACGGATCAGCCAGCAACACGCGGCCGCTGACCCTCGCGATATCGGGCTGCAACCCCATGATGGTCTGACCCAGCACCGACTTGCCAGAGCCAGACTCGCCCACCAACGCCGTGATCTTGCCGGGCAGCACCCGCAGCCCCACACCTTTCAGCGCATCCACTTGGCCGGTTGCCAGCGGGAAGGACACTTTCATGTCCTCTACCCGCAGCAAATCCATGCCGATGCCAAGTTCTTGTCGTGTCATCCGGTTTGACCCATTCCGTCCTGTGGCATGGATCTTGGTGGATCCGGTTGCTTGGCAAAGCCATTGCAAGCGAGACTTCTCGCGAATTGCAATCAAAATACAACACCGGGTGTTGAAATTGGCTCCGTCAGCGCCGAATTCGAATGATCGTGGCCGCTTTGTCGCCCCCCGACAAACGCCAGTGCAAGTCACACGAAGTCGTGTCACCACGCGCAGAAAATATGAGTTTATGGCACCTGCATCCTGCAAAAATCATGCTAAGTTGCCAGAATGACCGATCAAAATGCCTCTGTTTTCCTGTCAGATCTGCCGACATTTTCCGAGTTTGAAGATGTGGCCAATCTGACACGCTACCGTCCGCTGCCTGAAGGCTGGGCGCTGGCGGTGGCTGATGTTGTATCCTCGACCGAGGCGATTGCGCGCGGCAAATATAAGTCCGTCAACATGGCCGGAGCCTCGGTGATCACCGCTGTGCTGAATGTGCTGGAGGGCAGCGATTACCCGTTCGTGTTTGGCGGCGATGGCGCGGTGATTGCGGTGCCGCCGAATGGCATTGCTGCGGCCAGCGTGGCGCTCTCGGCGGTCGCGCGCTGGATCGAGGATGATCTGGGGCTGAACATGCGCACCGCCTTGGTGCCATTGTCCGAGGTGCGCGCGGCGGGCCATGATGTGCGGATCGCGCGGTTTCAGGCCAGCGAGGATATGAGCTTCGCAATGTTCGCAGGCGGAGGAGCGGCTTGGGCCGAGGCGCAGATGAAACTCGGTCATTTTGCCATTCCGATGGCCGAACCCGGCAGCAGACCCGATCTGACCGGGCTGTCCTGCCGCTGGAATCCCGTCGCCTCGCGCAATGGTCAGATCGTGTCGATCATTGCAGCGCCCAGCCCAACCGCCCACCCCGATGCTTTTCGGGCGCTGGTGGCCAATGTGGTGGCGGTGGCCAATAAGGCGGGTGGCTTGGGCAATCCGCTCCCCCCCGAAGGCCCAGTGCCGCACCTGACTTTGGGAGGTGTCGCGTCGGAGACCAATGCCCGCGCACCACGCGGCAAACGCCTGATGGCGCGGATCAAAGTCATGGTGGCGATCTTCATGACTGTGCTGCTCTATCGTACCAATCTGACACTCGGCGGCTTCAACGCCCGCGATTACACCCGCCAGATGACCCGCAACACCGACTTCCGCAAATTTGATGACGGCCTGAAGATGACGATTGATATCAACGCCACCGGGCTTGCTGAAATAGAGGCACTGCTCGACTCTGCCGCTGCCTTGGGCATCTGCCAGTTCGGCCTACACAAACAGGATCAAGCACTGGTCACCTGCATCGTGCCCTCACTACGGGCGCAGGATCACATGCACTTCATTGACGGCGCAGCAGGCGGCTATGCGCAGGCTGCAACCCAGATGAAAGCCAAAGCAGCATTGCAACCGGCGGCGGCGCAATGATAAACGTCTTGCCCTCTAACTGTGCTTGGCGTTGAGTGGCGGGCAGGACTGCTTTTCAACGATGCTCTGCTTGACCCTGACCCCATTTCTGGTTGCACGACATGACACTTTGCACCTTAGGTTTTTCATCAAGGCGCCGACCGATCTGTGGAGGGCTTTAAAGCCATGCTGGACCCCAACATCTCGCGCTACATCTGGACGCACACCAAGCGGCAACAGCTTTGGGTGCTGGCAATCGTAGCGCTTTCGATGATCCCTTATTTCCTGTCGCTCAATCTGCCAAAGCAGATCGTCAACGGGCCGATACAGGGCGATGGTTTTGCCGATCCCGCCGCCACCCAGACCTTCATGCAGATCGCGTTTGATTTGCCGATCTTTGGCAATGTCACGCTGTTTGACGGCATTCAACTCGACCGGTTGAACACCCTGTTTGCGCTCAGCGGGGTGTTTTTGCTGCTCGTCATCGTAAACGGCCTCTTTAAGTTCTATATCAACACCTACAAAGGGCGGCTGGGCGAACGCTTGCTGCGGCGTATCCGCTTCACACTGGTCGATCATATTCTGCGGTTTCCGCCCGCGACTTTCAAACGCCTGAAAGCCGCCGAAATCTCCAGCATGGTTAAGGACGAGGTAGAGCCGCTCGGCGGCTTTACCGGCGACGCTTTTGTCGCCCCCGCCCTGCTCGGTGGGCAGGCCATTATGGCGCTGGCCTTCATTTTTGTGCAAAGCATCCCGCTGGGGCTTATCACGGCCGCGCTGGTTGCGGTGCAGGCCTTCATCATTCCCCGCATGCGCCGCCGTCTGCTGGTACTGGGACGCGAGCGGCAACTGACAGCGCGCGAACTCGCCGGACGCGTCAGCGAGATCGTCGATGGCATCAACACCATCCACGCCTATGACACCTCGAATTTTGAACGCGCCGATATCTCGTCGCGACTGGGCCGGATCTACAAGATCCGCTTCGACATCTATCAGTGGAAGTTCTTGGTTAAATTCATCAACAACTTCCTCGCCTCGGTAACACCCTTCCTGTTCTACAGCGTCGGCGGTTATCTCGCGCTGCAGGGTCAGTTGGACATCGGCCAGCTGGTAGCGGTGATCGGGGCCTACAAAGATCTTCCCGGCCCGCTGAAGGAATTGATCGACTGGGATCAAAACCGCCAGGATGTACAGATCAAATACAGTCAGGTCATCGGTCAATTTGCTGTGGATGACATGCTGGAGCCCGAGATTCAGGCGGTTTCGACCGAACGCGCCGAAGGCAAGCTGACCGGACCGCTTGCGACCGTCAATCTGGGTGTGACCGACGACACCGGTGCCGTCGGGCTGGACCGCGTCAACTTTTCGCTGTTGCCGGGTGAGACGGTTGCCATCATCGGCAATGCAGGCTCAGGGGCCGATATCATGGCCGAGGTGCTGGCCCGGATCGTGTGGCCAACGCAGGGCCAGATTAACATCGGCGCCAATGATTTGCACAGCCTGCCAGAATCGCTCAGTGGCCGTTCGATCACATACGCAGGAACCGACGCGTATTTCTTCTTCGGGACCGTGCGCGACAACCTGCTTTACGGGCTGAAACACGCCCCAATCACTGATCGCGTGTTTGAAGGTGCGGCCCTGACGCAACGTCAATGGGAGAAGCGCGAGGCCGTTTGGGCGGGCAACCCCGAGTTCGACATTCACTCGGACTGGATCGACTTTGAACATCAGGGGGCAGCGGATCAGGCAGCCATGATGCCGTCAGTCTACGCCGCACTGGATGCGGTTGCACTGACCCGCGACATGTTCGATCTTGCTTTGCGGTCCAACGTCAATCTGGCCGAGCATGGCGGGTTGAAAACCAAGACGGTCGAGATGCGTCGTGTGCTGCGGGATGCGTTGACCAAGGCCGATCTGAACGGGCTGATCGAGCCGTTTGAACCCGGCACCTATAACGTCGAAGCCACAGTGATCGAAAACCTGCTGTTCGGCAATGCCCGCACGCCAGACTTGAAGGCGGGCGCGATCATCAACAACCCGTATTTCCTCAGCGTCCTGAAACTGCGTGGACTTGCCGACACGCTGTTTACGATGGGAACCGAGATCGCCCGCAACGCCATCGAATTGTTCAGTGACCTGCCGCCGGATCACCCATTCTTCCAGCAACTCACCTTCATGCGATCCGACGACATCCCAGCCTATGCGATGCTATTGAAAAACATAGATAAAAATACCGTAAACATCACCGACAACGACCGAGCCATGATGATCCGCCTCAGCTTTGACTACATCGAACCACGTCACCGTTTTGGTCTGCTGACGCCCGAGATGATGGCACAGATCGTTGAATTCAGAACGGCTTTCCACGAAGGTCTCCCAGCCAACCTCAAGGACGCCATCGAGTTTTACGACCCCGAGCAGTACATGGTTTCCGGCACCTTGCTCGATAACATGCTGTTTGGCCGCATCAGCCAGAAGTATCGCGACGGCGTCGAACGCGTCTATGCGGTGGCGGGCGGGGTGCTGCGCGAATTGGGCATCTATGATACGCTGTTGTCAATCGGGCTCGATTTTCACATCGGCGCGGGCGGCAAGCGGCTGACCTCCGTCCAGCGGCAAAAGCTGGCCTTGGCGCGGGCGCTAATCCGGCGCTCGGACTATTATCTGTTCAACCGCCCGCTGTCCGCGCTGGACACCCGCATGCAAGAACAGGTGCTGACCGCTGCCCTGAAATATCTGCGCAAGGATGGCCGCACGCCCGCCGTTGCTTGGGTGATTTCTAGCGCAAAATTTGCCGCCCTGTTTGATCGCGTCGCGGTTTTTGAGCGTGGCAGACTGGTCGAAGACGGCTCTCATGCGGAACTTTTACAAAAGAATGGTATCTTCAAAGAACTGATGTCGGCATAGTTGAGGGGCAAGTTTCTTGCGGCTTGGCCTTACCGGCGGCCCGAACGGTAGGAAGGTGACGACGTGCTTTTAAACGACGAAGTCAAAATGCTGAAACTGGTTCCGCTGTTTGCCGGGGTGTCTCCGGCAAAGCTAAAGCTGCTTGCCTTCACATCCGAGCGGGTGTCCTACCGCGCTGGTGAGGTGTTGTTTCACCAAGGCGACACGGGCGATGCGGCGTTTGTGCTGTTGGCTGGCCATGCCGATGTAATCGTTGACGGGCCAACCGGGCCGATCAAAGTGGCCGACCTTGATGAAAACGCCATTGTCGGTGAAATCGCCATCCTCTGCGATGTGGCCCGCACGGCCACAGTCAAGGCCGCAACCCCTGTTGAAGCCTTGCGAATCAGCAAGGACAACTTCTTCAAACTGATGTCTGACTTCCCGGAAATGACCATTGAGGTCGTCCGCGTGCTCGCCGACCGCCTCAGCCAAACCACCATAGAGCTGTCCGAAGCCCGCAGCCGGGTAGCAGAACTTTCCAAACGCTGAATAACGGGCAGCGCTGGGGTGATGTTGCCATGCTTTTGACAACAGCCGCCTGCTATATGCATCCAAGAGCAGCTATGTTTCCGGTGAAAGCTGTAATCGGGCCTCGCATCTTGCTGCGATGCTTTCTATCCTTTGCTGTATCAGCGATCTGGGGAAGTCTGATCTTGGCGACGCGCAGCGATAAAATAACTTCTGGCCCGTGCCGACCGCACGGCAGAGGGTGGCTTTTGGACTGGTTCCGCGCATGAATGCGCTGCCGAAATTTCAGCTCAAGCTTTGGGGCACGCGCGGCGGCCTGCCCGTCAGTGGCCCGCAATTTCAGAAATTCGGCGGCAATACCATTTGCATGGAAATGCGCTGTGGCGAGCATGTGATCATGTTCGATGCAGGCAGCGGTGCCCTCGCCGCCGGGCAGGCCCTCGCCGCCGAAGGCTGCAAGGAACTCACGCTCTACTTTACCCACAGCCATTACGACCACATCAGCGGCTTGCCATTCTTCAAGCCGCTGTACTGCAGCCAATCCTCGCTCAAGCTGTGGTCGGGTCATATGGGTACCGCAATGACCACGCGGGAGATGCTGTCGGAATTCATGCGCAAACCGTTCTTTCCCATCGGGCCAGACTATTGCAGCGCAGGGATTGATGCGCGCGATTTCACCGCGGGCGATGTGCTGACCCCCTACCCCGGCGTGACGATCTACACCGGAATGCTCAATCATCCCGGCAATGCCGTGGGCTACCGGGTTGAATTTGGTGGCCGCTCGATTGCCATCATCACCGATACCGAACACGAGCCCGGCACGCTGGATCCAGCCGTTTTGCGCTTGATCGACAAGGTGGATCTGTTCGTCTACGACGCCACCTTTCTGGACACCGAGATGGCAAATTTCAAAGGCTTTGGCCATTCCACCTGGCAACAGGCGGTGCGGCTGGCACGGGCGGCAGGCGCCAAGCAAGTCGGCTTCATTCACCATAGCTTCAACCGCTCCGATGCCGAATTGACCAAGATCGAGCGCGCCGCGAAACGCCAGTTTCCGGGCGCGTTCTGCGGGCGTGATCTTCAGGTGATTGAGGTTTGAAACGCATCCCGACCGATGCAGCCAACCAATTCCGCACACTGGCTCTGCTAACATAAATGTCGCTTTTTTGTGACGGAAAAACCAGCTAAGAGCAACGTCTTTCCAGGATCACACTCCCGCGATCAGACGGCCCAATGCGGAAAGAAGGAAAGCGTCGTGCCCTACATTCCCGCCTCTCTCCGCGAATTTGTCGTCTATATCTGGACAGGCGACCCGCATGGCGAATCCATCCCCGCCCGCGTTATGGCCGAAATTGACCGCCGTGAGACCGCAGCCGAGCAGACCATCAGCTGGGCGCAGCTGAGTATCGTCGGATTCCTGACCCTGCTGTATTGGATAGCGCCCCGCGCAGAGGGCACTGCGGGCGAAAATTTCGTGCCGATGACGCTGGCCGCCTATATGGTGTTTACCCTGTTCCGGCTGGTGCTGTCGTACCGGATTGTGCTGCCCGGCTGGTATCTGATGCTGTCGATGGTGGTGGATGTTGGCCTGCTGTGCGGTATGATTTTTTCCTTCCACATCCAGTATCACCAACCGCCCGCCTTCTATCTCAAATCGCCGACGATGATTTATCTGTTCTTTTTCATTGCCTTGCGCGCGCTACGCTTTGATCCGCGCTATGTTTTCATGTCGGGGCTGATCGCGGCATCGGGTTGGGTGCTGATGGTGCTTTACGCGCTGACCTATGACATGAACAATATGCACGTCACCCGCAACTACGTTGAATACCTGACCTCGAACACCATCTTGATCGGGGCCGAAATTGACAAGGTCATCACAATACTGGGGGTCACCTTGATTCTGACCTTCGCTTTGTTTCGCGCGCGCTCTGTGCTGTTCGATGCCATTCAAAGCCATGCCGCTGCCGAGGATCTCAGCCAGTTCTTCGCGCCGGAAGTGGCCGATCTGATCACCCAATCTGCGGAGATGCCCGGTGCGGGCCAAGGTGAAACCCGTGCGGCTGCCATCATGTTTGTCGATGTCCGCGGATTTACCAAAACTGCGCTAACGCTGTCGCCGGAAAAGGTGATGCAGGTTCTCGCCCATTACCAGCAGATTACTCTGACCGAAATCGAACAGCACAACGGCCAGATCGACAAGTTCATGGGCGATGGCATCTTGGCCACATTCGGGGCGGTGCAACCAGGCGAAACCTATGCCGCAGACGCCTTGCGGGCCGCCTCGGCGGTGATCGCCGCACTGGATGCGCGGCAAGACGAATTCGCCGCATTGGGCTGGCCGGGGCGCTTTGCCACCGGCGTTGCTGTGGCATCAGGGGATGTGACGGTGGGGATTGTCGGCTCGCAGGGCCGCTATGAGTTCACGGTGATTGGCCATGCCGTCAATCTGGCGTCAAAACTGGAAAGCGCCAATAAGACGCAGCACACCCGCGCCTTGACCGACGCCAGCACACACAGCCGCGCCGAGGCGCAAGGCTATGTTAATCCCGGCGTACTGCGGCGCGACGGCGAAGGCGTTGCCGGGCTTGCAGGCCCCGTTGATCTTGTGGTTCTGGCCTAAGATGCGCACCGCTTGCCCCTCCATCTGCGCAGTTGATCCGGCCCAAGCCAGCAAGGCGCCAGCATGAACAAACTTGCGCAAGCGCCACGCAGAGCGGTGAGGCGATGGTGGCGACGCTCCAGGCCAAGTATTGCACAGCTGCGTTTGTGGTCAGGTTTGGTGCTGTTCGCTTTTGCCACGACGCATTTGCTGAACCATGCACTCGGGCTGATTTCGCTTGAGGCGATGCAGTCAGGGCAAGACCTGCGTCTGATCATAACCCGCAGCCTGCTCGGAACACTGGTGCTCTGTCTCGCCGCTTTGGTGCATTTGGCCTTGGGTATCGCGCATTTCGTGCGCTTGCAGACATGGCGCATCGGCACCCGTGGCGTGGTGCAACTTTTGTTCGGTCTGCTGATCCCGATCCTGTTGATCCGGCATGTGCTCGGCACCCGCGGCGCGCATGAGTGGTTCGGCGTCGCCGACAATTATACCTACGCGCTCTGGGCGATGTGGCCGGGTGAGGGTGTTCGACTGGCGCTGCTGACGGCGCTGGTCTGGATACACGGCTGTATCGGCATCCACATGTGGCTGTCACCAAAACCGTGGTATCGCCGCAGCCTTTGGGTGATGAATGCCCTGGCCGTGCTGATCCCGTCGCTGGCCTATGCGGGCTACGTCTCGGCGGGACGGATGCTTCAACTGCGCGGCGGCGTCTCCAGCCCGTTCAACGCCGCGCAATACGCTGAGATGCAGCAGAATTTCCTGCTGGGTTCCTACAGCTACTTTGCGATATTGGCGGCTGCGGCCGGGGGCTGGATGCTGTTGCAGATGGGCAACAAAATGGGCGCGCGAGTTCGGGTGCGCTATACTTTTGGCCCGGTGGTTTCAGCAGCGCGCGGGCTTTCGGTGCTGGAAATCAGCCAGATGAACCGCATCCCGCATGCTTCGGTCTGCGGCGGTCGGGCGCGGTGTTCCACCTGCCGCGTGCGCGTGCTTGAAGGGCTGGATCAACTGCCCCCGGCCTCGGCGACCGAACAGCAGGTGCTGCGCCGCGTGGGTGCGCCCGCGAATGTCCGACTGGCCTGCCAGTTGCGCCCAACCGCCGATCTGACCATCTCAACCCTGCTACCCGCCAATCTCGAACCCGGTCAGACCAACGGTTTTGACAAGTATCACTGGGGCATCGAAAGCGAGGTCACGCTGCTGTTCTGCGACCTGCGCGGCTTTACCAAAATGTCCGAGGGGCGGTTGTCCTTCGACGTGGTATTCCTGCTGAACCAGTTTCTCAGCCGTATGGCGGAGGCGATTGAAGACACCGGCGGCTTTGTCGACAAGTTCATGGGCGACGGCATCATGGCGATCTTCGGAATGGAGACCACTCCGGCAGAGGGGGCGCGCCGCGCCATCGCCGCCGCCCGCGCGATGGGCGGGGTGCTCGACAGCCTCAACCAAAGCCTGCACGAAGAACTGCCCGTGCCGCTGTCGATGGGCATCGGCATCCATTCCGGCCCCGCCATTCTGGGCCGCATCGGCGCCGCGCAACGCACCGAAGCCGTCGCCCGCCTGACCGCCTTGGGCGAGACGGTGAACATCGCCAGCCGGTTGGAGCAGATAACCAAGGATCTTGGCGTGCAAGTTGCAGTTTCAACCCAGACGCTGACGCTGGCGGGGATGGTAGCATCCGAGAAAACCCAGCCGCAAACCGTGGATATTCGCGGCCTCAGCCAGCCGCTGGATATTGTGGTGGCCCAGCGCGCAACCAATCTGCCGCAGCCGGGGTAATCGCGGTATCGTCTGCGTCCATCCGATCCAATGACACCTTCAACACTGACAAAAACCGCTGCAAGAACCCGCGCGCGCCTTGGGCGGGATCAGCCATGCCATCACCAAACTCCGCCGCCAGCGCGCGACACAGCGCCAACCTGTCCGCCGCAATCCAATGCCCGGCCAGAGGCCCCGCCACTTTGATCAGGTAAGCATCGGCGATCAGATCACGCAGGGGGCAGCCACGCAGCGCCCCAGCATCCAGCCCATGCCGCCCTGCAAATGCCTCAACATCGCCGCCCGCAAGCTTCACCAGAAACCCTGCATCCCGGACCATCACCAGCGCCCGCACCGCAGGCGGCCAGTCATGCACCAACCGCCGCTCCAGCACATGCGCCCGCCTCTGCGCCGCCAACAACGCCCCGAGTGGTATCGCCTCGCTTTGCCCCTCCGCCCGATACACAACCGAAATGCCGGGATCAGGCGGCACATCCCGCAGCGAGACCGTCTCAGCGCTGACCACTCCGACGCTGGCACGGATGATCTTGAACGCTGGCGGAAAGGCCACCAGCGACGGCAACGACAGATCGGTCAGCCGCCCATCCGCCGTGCGCGAGGTGGCATTGACATGCATATGCCCGCCGATATGCCAGCGCAGCCCAGCACTGATCAACGCCTGCGCCACCTGCGGGCCGGGAGTGCGCCGCACAATCGCGGTGTCACCAAACAATGCCCGTTCCGACCCCGCCACATCCTGAAACGGGTCCAGCACCGGATAATGCGAGACCGTCACCAGCACCTTACCCAAGGCCGCCGCCCGTGCGGTCACATCAGCGATCCAATCGAGCAGAAACGGCTTCACCCGCAGCACCGCATTCCACCCGGCATCCGACGGCCCGATAAACGCCTTCTTGCGCGTAGAATCGGGCCGCCCCGCGCGCGGCTCGAACACATTGGCGTCGATCATCAACAGCCACAGCCCCGGCTCAGGCTCCACCAGATAAGACGCATCCATCAGCCGTTGCGTCACCGAGCCATCGGCGGAAACCGCCTCATACATCCGCGCCTTTGGTCGGTCATCCGACCCAAACGGGCTTTCCCAGTGCAAGTAATCCGGTTGCCGAAACAGCCCAAACCGCGCCATCGGCAGCAACGCCGCAGGCTGCCCGCCGCAACGCATCGCAGGCGTGACAATCGCCCCGACCTCGACCTGCTCTGCATCGCTCGTCACCATCACGGTTTGCCCCGGTGCCGAAACAAAACGCGTCGTCACATGCTTGCCATGCGGTCCATACAGATCATGGTTGCCGGGAATGGCATAAAACCGCAGCCCGTGACGGCGCTCAAACTCCTCCAACAGCGCCACCAGCCGCCGGATATTCTCGGCCTGCCCGTCGTCGGAATAATCCCCCGCAAGAACCACATGCCGCACCCCGGCAGCAGCGACCTTCTCCAGCGCCGCCGTCAACGCGCCTGCGGTTTCATTGAACGCCCGCGCCGCAATCCGCGTATCAGCCCAACTGCGCAGCGCAAGCCGCACGCCATCCACCACAATACCCACGCCGCCGAAATCCCCTGCTGGGTCGTGGAAATGCACATCCGCCAGCACCGCAACCGCATGGGGTGCCATCCCTCAGGCCTTCACCACATGATCCGCCACAATCCCATTCCGCGCAAACACGTTGCGGGTGTCGATGATCAGCCGCGACCATTGTGCCAGCCCGGCATAGTCCAACCCATCATGATCAGTCGCAATCAACACGGCATCAAAACCGCCAACCGTCGCCTGATCAAGCGCCACCGATTTCCGCCCCATCAACGCGCCATAGGCCCGCGTCTTCGGAATCTCGGCCACAAACGGATCGTGATAAGACGCCTGCCCGCCGCGCTCTTCGATCAACTCTATCAGCTTCAGCGACGGGCTTTCGCGTATATCCGGCACATTCTTCTTATAGGCCAACCCGATCACCAAAACCTTTGAACGGCTCAACGCCAGCCCCAACCGCTGATCCAACGCCTCGGCCAGACGCTGCACCACATGGCGCGGCATGCCAGAGTTGATCTCTCCGGCCAACTCGATAAATCGGGTCGGAATGTCATATTCCCGCGCTTTCCACGTCAGATAAAACGGGTCAATCGGGATGCAATGGCCGCCCAGACCGGGGCCGGGATAGAACGGCATATAGCCGAAGGGCTTGGTTTTCGCCGCCTCGATCACTTCCCAGACATCGACGCCCATCGCCTCATAGATCACCTTCAATTCATTCACCAAGGCGATATTGACAGCACGAAAAACATTTTCAGTCAGCTTCACGGCCTCGGCCGTCGCGGTCGACGATACCGGAACCACGGTTTTCACCACCGCGCCATAGAACGCCGCCACCAACCGTCCCGCAACCGCCCCATCCCCCGCAACAACCTTGGGAATGGTCGATGTATCAAAGGCCCGGTTGCCGGGATCTTCGCGTTCCGGCGAGAACCCAAGGTAGAAATCCTTGCCCGAAACCAGTCCGCCCGCCTCAAGAATCCGCTTCACCGGGCCATCGGTGGTTCCCGGATAGGTGGTGGATTCCAGCACAATCACCTGACCCCGGCGCAGGGTCTTGGCGATGTCGTCACAGGTACGGGTGATGTACGACAGGTCCGGCTCACGGTGCCGCGTCAAAGGCGTCGGCACGCAAATCACAATCACATCGCACAGGCCAAGCCCGGCAAAATCCGCCGTGGCCTGAAACCGCCCAGCCGCAACCTCACCCGCCAGCACCGCATCCGGCACCGCCTCGATATAACTTTTGCGGGCCGCAACGGCGGAGATCTTGCCGGGATCGGTATCAAACCCGGTCACGCGAAATCCGGCGCGCGCGGCGGTAATCGCCAGCGGCAAGCCGACGTAACCCAGACCGATCACTCCAACGCGGGCGGTTCGATTGGTGATATTCTCAAGAAGTTGGGATAGGGGCACGGTCACTCCGCCATGGCAAAGGGTCCTCTGGAAATGGGCCAGTTTGCCAATCCTGTCAAGGATCGCGGCGGCTTAAGGGGCGGGAGCGGTCGATTCCAGTCGCCCCGCACCAGCTTTGCGCATAACCTCGGCGCAGACCTGTAACCCCATAGGACATTGCCCGATGACGTCGCCCGCCCGCCGCCTGCGGATCGCCTTTTACGCGCCCCTGAAGGCCCCGACGCATCCGGTGCCTTCGGGCGACCGCTTGATGGCGCAGCTGCTGGTGCGGTGCATGGAACAGGCGGGGCATCAGGTTGATCTGGCCTCAGACCTGCGCGCCTATCTCGGTGATCCGCAAGACCTCGCAGGTTGGACCAAGCTGCGCAGCGATGCCGACCACGAGGCAAATCGGATCAGCGCCCTCTGGGCCGATCAGCCGCCCGATCTGTGGCTCTGCTACCACCCGTACTACAAATCCCCCGACCTGCTCGGCCCCCGCCTCACCAAACACTTCGCGCTTCCCTATGTCGCGGTGGAAGCCTCGCTCTCCGCCCGCCGCAACATCGGCATCTGGGCCGAGATGCAGGCCACCGTCATGGCGGCGGTGCAGCAAGCCAAACTGACCCTCTGTCTCACCGCCCGCGACATGAAAGGCCTGCGCGACGCAGTCCCCAACGCCCATTTGTCCCGGTTCCCGCCCTTCATAGAAACCGACTACTTCACCGCCCCCGCCACCCCACAGCCCAGTCATCTGGTAACGGTCGCGATGATGCGCGCGGGCGACAAGGTCGACAGCTACCGCCGCCTCGCCGCAACGCTGGCCTTGCTGCCGCCCAGCCTTGACTGGCACCTCACCGTGATCGGCGATGGCCCGCAGCGCGCC
Organism: Cypionkella sp.; assembly: GCA_046590425.1. Taxonomy (GTDB): domain Bacteria; phylum Pseudomonadota; class Alphaproteobacteria; order Rhodobacterales; family Rhodobacteraceae; genus Cypionkella. Next base: position 18,583 of record JBKJTI010000026.1, on the reverse strand, counting down.
GAGGTGCAGGCGCTGTTCGCAGACCTGTCGCCGGACCGCCTGACATGGGGGGGCCAACAATCCCGCCCCGAAATCGCCGCGACCTTAGCCCGCGCCTCGGCCTATATCTGGCCCGGCTGTGGCGAAGCCTACGGTCTGGCCTATCTGGAGGCGCAAGCCGCAGGCGTCCCCGTTATCGCGCAGCGCACGGCGGGCGTGCCCGAAGTGGTGGCTGACAGCGAAACCGGCTTTCTCAACGAGCCGGGCGACGATGCGGCAGCCGCCGCAGCCATCCTGCGCCTGCTGACCGACCCCACCCTCCAGCACCGCATGGGCCAAGCTGCCCGCCTGCGCGTTCTGCGTGACCACTCAATAACAGGCGCCGCCCAGCGCCTTAACGCCGTGCTACAAAACATAGTCGAGACCAGACCATGACCGAATCCCTGATCCGTGCCCTCGATCTGCGCGCCGCCAACGGAAATCCTGCAAAGCTCTGGCTGCGCGACGACGACGCCATTGCCCCAACCACCGAGCTGGATCATCTGCTGGCCCTGACCGAAGCCGCGAACATCCCCGTCACCCTCGCCGTCATTCCCGCCCATTCCGGCGCTGCACTGGCAAAACGGCTGGACATAGCGAAGGGCGTTTCGGTGGCCGTACATGGCTGGTCGCACATCAACCACGCCCCCGCCTCAGAGAAAAAGCAAGAACTCGGCCCGCATCGCCCCGTCCCTCAGGTTTTGGACGAACTCGCACGCGGCTTTGCCCATCTCGCGCAACACCATCCCCTGCACTTCACCCCTGCCCTCGTGCCGCCGTGGAACCGCATCGCCCCGCAAGTGGTCGCAGGCCTCCCCGCCCTCGGCTTCAGGGCTCTGTCCGTCTACGGCCCCGAGGCCACCGCCGACCTGCCGCTCTACAACACCCATGTGGATGTGATCGACTGGCGCGGCACCCGCTCTGGTCGGCCCGATGCCGTGTTGATGGACGAAATTGCGCAGGCCCTGCAGCGCAACGATGCCCCGATTGGCCTGCTGACCCACCACCTTGTGCATGATATGCAGGTCTGGGGCTTTCTCACCCGATTGTTCGCCCTCACAGCCACGCATCCCGGCTGCCACTGGGTCAGCCTGCCCGAACTGATCGCCTCACCATGACTTCCACGCGATCAGCAAACCCGCCTCCGCCTGCAAAGCCCGCGCCCGCAGCGCCTCCACCTCGGCCACAGGTGCGCGATCCGGCAATGCGCCCGCAATCATCGTCTGCGGTGCCACACTCACCGCGCCACCCCGTGCGGCCAAAGTGAACACCAAAGGCCCGGTCGACCACCACGCCGGAGCCTCTGGCAGCAGATCAAGCGCCTGCGGCAACCGCATATTCAACCGATGCAGCGCGGGATGATCGGGTGGCGTTGCGATAAACGAATTGCCCAACAGCAACCCGCCCAAACCCGTCTGACGCGGCAGCGTCTCGGCCCAGGCGGTCAAGCCGATCAGCGGCAGCAGATTGTGAAAGCCGATGTCATCCCGCGCCGGATACCAGTCGCAATCCAAGTATATCCCACCCTCGGCGGCCAAAATCGCATAACGCGCCACGTCCACCGCGCCGGGATAATCCCCCCGCGCCAGCATTGCGGCAAACACGGACTGATCGGGCAGACCCAATCCCGCCAATTCCACCTCTTGCCACAACCGATACTGATACCCCTGCACCGCCGCGTGATGCCGCCAAGCCGCCACCGCCGCAGGCAGGGGCAGGTTGCCAATCCAGATCTGGTGGATCACCCGGGGCACGGGTTTGCGATTGGCAGCCACAATCTCCTGTTGCTCGGCTGTGGAATACTTGAAGAGCGGCACGAGCAGCTCTGGTGGTGGCACCAGATGAAACTGATACCCCGCCCGCGCCACAAGATCTCCCCGCGCTTTCGCGAGATGTAACCGCGCCGCGTGCAGCCTGCGCGGCAATCCCAGCATGGTTTGCGCGGGCAGGCCCACGATTTCGGGATCGGCGGTCAGCGCGTCCAAAATCGCAGCCGCGGCCTCGAAATCGCCCTTGGCAACCAGGGCGCGGGCGGAGGCTATTGCGTCATTCATGCGTTGCTTGGCGCTCATCCGGCCCGCCTTTCTTGATGGCCTGCGGGGCGCGTCCCCGCGCGGACCGTTTTTTAGGTGTTACTAATCAGATATTTAGGGTGTGAAGTTAAGTATCTGTTAGGGTTTAAGTCGTTAACCTGTCCAGCCTTGCAAGCGGCCCGGAACCCTCAGCCCCCCTTGATGCGTTGGATCAGATAAACCTCATCAGTCGAGGCAACCGGGCCGTGCAGATCGGTGACAATCTGGCCATTGACCGACACCGATACCCCAGCCTTGATCACAGGCGTCAGGGCTGGATGCGCCTTGACCAGCGCATCCAGAATCTCACGCACAGTGCCCCCCTCGACCGAAATCACCAACTGATCCCCCGCGAACCTACGCAGGCCAGACCAGAGATTGATCTTAACCACGCGCGTTTGCCTTGATGGCCGCCAGAACCTTGGGCGGTGACATCGGCAGGCTGCGCAACCGCGCGCCCGTCGCGGCAGCAATCGCATTGGCCAGCGCAGGCAAAGGCGGCGTGATGCCAGTTTCGCCAACCCCCCGCACCCCGTAAGGATGGCCGGGGTTCGGCACCTCGACGATCACTGTGTCGATCATCGGCAGGTCAGAGGCGACGGGGATGCGGTAATCCAGGAACACTGCATTTTGCAGCCGCCCATCCGCGCCATAGACATATTCCTCGTTCAGCGCCCAGCCTATGCCTTGCACCGCACCGCCCTGATACTGGCCTTCGACATAGGCCGGATGGATCGCGCGGCCCGCATCCTGTACCACCAGATAGCGCAGAACCGTGGTGCGCCCGGTTTCGGGATCAACCTCGACATCCACCACGTGCGCGCCAAAGCTGGCCCCCACGCCGCCCGCCGTCACCTCATGGTGGCCCGAGATTGGCCCCCCGGTGCTGCCCATCTTGGCGCCGATTTCGGCGATGCTCATCGGTGGGAATTTTCCAGCGTTCGGGCCAGCGGGAACCGCCGCACCATCCAGCCATTCCACCGCCTCGGCATCAATCCCCCATTCGGCAGCGGCGCGGGCGCACATCTGGGCAATCGCCTGCTTTGCAGCCTCAACCGCCGCAAGCCCGCTGGCAAAGGTGGCGCGGCTGCCATGGGTGGGTTCGTTCACCCCAAGCGCGCCGGTTTCCACGATATTCACCCGCACCGACTCGTAAGCAATGCCCAGCGTTTCCGCCGTCATCATGCCCAGCGAGGCGCGACTGCCACCAATATCCGGCGTGCCGACCGAGACCGTCACCGTGCCATCTTCGCCAATCGCCAAGGAAACCGAGGTTTCGCCGCCGTGATTGAACCAGAACCCCGCCGCCGTCCCGCGCCCCTGATTGGGGCCAAGCGGCACCTTCAGGTTGGCATGGGCCATCGTCGCCTCAAGCGTCTCAACCAGACCAATGCGGTTGTAGGTTGGCCCATAGCTGGCCTTCGCCCCTTCGCGCGCGGCGTTTTTCAACCGCACCGCCAAAGGATCAAGGCCGAGTTCATGGCACATTTCGTCCAGCAGGCTTTCAACCGCAAAGGCCGCCATCGGCGATCCCGGCGCGCGGTAAGCGGCGGCTTTCGGGCGGTTGGCCAGAACCTCATAGCCTTGGTGAAACACCGCCGGAACCGTGTAGCAGGCCAAAGCGCAAGACAAAGCCTCACCCACCGGGGATGATCCGATAAACGCCCCGCCCTGCATCCGAAAATTCACCGAAGCGGCGGTGATGCTGCCATCGGCCTTCATGCCCATCTTGACATCCATCGAGGCCGAAGCGGTTGGCCCGGTGGCGCGCAGCACTTCGGCGCGGCTCATCACCAGTTTCACCGGGCGACCGCCTGCCTTGCGTGACAAAGCCAGCGCCAGCGGCTCCATGAAGATCGTGGTCTTGCCACCAAAGCCGCCGCCAATTTCCGAGGGCGTCACGCGCAGTTGCGACGCCTCGGTGCCCAGCACAGCCGAGCACATCCGGCGGATATACCATTGGCCTTGGGTGCAAACCCACATCTCACCTTTGCCATCCTCGCCCATCTGGCCAAGGCAAGCGTGCGGCTCGATATAGCCCTGATGGGTGGCTTCGGTCTTGTAGCTTTGCGCGCGGACCAGATCGGCGGCGGCAAAGCCAGCCTCCAGATCGCCATGACCGAACTCGATGTATTTCACCACATTCGGATGCATGCCTTCCGGCACGGAATGATCTGCGGTGCCTGCGCGGATCACAGGCGCGCCGGGCTGCATCGCTGCATCCACGTCGATGACATGCGGCAGCACTTCATATTCCACCTCAACCAACCGCGCCGCATCCTGCGCCAGCAGTTTCGAGGTCGCCGCAACCGCCGCAACCGCATGGCCGTCATAGAGCACCACATCACCGGCAAGGGTGTTTTCCTGCAAGTTCCAATCTTCGCCGGTCAGACCGGCGGGGAAATCGGCCCGCGTGATCACCGCCTTCACACCCTCCAGCGCCAGCGCTTTGGAGGCATCAATGCGGATGATCCGGGCATGGGCATGGGGCGATCGGACCACGGCCGCGTGCAGCATACCGGGGGCCGAAATGTCCGCACCATAGCGCGCGCGGCCTGTCACCTTGTCCAGCCCATCCGGGCGATCTGGCCTTGTGCCGATCAGGCGATAAACCGACTTTGTGTCATCCTTCGGCATCAGTTTACCCCCCGCATTTCAGCGCCCGCATCCATCACGGCGCGGATGATTTTGTCATAGCCGGTGCAGCGGCACAGGTTGCCCGCCAGCCAGTAGCGCACCTCGGTTTCCGTTGGATCGGGGTTCTGCGCCAACAGCGCATTGGCCGCGACGAGGATCCCCGGCGTGCAAAAGCCACATTGAAGCGCGGCATGTTCGATGAACTTGCGTTGCAGCGGGTGCAGATCGGGGCCGTTTGACAGGCCCTCAACCGTCGCCACAGCCTTGCCCTCGGCTTCGGCCCCGAGCACAAGGCAGGAGCACACCAAAACCCCATCCAGTTGCACCGAACAGGCACCGCAATCGCCAGTGCCACAACCCTCTTTCGTGCCGGTCAGACCCAGTTGATCGCGCAGGCAATCCAGCAGAGTGTCGCGCGGATCGGCCAGAAATTCCACCGTATCGCCGTTCACCGTGGTGGTAACGTGGATCTTGCTCATGCTGCAGCTCCTTCTGCGCGGGCGTAGGCGATACGGGCGGCGCGTTGCACCAGCACGCCGACGATGTCTTTGCGGAACGTGGCGGTGCCGCGTTTGTCGGAAATCGGCGTGCTGGCGGCAATCGCCGCGGCTGACAGAGCGGCCAAAGCTGTGTCATCGAGCGTGGTGCCGATGATCGTTTGCGCCGCGCTTGGCACCAGCAGGATCTTCGGGGCCACCGCCCCCAACGCAATCCGCGCCTCGGTGATCCGAGCGCCATCACGGCGCAGGTTCACCGCCACACCGACCACGGCAATGTCCATCTCGGTGCGCGGGATAAACCGCAAATAGGCGTCGCCGCCCTGCGCCCGCCGCGCAGGCAAAGTGAGCGCGGTGATCACCTCACCCGGCAGCAAGGTGGTGCGGCTGGGGCCCGCCGGAATGTCCTCGACCGCCATTTCGCGGCTGCCCTGCGGCCCGATGATCGACACATGTGCCCCGGCGGCCACCAACCCCGGTACGCTATCCGCAGCAGGTGAACCGTTGCACAGATTGCCCACCAGCGTGGCGCGGCCCTGCACTTGGGTCGAGCCGACCAGTTGCATCCCTTCAACAACGCCGGGCCAGTCGGCGCAGACCCCAGCGTGCCGCCCGAGTTCAGCCCCCGACACAGCAATGCCAATCCGCCAACCGCCATCAGAGGTGCGGGTGATGTCCTTGACGCCGGCAATATGCTTGAGGTCGATCAGATCATCCGGCGTGACGATTGCCGCGCGCAACTGGACCAGAACATCCGTCCCACCTGCAAGAAACCGTGTCAGCCCTGATGCAGAGGCCGCAATCGCTGCGGCTTGTTCAAAGGTCTTTGGCGTGTGAAATCGCATCCTGCCTCCCCTAAGGTGATGGTCAATGTCCGGACAGAGTCAAAGACCTCTGCGTGCCGCCCGAGTATGGCGGGTATTCTGCGGTAAGTCAGCCGCATCGGCAACAGTCTGCGGTGGTTCGCCGAGACAAGCTGCGGATTATTGAAAGCACAACGCCTCCGGGCTGTGCTGCGGGGTGCGGTTGAGTTTCGCCGCTATCCCTGCAAGCGGCTTCGAATGGCCGTCGCATAGTTACGCCCGACCGTCAGTCCGGTGCCGTCGCCGATCTGCAGCGTCAATCTGCCGTCCACACCGCCGGTGCAGAGGCTTGCAGCCTTTTCAACACGCCAAAACCATCGCCGCCTGGCATTTGAATATCCAGCAGCAGGTCGGGGTTCAGCCGTTCCGCTTCGGCTACCGCCTGATCCACATTGGCGGCTTCCCCCACCACGGCAACCATCTCCAGCCGCCGAAGCATCCGGATCAGGCGACGCCGCGCAATGGGTTCGTCGTCGACAACGAGCACCGTCGTCACTGTCACGGCACCCCCCACGACATTGGCAGCGTGATCTGCACTTTAAAGCGGTTTAGCGCAGACAGCGTCGCCTCGCAGGCGCATTGCCCGGGCCAACGCGCCTGCAACCGATGCGCCAAGTTCTCCATCCCGCCAACGTTCGCAGGCACGGTGTTTTCCACCCACAGCCGCAGTGTACCTTTCGGTTCGTCGGCAACGCCAATCACCAATTCAGCCGGCCCCTGCATCTGCGAGATGCCATATTTTACCGCATTTTCGACCAAGGGCTGCAAAATCAACGGCGGCACCAGAAGCAAATCCAGACCCGCCGCAACTTCGGTTCTGACCTGCATGCGATCTGAAAAGCGCACTTTCTCAATGCCAAGATAGTTCATTTGAATCGCCAATTCATCGGCGAGGCGAATGTCATGCTCGGGGTTCAGCGTCACGGTTTGGCGCAAGAAGGACGCAAGCCCCAAAATCATCTCATGCGCCTGCGCACTGGCATTTTCCTCGATCAACCCGGCGACCGAGTTCAATGTGTTGAACAGAAAATGCGGGCTGACCTGATACTGCAAGGCGCGCATCTGGGCGGCCATTGCCTCTTGCCGCATGGCGGCCACGCGTTGTTCCACCTCGCGGACATGGTCGCTGTATTGCAGCGCAAGGTAAAGGCAGGACCAGCCAAACAGCTCGGAGGTGGTGAAAATCATCACCTGCGCAAAGACGGTTTTATCGAACGGAACGGGTTGTGGGTAAACGCAATAGGCGTGTTAGGCCCAATCCAAGACGCCGGATACCGGCGAAAGCGCCAGCGCAAGAACGCAACCGACCAAGGCTTTGTAGCCAAGACGGAAATTTTGCATCTGCCACAGCACCAACGTTATTATGATCGCCAGAATGGCGTCACCCGTCATGCCAATCAGCTTGCCGGGCGCGGTGATGATCGGATCATAACCCGCCACACCCCAGACCAGACTGGCGACCACAAAATAGGTCGCTGCATAGGCCAAGCCAAGCTTGACCACATTGCGGCCAAAGGCGCGCGACCCAGTCGGGGCTGGTTCTGCGGAGGCGGGGAAAGGCACGGCAGCATCAACCATCGGCCCATCATTCACCGCAGATTTCCCTCTGTCCAGGCACCACGGCTGCGGCCAACGCGGTCTGGTATACGGTCAGCGGCACCAGTGTCTTGCTGCGCGGCGACGTGAACGGCGATGGCGTCTTTGACTTTGAGATCCAAGTCGCCGGCGTGAACCGTCTTTCCGTGACGGATCTGCTGCTGTAGCAATCGCGCCGTTCCAACGGAACGCTGGCGGTGTGCCTTCCAGGTGAAGGCACACCGCCAGACCAATCGCGCAGTTTCCGTTCCATAGCCTGCGATCAATTCGCTGGCTTTGCAAACCAACTGCGACCAACTAATCTCGACATGGCTATATCATCTGCCGGGAAGGGCCAGAGCCATGACAGATCAGCGGATTGACACATTGCTGGATGCGATGACTCTTGACGAGCAAGTATCGCTGCTCTCAGGGGCAGATTTCTGGTCGGTGGCGGGGATTGCGCGGCTGGGGATCGGGGCGCTTGTGGTCACCGATGGCCCGAACGGGGCGCGGGGCGGCGGCGGGCTGCTGGGCGGGCCGAAAGCCGCCTGCTTTCCCTGTGGCATCGCGCTTGGTGCAACATGGAACCCGGCGCTGATCGGCGAGATCGGTGCGGCGCTGGCGGCCGAGACGCGGACGAAGGGTGCGGATGTGCTGCTTGGCCCGACGATGAACATCCATCGCAGCGTCACAAACGGGCGCAATTTTGAGTGTTTTTCCGAAGACCCGTGGCTGACAGCCGAACTCGCCACCGCCTATGTGCAGGGCTTGCAACTGGCGGGCGTCGCAGCAACTCCCAAGCATTTCATCGGCAATGAAAGCGAGATCGAGCGCACCACCGTCAACTCGATGATCCCCGAGGTCGCCTTGCGCGAAACCTACCTTGCGCCGTTCCAGGCTGTGGCCAAAGCCGGGGCTTGGGCGATGATGTCGTCTTACAACAAGGTCAATGGCACCTACACCGCCGAAAGCCGCTGGCTGCTGACAGGGGTGCTGCGCAACGATTGGCAGTGGGATGGGCTGGTGATGTCGGATTGGTTCGGCTCGCGCAGTCTGGAGCCTACGATCAACGCCGGGCTGGATCTTGAAATGCCCGGCCCTACGCGGGATCGGGGTGCTGCCCTTGTGGCGGCAGTGCTAGCGGGGAAAGTGGATGCAGCACTGGTGCGCGCCTCGGCCCGCCGGATGCTGCGGCTGATGCAGCGCACCGGGGCGCTTGACCGCACCGCGCGTCTGCCCGAGGCCGAGGCCGACAACCCGGCGCATCGCGCCCTGATCCGCCGCGCCGGGGCCGAGGCCACGGTGCTGCTGAAAAATGACGGCGGGTTGTTGCCGCTGGCCGCCCCCGCCGCGAAAATCGCGGTGATCGGCCCGAACGCGCGCCGCGCCCGCATCATGGGCGGTGGTTCAGCGCAGTTGAACGCCAACCGCGCCATCAGCCCTTGGGACGCTTTGGTTGACCGCTTCGGCGAGGATAAGCTGCTGTTTGCCGAGGGCTGCACCAACCATCGCTGGGAGCCGCTGTGGAGCGGCGCGCTGACCGTCGAATACTTCGCCACGCTCGATCTGTCCGGCCCGGTGGTGCACAGCGAACCTCTCAGCGATGCGACGCAATTCTGGGTGCCGCCCATCGCAGAAGGCAAGGTCAATCCGCGCGCGTTCTCGGCCCGGATTTCCGGCAGCTACACCGCCGACACCACAGCGACCTACCGAGTTGGCATCCATGCCACCGGCCCGGTCCGTATGCTGGTTGATGGCAGACTCACCGCCGATGCGTGGACAGATTGGAACCCCGGCCGCACCTTCTTCGAGGAAGGCAACGATGAAGTGACCGCCGATGTGCCGCTGCTCGCGGGCCAGACCTATGCCGTAGCGCTGGAGTTTGGCGCGAAACCGGGGGCCAATCTGGAGTTTTCGGCGTTTCGCGCGGGCATCGGTCTGCCGCTGGATGCCGAGGCGATCACCAAGGCCGCAGAGGTCGCAGCCTTGGCCGATATCGTCGTGCTCTGCCTTGGCCGTTCCGGTGAATGGGACACCGAGGGCAGCGATCTGACCGACATCCGCCTACCCGGCGACCAAGACGTGCTGGCCCGCGCCGTGCTCGCCGCCAATCCGCGCAGCGTCGTCGTGCTGCAATCCGGTGGCCCGGTCGAGATGCCGTGGATCGGCCAAGCCGCTGCGGTTCTGCAAGCGTGGTATCCGGGGCAAGAGGCAGGTCATGCCATCGTCGACGTGTTGTTTGGCGATGCCGAACCCAGCGGACGCTTGCCGCAAAGCTTTCCGATCCGCCTGCAAGACAACCCGACCTTCAGCCAAGACCCCGAAATTTACCCCGGCCTTGATGGCAAGGTGCGGTATGAGGAGGGCCTGTTCACCGGCCACCGTCATCACGACCGCACCGGCATCGTGCCACTGTTCGCCTTTGGCCATGGCCTTGGCTACACCAGTTTTGATCTGGAAAGCCTGTCCGGCAACGCCGCCAGCGATGGTGCGGATTTTGCGGTCTGCGTCACCAACACCGGCACCCAGCGCGGCACAACCGTGGTGCAGCTATACCTCGGCCCTGATCCACTTCCGGCGGGCCGTCCGCGCCGACAGTTGCGCGCCTTCGCCAAGGTCACGCTTGACCCCGGCCAAAGCGAAACCGTCCTGCTGCAAACCAATGCCCGCTCATTTCAACGTTGGAACCCTGACGCGCACGGCTGGACCTGTATCCCCGGCCGCTGGCGCGTCGAGGCAGGTTTTTCCGCCAGCGACATCCGCGCGACCATGGTGCTGACTTTGCCAGATTGATCCCAGACGAGGCAGAGCTTGGGCCAAACTGAACGCAGGTCTCAGAAATCTAACCCCAGATCCAGCACCCGCGCCGAATGGGTCAATGCCCCGACCGAGATATAATCCACCCCCGTCGCCGCAACCTCGGCAATCCGGGGCAGCGCCATATTGCCCGAGGCTTCCGTCACCAGCCGACCCGCCACCAGCTCAACCGCCTGCCGCAAGGTCGGCGTGTCCATATTGTCGAGCAGCACCACATCCGCGCCGCCCACCGCCAAGACCTCGGCCAGTTGCGCCAGTGTGTCGACCTCTATCTCGATCTTCATCATATGCGAGACGCGGGCCTTTGCCGCCGTCAGCACCGCGCGGATACCACCTGCCGCCGCGATATGGTTGTCCTTGATCAGGATGGCGTCCGACAGCCCAAAGCGATGGTTGAAGCCTCCACCATGCACCACCGCGGCCTTTTCCACCATCCGCAGCCCGGGCGTGGTCTTGCGGGTGCAGGTGATGCGGGTGGCAGTGCCAGCCACCTGAGCCACAAAAGCCGCCGTCAAGGTCGCGACACCCGAAAGCCGCCCGGCAAAGTTCAACGCAATGCGTTCGGCGGAAAGGATCGAGGCCGCAGCGCCCTCAATCTCCATCAACAGATCACCGGGCGCGCAAACACTGCCATCGGCGCGGTGCAACGTCACCTGAAGCCCAGGGTCCACCAGCCGAAACGCAATCACGGCCAGTTGCATCCCCGACACCACCCCCGCCTCGCGCGCGTTCAGACGGGCGCGGTAGCGCGTGCTGGCCGGAATCACCGCGCGGGTGGTGATATCGCCGTTCGGGCCAAGGTCTTCGATCAGGGCTGCGCGCACCAGAGGTTCCAGCAGCAGATCGGGCAGCGGGGCAAATCCGGTCATTCTTGGGTCTCCGTTATTGTCTGCCGCAGCGCCAACGCCTCGGCCAAGGTCAAGCGGCTTGGCCGCGCCAAAGCGGGATCGGCCTGCGGAAAATCGCTGCGGCAGTGCGCGCCGCGCGATTCCTCGCGCAGCAGAGCGGCTGCGGCGATCAGAGTGGCGGTGGCGGTCATGTTCAGCACATTCGCATCGCCCAATGCCTGCGCCTCCAGCGCCGCAATCTGGCGCATCGCCGTCTTTAGCCCGCCCGCGTCGCGCACCACGCCGACATAGTCGGTCATCACCTGCCGCAGCTGAGCGATCAGATCAGGGTCGGGCCGCTCTCCACCCCACACCAGCGGCAACACCACCTGCGGCGCAGCCGCATCCCCCAATCCCTGCGCAATATCCAACGCCACGCGGCGGCCATAAACCAAAGCTTCCAGCAAGCCATTCGAGGCCAGACGGTTCGCGCCATGTAACCCCGTGGCACTTGCCTCGCCGCAAGCCCAAAGCCCCGCCAAACTGCTGCGCCCCTCATGCGTCACCGCAATACCGCCCATATGGTAATGCGCGGCGGCGGCGACCGGGATCGGCTGCGTCACCGGATCAATCCCACCCCGCAGGCAAGCGGCAACCACGGCAGGAAAGCGATCCACAATCTCCGCCCCAATCGCCGCACGGGTGTCCAGCATCGGGCGGCGTCCGGCTTGGGTTTCGGCAAAGATCGCGCGGGCCACGATATCGCGCGGCGCGAGTTCGCCGTCAGGATGCACAGGCTGCATGAACCGCACCCCATCGCAGTTGATCAGCACGGCACCCTCGCCGCGCAAAGCCTCGGTCGCCAAGGGGGCAGGGTCTTCACCCATATCAATCGCGGTCGGGTGAAACTGCACAAACTCGGCATCGGCAATCAATGCCCCCGCCCGCGCCGCCATGCCGATCACCTGCCCCCTTATGCGCGGCGGATTGGTGGTCAGCGCATAAAGCCCACCCGAGCCACCCCCGGCCAGCAACACCGCCGCCCCGCGCAACATCACCGGGCCGCCCGCGCCATCCGCAGCGGCCACCGCAACGCCTGTCACCCGGCCCGCGTCAGCCTGCAAGCCCACCGCCATCACGCCTTCCAGCACCTGCACCGAGGGCGTGCGTGCCACTTCGGCAATCAGCGCTGCCATGATCTCGCGCCCAGCCTGATCCCCGCGCACCCGCACCACACGCGCCAGCCCATGTGCGGCCTCACGCGACAGCACATAGCCCCCCTGCGCATCGCGATCAAACGGCGTGCCCAGCGCGGTCAATTCCAGAATATGCGCCCGCGCCTCGGCGGTCACACTCGCCGCCACCTCGGCATCCACCGTGCCAGCCCCCGCACGCACCGTATCGAAGGCATGCGCCGCAGGACTATCCGCCGCCGCCATCGCTGCCGCAATCCCGCCCTGCGCCCAGGCCGAACTCGCCCCTTGCCCCAACGCCTCGGGCGAGATCATCACCACGGGATGCGGTGCCAGATGCAGCGCTGCATAAAGCGCACCCAAGCCCGCGCCAATAATGATCACCCGCCCGGTATCGACTACAGGCATGTCCATGGATCAGGCCGCAGCCCGGCTGATGTCGATCATCCGCTGCACCGCCACACGGGCGCGCGCGGAAATCTCGGGGTCCACCAGCACTTCACCCGTCATGGTGTGCAGCGCATACAAGATCTTCTCCAGCGTGATCATCTTCATATAGGGGCACATGTTGCAGGGCTTGGCGAATTCGACCTCGGGCAACTCATCCGCGATATTGGCGGCCATAGAACATTCCGTCACCAGCATCGCCTTTGCGGGCTTATGCAGATGCACCCAATCAATGATGCCCTTGGTCGATCCAGTGAAATCCGCCTCGGCCACCACTTCGGGCGTACATTCGGGATGAGCGATGATCTTCACATCCGGGTCATGTTCGCGGTAAGCCCGCAGATCAGCAGCCTGATACAACTCATGCACGATGCAAGAGCCTTCCCACCACACCACCCGCTTATGTGTCAGCGCCGCCACGTTGCGCGCAAGGTACTGGTCGGGCGTCATGATCACCGTATCGCCCTCCATCGCGTTGACGATCTGCAACGCATTGGCCGAGGTGCAGCACACATCCGACGCCGCCTTTACCTCGGCCGTGGTGTTGACATACGTCACCACCGCAGCCCCCGGATACATCGCGCGCATCTCTGCCACGCCATCCGCCGTGATCGATTCCGCCAGCGAACAGCCCGCCGCCATGTCCGGCATCAGCACGATCTTGCTGGGGTTCATGATCTTTGAGGTTTCCGCCATGAAATGCACACCGCATTGCACGATCACATCGGCCTCAACCTCGCTCGCCTTGATCGCCAGTTGCAGACTGTCGCCGACGAAATCTGCGACACCGTGATAAATCTCGGGCGTCATGTAGTTATGGCCCAGAATCACCGCGTTGCGCTCTGCCTTCAGCCGGTTGATCGCAATGACATAGGGCGCAAACATCGCCCAATCGGCCAAAGGCACCACGCGCTCCATCCGCGCATAGATGTCGCACGTCGCTTCTGCAGCGGCCATCGAAGGGGCAAGATCGAAATGCGCCGCAAGTTCGGCGCGCTGGTCAAGAATGTTGGGCAAGGTCGTCGTTCCCGTACTTGGCTGCAAGACTGAACCCGTTTGGGTGCAAGGCTGGCTATAATAGCTTTTGCGGATGACGCAAACCCTTCACAATTCGACGTTTTTTTGACCTTTTGGTGAAATGCGTCATTTGCCCCGCCCCGCACGCAGCAATCATGCCCGCCCAAATGGCCACAACCCGCAGGAGAACCACTGTACCAAGCGCCGCATCGCCTGCCTTACCGCGCCGCGACCAATCCGCGCCGTGCTGCGACCTGCCCGGCCACTTCGCGCGCGATATGTTCGGCCCAGGTGATCACCTCGGGCACCCCCATCAACTCGCCCACTGCCGCCCGCGCCAGTGGTCCCGCCACCAGCAAACTGCCATCCGCAGCACCCGACACTGGCACCGCCTGCCCATTCGCCGCCGTCAGCAGGCCCAGCCCCAGCGGATCGGGCTGCAACAGCCCCAAAGCCGCCAGATCGGCCAGCGCAGGCGTGGCCGCAATCACCCCGCCATGCGCAGGCCCGGTGGCCAAGACCACATGCTCGACTTCCACGGTAAACCGCGCTCCGTTGTGGCGGGCTTGCAGGCTCAGCTTGACCGGGCTGCCCGGTGTGGCCGAGACAATCCGCGCGCCCAAGCTGACCAGCCGCCCCAAACGCAGCATCTGCTGGTTCGTCTCGTAGGTCTGCGGCGCAATCCGAAAACGGTGAATGTCCCACAGGGCGCGCAAATGCCGCAAAAACCGCCGCCGCTCCAGGTCCGGCAAAGCCGTCCAGATCGCAGGTCCCTGCGCGCGCAAACGGTCAAACACCGCGTGCCATGTCAGCCCCAACGCCTGATCCTGCGCCAAGGCCGCCCGCACCCGGCGCAACAAATCCAAAGCCGCCCGCGCCGGAGCCGTGGCAAAATCCGCCACCGTTTCCGCCTGTAGCGGCCCATGCGGCTGCGAGCGATAGCCATGCCGCGACAAAGCCGTGATCTGCCCGCGATGCCCCCGCCTGTGCAGCGAGGCGACAATATCCGCCGAGGTCAGCCCATTGCCCACAATCAGCACCCGCGCGTCTTCGGCCACCGCCGCCAGCGCGCCTTGGGCAAAGGGATCAGCAATCAGCGTCGGATGGCCCGCCAGCCCCGCCAGTTCGCGCGGCAATCCGGCATTCGGATGCGTTGTTGCCAGCACCACGATATCGGCGACAACCTGACCGCCATCCGACAGCCCCAACCTATAGCGCTCCGCCCGCCCCACCGAGATCACCCGCGCCTGCACATGCCGCAACCGCCCCGCAGCCAGCAACGGTTGAAGCTGCGCCGCGACATAAGCGCCAAACACTGCGCGGGGGGCAAAAATCTCACCCGACAACAGCGCGGAATTCGCGGGCAAGGTCGGAGCATCCGCCCGATGCAGCCAGCGCCGAAAGTGCTCGGGCTGATCCGAGCGCAGCGTCATCTTTTGATCCGGCACGTTCAGGCGGTGGTCGGGGTCGGGCGTGGCATAGGCCAAACCGCGCCCCAAATCGGCACGCGGCTCGATCACCACCACATCCGCATCGGTCAGGCCCGCCAGATGATAAGCCACCGCCGCCCCAGACAAACCGCCGCCGATGATGGCGATGGTGATCGGAGACTGGCCGTTCAAGGTGCTCATTGTGCCGCCTGTAGCTTGGGTTTGTGATCGCCCGCGATGGTTTCGCCAAAAGGCCCGGTGGTCACCAACAGATCGCGGCGCGGAATCGGATGCGCAAGTGGCAATTTCGGCAACACCAATTCGCCAAAGCTATAGGCTTCTTCCAGATGCGGATAGCCTGAGAAGACAAAGCTATCAACCGCGATGCGGCGATATTCGTCAATCCGTTCCGCCACGGTATCGGCATCGCCCACCAGCGCCGTGCCAGCGCCGCCACGCACCAGGCCAACACCCGCCCACAGGTTCGGGCTGAACTCCAGCTTTTCGCGCCGCCCGCCATGCAGCGCGGTCATCCGGGCCTGGCCCACCGAATCCATCCGCGCGAACACCTTTTGCGCCTCGGCAATGGTGTGATCATCGAGCTTCCTGATCAAGCGGTCCGCCGCCGCCCAAGCCTCGGCGGTGGTGTCGCGCACGATCACATGCAGGCGGATGCCGAAGGAGACCTCGCGCCCCTCAGCCTCGGCATGACGCCGCATCACCGCGATCTTTTCGGCCACCAGCGCCGGGGGTTCGCCCCATGTCAGGTATTTGTCGATATGCTTGGCCCCGACCTTGAAGCCCTCCTCCGACGAGCCGCCAAAATACAGCGGCGGATAGGGTTTTGCACTGGCGGATAGATCAGGCGACCATCCGAGATTTGGAAGTGTTTACCGGTATGTTCCACCGTCTCCCCACGCAACAACGCCCGATAAATCCCAAGGAATTCATCGGTGATCTCATAGCGTTCGCTGTGCGGCAGGTTGATGCCGTCATCCTTATTCTCAGCCGGATCGCCGCCCGTCACAATGTTGATCAAAAACCGCCCGCCCGAAATCCGGTCCAGCGTTGCCGTCATCCGCGCGGCCAAGGTCGGCGATTGCAAACCGGGGCGCACGGCGACCAGAAACCGCAAGCGCTCGGTCTGGGTGGCAAGCGCCGAGGCCACCACCCAGCTATCCTCGCAACTGCGGCCCGTGGGCAGCAGCGCACCATAATACCCAAGACTGTCTGCCGCCTTGGCCACCTGCGTCAGATACGCCAGATCGACGTGCCGCCCGCCTTCAGACGTGCCAAGATAGCGGCTTTCGCCATGGCGTTCTTCCCAAGGCATTTCGGGGCGGAGGGGTTGTTGTAGGGCGGTGTGAGAAAGACGCTACCAAACCGACAGAACCGCTCTAAACTGGCAGGATGGCGCAACTCGTTTCCACAGACCGCTTCCACGTCACCCCGGAAACATCGGCCCTTCGAGGCCGCGTTAGATGCCTGCCCGTCAAAACCCTCTGGCTGTTCGGGCACGGCCTCGCCGGGATCACTGGAGTTATCCTGTATCCACAACTTGACGCCCTGCTGGTCTTTCTGGGATTGACGGCCGTGACCATCTGCGCGGGCCATTCGGTTGGAATGCACCGCCTGCTGATCCATCGCAGCTTTGCAACTCCGCGACTCGTCGAATACACCCTTGTCTGGCTTGGCACCCTTGTCAGCATGGCGGGGCCGATTAGCATGATCCGCACCCATGACCTGCGCGACTGGCATCAACGCCAGACCGAATGTCCCCCGCATCCCGCCCACCAAGCCACCTTCTGGCGCGATGCGTGGGGACAGCTTTGCTGCGAGTTTCGTCTGGACCACCCACCCGAGTTCGTTCTGGAAGATCGCGTGAAACAAGACCGTACCTACCATTTCATCGAGAAGACATGGATGTGGCAGCAGCTTCCCATTGCCCTGCTGCTCTATGCGTTTGGAGGCTGGGCGTGGCTGCTCTGGGGCTGCTCGCTGCGGATATTTGTCTCACTGGTCGGGCATTGGCTGGTCGGACATTTCTCGCATCGTCGCGGCCATCAGGGCTGGAAAATCGTAGACCTGCCCGTGCAAGGCTACAACATTCCCGGGATCAGCCTGCTGACCTTTGGCGAGAACTGGCACGGCAATCACCACGCCTTCCCGCATTCCGCCAAGCTGTGGGTCGAACGCGGACAACTTGATCCGGGCTATTATTTCATCCGGGTTATGCAAGGGCTGGGTCTCGCGTGGAACATCAAAACGCCGAACTCGGAACCGCCCCGCAAAGGCTTGCAGCGGGTTTAGAGCGATGTTCCGACCGGGTGTTAAACGTCGCTTTAACCCCGTTGCGAGCGGTAACTCCACCACCTCTTTTTTGCCCGGAATCAAGAGCGAAGCCCGCCGGGCCGCGCCCCATTGCCCGGCAGACGATTGCAGTTTGCAATCGTCGAGAGGGGACTTCCCCCGGGAGGGCGCGTTGCAACGGTGCCAGCAGAACTTCGGTGGGAGTGGTTGAACCATAAAGCGCCTAGAACCAGCACTGGCGCGCCATCCCTAGGTCGGGCGCGACCCTTTGTTGCGCACAATCGAGAGTGTGCTCCGTCTGGCATCCTGACCACTGCCTTCGTTCACGCGAGCCATTCCATTTGCCGCTTCAAGAAAGTTTCGAAGCTGCCCCCCAAAAATTGGTTAACCCTTCATTAAAAAATTCGTAACCCCCTGATCCAAAACAATAACCCCAAGGTCCCAACTCGGGACCACAGCCAAAACCCCAAAACCCACCCCCCTTCACAACCGCGTGCCACCCCTCCAAACCACCATTGCACCCGTCCGCAGCTTGGGGGATTGTCCCGAAATGCCCTCCGCCCGCATCCTCCCCCTGATCGTCGCGACAGCCCTGTTGATGGAGAATATTGACAGCTCCGTCCTCTCCACCTCGCTGCCGCAGATCGCGAAAGATCTGAACTCCGACCCGATCCACCTGAAGCTGGTCCTCACCACCTACCTGCTCGCCCTCGCCGTCTTCATCCCCGCCTCCGGCTGGATGGCCGACCGGTTCGGGGCCCGCAAAATCTTCCGCCTCGCCATCGTCGTGTTTGCCCTGGGCTCCATCGCCTGCGCCCTCTCGACCAACCTGATCGAACTCGTCGCCGCCCGCGCCCTGCAAGGTCTGGGCGGGTCG
>JBKJTI010000338.1:0-10846 GCA_046590425.1 Cypionkella sp. | reverse complement strand
GACGAGTCGATCATGCTGCCGTTCCACCAGCAGCCGATGGCTTGGGCGACCTCGGACAAGGTGGAAAGCGTGGTGCAACTTTCGGACAACAAAGGTCGGCACTGGCTGACCCGGATGACCGAATAAGCGAAATCGCTGGCCCGGCGTGACATGCGCCGGGCCCCACCCCTTACGGAGCCAGTCACATGATTGTTTTCCTGATAAAACGGCTGGCGAACGCGGCTTTTGTCATGCTTGTCGTGGCCCTGATGGCCTTCATGATCTTCCGCTTTGTCGGCGATCCGGTGCAGCTGATGGTCAACGAACAGACCACCCAAGCCGAGCGGGACGAGTTGCGCGAACGCCTTGGCCTCAACCAATCCATGCCGATGCAATACCTGCACTTTGTCACCAATGCCGTGCAAGGCGATTTCGGAATCTCCTACCGCAACCAGCAAGAGGTGATGAGCCTGATTGCCGAGCGTTTCCCCGCCACCATCGAACTGGTGCTGATGGCCACGATCATTTCGCTGGTGGTCGGTGTGCCACTGGGCGTGATCACCGCCATTCATCGCGGCAAATGGTATTCCGAGGGCCTGCAGTTTCTCTCGATCATCGGCGTCTCGCTGCCCAGTTTCGTCATCGGCATCATGCTGATCCTGGTGTTTTCGGTGATGTTCAACATCCTGCCCGCCTTTGGCCGCGGAGATGTGGTGAACATCGGCTGGTGGACCACGGGCCTGCTGACCCCCTCTGGCCGCGCCGCACTCATCTTACCCTCTATCGCGCTCTCCTTCTACCAAATCACCCTGGTCATGCGACTGGTCCGCGCCGAAATGCTAGAGGTGCTGCGCTCTGACTTCATCAAATTCGCCCGTGCGCGCGGCGTGCCAGCATGGCGCGTGCATTACAGCCACGCGTTGCGCAACTGCCTGATGCCCGTTGTGACCATGACGGCGATGAACATCGGATCCTTGATCGCCTTCGCGCTGATCACAGAAACCGTTTTTCAATGGCCGGGCATGGGGCTGCTGTTCATCCAGGCCGTCACCTTTGTCGATATCCCGGTGATGGCCGCCTATCTCTGCATCGTCTCTTTCATCTTTGTCGCGCTGAACACGCTGGTGGACATCACCTATGCGCTGATCGATCCGCGCCTGCGCAATGCAAAGGCCTGAACCATGACCGTAAACCTTGCCTCTCCAAGCCTGCTGACCCGCCTCCGCCAAAGCGATCTGTGGTATTCGTTCACCCGCCAACGCAGCGCGGTATTTGCCGCCATTCTGCTGGCGGTGCTGATCCTCAGCGCCTTCACCGCCCCGCTTTATGCGCCGCAAAACCCGTTTGACCCGGCGCAACTGGAGTTGTGGAACGCCGAAATCCCGCCGATCTGGCTGGAGGGCGGCCAATGGCCCTATCTGCTCGGCACCGACACCCAAGGCCGCGATATCCTGTCCGCCATCCTCTACGGATCGCGCATCTCGATCCTGATCGGCATCGCCTCGGTGGTATTCGCGCTGCTGATTGGCATCGGCTCAGGCCTTGCTGCGGGCTACTACGGCGGCTTTGTCGAAAATGCGCTGATGCGTGTCGGTGATATCCTGCTGTCGATCCCCACCATCCTGATCGCCATTCTGGTCAGCGCCATCGTCCGCGAACTGCTGCCGCCTTCCTTGCGCGATGTGGGCGCGGCGGGGGTGCTGGTGCTGGCCATCGTTCTCAGCGGTTGGGTGCAATATGCCCGCACCGTGCGCGCCCAGACGGCGGTAGAGCGGCGCAAGGAATATGTGCAGGCCGCGCAACTGCTGAAAGTGCCCGCCCGCCGCATCATGTTCAGCCATATCCTGCCCAACACCCTGACGCCGATCCTTGTCGCCGCCACCCTGAACTTCGGTATGGCGATCTTGACAGAGGCTACCCTGTCGTTCCTTGGCATCGGGATGCCGCCCAGCCAGCCCAGCCTTGGCACCCTGATTCGGCTTGGCAACCAATTCCTGTTCTCTGGCATGTGGTGGATCGTGCTGTTCCCCGTGCTGCAACTCTGCCTGCTCGTCGTGTCGGTCAACCTGCTGGGTGACTGGCTGCGCGATGCCCTGAACCCGAAACTGAGGTAAGCCATGACCGATCTTCTGCTCCGCAATATCCGTCCGATGGCTGGGGCTGCCACCGACATGTTGATCCGCGATGGCCGCATTGCCGCGATTGGTACAAACCTTGCCGCTGATGGCGTGGCGGTTGAAGACGGGCAGGGCGCGATTGCCATTCCCGCGCTGGTCGATGCCCACACCCATCTCGACAAAACCACCTGGGGCATGGGCTGGTATACGGGCCGCAAGGGCGGTGATCTGGAAGACCTGATCGACAATGAACGCAACGAGCGTATCCCGCTCGGCCTCGACGTGCATCGCCAGTCGATGCGCCACGCCTTGCAGTTGATCGCCAATGGCACTGGCCATATCCGCAGCCATGTTGACGTGGATCACGACCACAAACTGACCCTGCTGGAAGGTAAACTGCGCACTCGCGAAGCCTTGCAGGGTGCTGTCGATATCCAGATCGTCGCCTTCCCACAATCCGGCCTGATGATCCGCCCCGGCGTCTATGAATTGCTGGATGAGGCTTTGGCTATGGGGGCCGATGTGGTCGGCGGGCTGGACCCATCGTCGATGGACCGCGACCCGAAAGCCTCCTTGGATGCAATCTTCCGTCTGGCAGAAAAGCACAGCAAGCCCATCGACATTCACCTGCATGAGTATGGCGAGTTGGGGGCCTTCACGCTGGAAGAAATCATCACCCGCACCCGCGCGCATGGGATGCAAGGCAAGGTTGGCGTGTCGCATTGCTTCTGTCTTGGCATGCCCAACCCGCACCGCGTTGGCCCGTTGATGGAGGCTGTAGCCCGCGAAGACATCCGCATCTTCACCACAGGCCACCCGTCAGCCGAGGTGCCATCGCTGCAAGACATGCGCGCGCTGGGCATTAAAGTCGGTATGGGCTGCGACGGCATCCGCGATACCTGGGGGCCGTGGGGCCAGCCAGACATGCTGCACCGCGCCCGTATCGTGGGCATGAAAAACCGTATGCGCCGCGATGATGAACTTGAATTGCTGCTCGACACCGCCTCACGCGGCGGAGCCGATGCGATGGCCGTGGAAGCGCTTGGCCTTGTCGTTGGCGCTGTCGCCGATCTTACCTTGGTCGCAGGCGAAACCCTCGCCCATGCCGTTGTCGAAGAATCCCCCCGCCCGCTGGTCGTCAAAGGTGGCCGCGTGGTGGCCCGCAATGGTGCGCTGACCCTCTCGGGGATCACCATGCCATGAGCGTATTTCGAGACCTGAAGCTTGGGGAGCACCCCACAGGCCGCACCGCCCTCACCGCAGATTGGGTGCTGGGCCATGCCAATGGCGGCCATTGCCTGATTCCAAACGGCGAAGTCGTCTTTGAGGCTGGCCGCCTCCTGCACGTCGGCCAACGCTTTGACGGCGAGGTTGCCCGCCGCATCAGCCTCGGTCGCGCCCTGATTTCCCCCGGCCTGATCGACCTCGATGCCCTCTCCGATCTCGACACCACCATCCTCGCCATCGACCACAACCCCGGCTGGGCCAAAGGCCGGGTCTGGCCGCGCAGTTATGTCGAGCGCGGCCCCTATGAGATGTATACGCCCGACGAATTGGCCTTCCAGAAACGTTATGCCTTCGCGCAACTTCTGCTGAACGGCATCACCACCGCTGCCCCCATCGCCTCGCTCTTCTACCGCACATGGGGAGAAACTACCGCCGAATTTACCGCCGCCGCCGAGGCCGCAGCCGAGTTGGGCCTGCGCGTCTACCTCTCCCCCGCCTACCGCGCCGGCGGCATGGTGCTCGACGCCCCCGGCCAAATGACCCCGGTATTTGACGAGCCGCGCGGCATGGCGGGTCTGGACGAAGCTATCGCTTTCATCACCGCCCAACAAGGCCGCTTCAACGGCCTGATCAACGGCATGCTCGCCCCCGATCGGGTGGAAACCTGCACCGCCGCGTTGCTCAAACGCACCATGGACGCCGCCCGCGATCTGAATTGCCGCGTCCGCCTGCACATGGCCCAAGGCGTGATGGAGGTGCAAACCGTGCAATCCCTGCACGGCACCACCGCCCCCGACTGGCTGGCACGCGAAGGCCTGCTGAACGACCGCGTCCTTGCCCCCCACGCCACCAACGCCACCGAAACCGACCTGACCCACTACGCCAACTACGGTGTCAGCGTCGTGCATTGCCCACTGGTCGCAGCCCGCAGCGGCTCTATCCTCCGCTCCTTTGGCACCCTACGCGCACGCGGTATCAACATCGCGATGGGAACCGACACCGCCCCCGCCGATATGCTGTTAAACCTGCTCACCGGCCTGATGACCGCCCGCATCGCCGCCCCTGATGCCCCCCACCAGCAAAGCGCCGATTTCTGGGATGCCGCAACTTTGGGCGGTGCCCGCGCCTTGGGTCGTGACGATCTGGGTCGCCTGACACCGGGCGCCTGCGCGGACATGGCAATATTCCGGCTGGACGATGCCATCATGACCCCGGCGATTGACCCGATCACCACGCTGATCGCAGGCGGTTCCGGCAAAGTCACCCAAGCCACCTTCGTCGCTGGCCGCCTGTCGATGTGCGAAGGCCGCGTGGCTGGCCTCGACATGGCCACCGCGCAAACCCGCGCCCAAGCGCAATTCGACGGGTTGCTCGCCAAATACCCCGAGCGCAGCTGGCAACACCGCCCGCTGTCCGAGCTATTTCCCCCCAGCTACCCAATCCGACAGGAGGCAGCGCTATGACCCAAACCCCGATGCTTGATGTCCGCGCGTTGCGGGTGGAATTTCCCGGCCGTCACGGCACCGTCACCGCGCTTGCCGATGTCAGCCTGACCATTCAGCCCGGCGAAATCCTCGGCGTCGTCGGCGAATCCGGTGCCGGCAAATCCATGACCGGCCTCGCTGTTCTGGGCCTGCTCGAACCCCCCGGCCATGTCGCGGGTGGTGAGGTCTGGCTGAACGGCCGCCGCATCGACACCCTCTCAGATCGCGAAATGGAAAAGGTCCGCGGCTGCGAGATCGGCGCGATCTTCCAAGACCCGCTCACCTCACTCAACCCGCTGTTTTCGGTTGGCAAACAACTGATCGAAACCATCCGCCTGCACCTGCCGCTGAACCGCACGGAAGCCCGCCAACGCGCCATCGACCTGCTGGCCGAGGTCGGCATCCCCGGCCCGGAAACCCGCGTCGATCACTTCCCGCATCAGTTTTCCGGCGGAATGCGGCAACGTGTGGTGATCGCGCTTGCCCTCGCTGCCCGCCCGAAGCTGATCATCGCGGATGAACCCACCACTGCACTCGATGTCTCGATCCAAGCCCAGATCACGTCCCTCCTGCGCCGCCTGTGCAAAGACAACGGCACGGCGGTGATGCTGGTCACGCATGACATGGGCGTCATTGCCGAAACCGCCGACCGCGTGGCTGTGATGTATGCCGGGCGCTTGGTGGAAATCGGCCCGGTCGCCGATGTGATCGCCCGCCCCAGCCATCCCTACACGCGCGGCCTGATGGGCTCGATCCCGACTTTGGGCGCACGGGTGCCGCGCCTGCAACAGATCGACGGCTCGATGCCGCGTCTGGATGCCATCCCGCAGGGCTGCGCCTTCAACCCGCGCTGCCCGCATGTGATGCCGCGTTGCCGGATTGAGCGCCCGCACCTGCACCCCAGCGGATCGGGCCAAAGTGCCTGCTTTCTGAACCAACCCGCACAGGAGAGCGCCGCATGACGATCCCCACTCCCGCCCTCACCGTCACCCATCTGTCACGGCTGTTCAACGTCTCGGCCCCCTGGCTGAACCGGGTGATCGAGCGCAAGCCCAAGGCCTATCTGCGCGCCGTCGATGATATCAGTTTTACCGTGCCCTCGGGCGGCTGCCTCAGCCTCGTCGGCGAAAGCGGCTGCGGCAAATCCACCGTCGCACGACTGATCACAGGTCTTTACACCCCGACCGATGGTCAGATGCAGTTTGCCAACGGCAAGAACGGCAAGCCCTTGGCAGCACAGATGATTTTCCAAGACCCCTATGCCAGCCTCAACCCGCGCTGGCGGGTGTTCGACATCATCGCCGAACCTTTGCGCGAGTTGAAGCTGCGCGAGACCGACGCGGAAATCACCGAACGTGTCGGTGAACTGCTGACCACCGTCGGCCTTGCCCCCCGCGATGGCCGCAAATTCCCGCATGAGTTTTCTGGCGGTCAGCGCCAACGCATCTCCATCGCCCGCGCCCTTGCGACCGAGCCCGAGTTTCTAGTTTGTGACGAGCCGACCTCGGCCCTCGATGTCTCGGTGCAAGCGCAAATCCTCAACCTGATGCGGCGCTTGCAGGATGAAATGGGGCTGACCTATCTGTTCATCAGCCATGACATGAGCGTGGTGCGCCACATGTCCGACCAGATCGCGGTGATGTATCTGGGCCGCATCGTCGAACAGGCGGCCACCGAAGTGCTGTTTGCCAACCCTAAGCACCCCTACACGCAGCTTCTCTTGGAAACCATTCCCAACGTCACCGATCCCAAGCGCGACCGTGAGGTGCAATCGGGCGAGGTACCAAGCCCGATGAAACCGCCCTCAGGCTGCACCTTCCACCCCCGCTGTCCGCAAGCCGACGCGCGCTGTGCGGCGGAACGCCCCGAGATGCAGGCCTATAGTGACGGCAGCCGCGTCGCCTGCCACCGCGTCGCGGAAACCATGGCCGCGTTGGCCGTGCCGCTGGTAGGCGAGCGCCGTCTGTCGGCGTAATCCTATGGGGCTCTGAATTAACAAACGCCAAGGGCAGGAAATTGCCCTTGCGCTGCCGATCTGAGCAACGCCGCTTTGAGGCCGTAGCTGTCCTCTGACAACAGCGGTATCTGTCAGGCCACCAGCGACAGGCTGCCATTCCGGCTTATTTCTTCGCTAATCTCCCGGATCAGGCTATCCAGCGCCGGATTTCTTGATTTGCGCGCCCGGCGGATGACATAGGCAAGCATAGGAGGACGGGCAAGCGATCCCTGACCACCTCCATATCTGGGCGTAGATAACGATCGCTCAACAGCGCAACACCAAGGCCTGCGTTCACGGCTGCCATAATTCCCGCAGCGCTGGAGCATTCGAAAACCGTTTCCATCATCGCGCCATCATCCTGTCCGATATCCAGCGCCCACTGTCGATAGAAGCAGTCATCATCAAACGACAAAAATGGCACTGATCCGTCAGCAGGCAATGACAATTCAAAATATTTCACCCAATGCAGCGCCTCCCGGAACAGGACGATATCGGTTGGTCTGATCTCATGGGCGAAGACCTGTTCGAAGGCCACGGGTGATTTCCAGCCCAGGGCAGAGTGTTTTCGGCGCGGGTTGTCGAAGCCGTTGATGTATTCGAAGATGGCGACTTCGACTTTGCGACGGGTTTGCCAGTTGGGGCGCCAGACCAGTTCGGCCTTCAGCGACTTGAAGAAGCTTTCGACGGCAGAATTGTCATAGCAATTGCCTTTCCCGCTCATCGAGGGCGTCAGCGCGTGCTTGCGCAGAAGCTTCTGGTGGTCGTGGGCACAGTATTGCGAGCCGCGGTCCCTGTGGTGAATGCAGCCTGGCGGCGGTCTGCGGATCGCGATCGCCCTGTTCAGTGCGCCCAGAGCGAGGTCCTGCTTCATACGGTTGCTGATAGCCCCGCCGACCACTCGGCGCGAAAACAGGTTCAGGATAACCGCCAGATAGACCCAGCCTTCACGGGTCCATATTTAAGTGATGTCCCCCGCCCATTTCTGGTTGAGTCCGCTCGTCGCAAAGTCTTGTCGCAAAAAATTCGGCGCGATGTTGAAGGCGTTGTCGCTGTCGGTGGTGCGCTTGAACGTTCGGCTGCGGATGACCTGGATGCCGTTCTGGCGCATAAGTCGCCCGACGCGGCGCTGGCCGACACGAAAGCCCAGCTCGTTCAGCTCCGCGGTCATACGAGGTCTGCCGCAGCTGCCCAAGCTCAGCCGGTGCTGATCGCGTATATCGGCGAGGAGCACCATGTCCCGTCGCTGACGGTGCGAAGGGGCCCCCTCTCACGGTTTGCAGGCAAACCGTGAGAGGGCAACGGGTGCTTCCACGCATGGAGCCCACGCTCGGTCACGCCCATCAGACGGCACAGATGGCCGCGCGTGAGACTGCCGCGATACTCGGCAATATACTGGAACCTCTCGGCTTTTAAGCCGCGAAGAACATCGCCGCTTTTTTTAGAACCTCCCTCTCCTCCCGGAGTATGCGGTTACCTTTGCGAAGCCGGTCGTTCTCGCGCAGAAGCTCAGCATCCTGTGCGGGCACCTTAGCCTCTTCGGCAATAGCCCGAATCCACTTGCCGAGCGTCGAAAGCCCGATCCCCAAATCAGATGCAACCTGACGCATGCTCAGACCGCTGGTCTGCGCGATCCGAACCGCATCTCGTTTGAACTCGTCGCTGTGTCGTGCTGCCATATCCAGTCTCCTTCATGGCGATCATCGCTCTCAGAAGACCGGAACGAAACCGGTGCAGGTCCAGGGCGATGCCCGGTCGATTGAGCTGCGCTTGGTGCAATCGTCGAACCCGTCCATCGACACGTCAATCCGCGCCGGTATCGCGCCTTTAACCAAATTAAAGTCCCGCTGAACCTTCGGGTCCATGGATTGCCTCGGCCACGGCGTCCTGGCCTTTGTTCATGCCGGCATTGTCATTCGTGAAACCGCCAAAGGCATCGAAGACGAATTTGTGGTTCGGGGTGGCGGTCGGCGACGGGAAGCACAGGAAATCCACGCCGGGCTTCATGCCTTTGGCCAGAAACTCACCCTTGGCCCAATCCCCCATGATCTGCATGCCCGCTTGACCCATTGGCACAAGGTTGGTCGCCGCAGCCCAATCGCACCCGGTATAGCCATCGTCATGCAAGCCGCGAATCTGGCCCAGAAGATCAAAGACCTTGATCCTCTCGGGGCTGGAAAGCGCGGTCCCATCCAGATCAATCGTGGCTTTTTTTGTAGAAATCCTGGCCGTTTACATCGGCGACCATGCTTTCCCAGATCTCTTCGATCTGCCAGCTTTCGTCGCTCATCGCGATCGGGATGACCCCGGCGGCTTTCCGCCTCTGGGCATTGGCGATCAACTCCTCCCAACTGGTGGGTTCAGTGATCCCGTTCTTGTCGAAGATGGCCTTGTTGGCCCGAACTATTTCAGCGATCCCTATGATCTGGATGCCCTCACCGATGCTGGGTTTTTCGCGATGGAGGCGATGGATCAGCCCGAGATGCGGCGCTACATCGCCCAGCGCCAAATCCCCGGCCCAGCGATCACCCGCGACGGTTTCCGGCGCTTTTGCCAGACCGAGGTCCATGCAGCTTTGCATCCGGTGGGCACCTGCCGGGCTGACAGCGACGCGATGGCCGTGGTGGATCCGCAGTTGCGGCTGCATAGCATAACTGGCTTACGGGTCGCGGATGCTTTGATGATGCCGCAGCTGATTTCCGGCAATCCGAACGCGGTTTGCATCATGATCGGGGAAAAATCAGCTGATCTGATCAAGGCGGCGCAAGCCTGACACCCCGCTGTGCGGGGCCAAACGCCCGCAGCGTTGTTTCCAGCATCACTGGCAAACGCCTAATAGAAGGGGATAGGTGAGAGGCTGACAACGACCCAAGCGGGGCTCGTTACGGCTGCTTCCTTCCGGACCTGACCGGGTTGGCGAGGCGCTTACCCGCGCCAACCTCTCAATCGTCGATATAGGGCGGTGCAATCGGATTCGCAAGGCTTCGTGACGGGGTCACTGATGGGGCGTGATTTCGGGCAAAAGCGCAGACGGCTATGCCTTACCGCCCGCAAGCCCTTTCAGAAACCCAATGGCGGATTTCAGCATCCCGTCCAGCCACAGCCGCCCGGCATCCACCGCCGCGACATAGGCTTGCAACGCCCCCGCCGCCGCCGGGAATTGCTGCGCCAGTTTTGGTGCCATCACATAGGCGGTCAGCAGCGCCACGCCCAGAACCAGCATCAGCACGAAGCCCGAGCGGAAGCTGGATTTCTGCGCACCATCTTCGCCCAAAGTCTCGGCAATCGCCGACTGGCCCGAACGTTTTTCGCTGCTGGCGCGCAGGGTGGAGTTGATTTCCTCAATCTCGGGCAGCATTTCGCGCCGGGTTTGCGGTTTGACCACCGCCTCGGGCTCGCCCTTCATCCGCGCCAAGCGGCGCGCCACACCCCCCGCCGCCGGAGCCTCCAGCCCCAGTTCGGTCTGAGTTTCTACGACCGGAGTTTCCACCTTACGGGCTTCAACCTCACGCTCGGCTTCCTCGCGCAATACCGCCAGCACGCTTTCATCAATGCTGCGCAGGGCGGGTTCGGGCACGGGTGGCGCAGCCCCGCTCACCGGCGCGGCTGCGGTCAACGGCGGATCAAGCTCTGGAGCATCCACATCGGGCTGCTCCTGCGCGGCCACACCGACTGCAGCCGAACGCGCAGGGCTATCAATCGCCCCGACAATCGGCGGGGGCGCATCAAACAACGCCTCCTCTGCCGCCAATTCAGCCTCCACCTCGGGGGACAGCTGAAACCAGGCATGGCCACAGTTGGAACATTGTACATCGCGCCCCCCATCGGGGATCGCCGCTGCATCAACCTCATATTCCGCATCGCAATTCGGGCAAACTAGACGCATTGTTGGGGTCCGGGGTCATTTCTGAGAGGCAGGCTCGTAACTTGTAGCAATGAAGGAAACATTCTGGAAGCCTTTGTGGCAAAACTTGGGCCGAAGCGATTGAATCCGTTGCCACCTTGGGCAATGGTGCAACGCAATGCGCCCCAAACAGGATGAA
>JBKJTI010000336.1:0-3060 GCA_046590425.1 Cypionkella sp. | reverse complement strand
GCCATGAGGTGCGTTTGATTGCGCCGCAGTATGTGAAGCCTTTTGTTAAGCGTCAAAAAAACGATGCGACCGATGCGGAAGCGATCGTTGTTGCAGCACGTCAACCTGAGATGCGTTTTGTCTCGCCCAAGAGCGAAGAGCAGCAGGCTCGGGCCGCGATTTTCCGGGCCCGTGAGCGTCTGGTGCGTCAACGGACCGAGTTGATGAATGCCTTGCGCGGCCTGCTTTACGAATACGGGGCCGTCTTCCCCGTCGGCCTCAACCAAACAAAGCGGATTGAAGCCTATATCTGCGGTTCGGACGCCGAGCTTCCAGCGCTGGTCGTCGCGGAGTGTCAGGATCTCCTGATGCAGATTTCAGAGCAAACAGCACGAATCGAAACCAAGACAAAGGTGCTGGCAAGTGTCGCCGCCAGCAGCGAGACAGCCCGCCGTTTGCAGACCATGCCTGGTGTCGGACCAATGACTGCTCTTGCTGTAGAAGCATTTGCGCCGGACATTACGGAATTCCGATGTGGCCGCGATTTTGCTGCATGGCTTGGCCTTGTTCCGCGCCAATACTCTTCTGGCGGTAAGGAGCGACTTGGGCGGGTTTCAAAGGCTGGGCAGATAGATATTCGACGCCTCTTGATAATCGGCGCGATGTCCAGGGTCATTGGTCGAGGGGCAAAGAACATCCTCCATGAAAGTTGGCTCGGTCGAATGATGCAGAGTAAACCGAAGATGTTGGCAGCCATTGCACTGGCCAACAAGATGGCGCGCCAAATCTGGGCGATGCTTATAAGGCAGGAGGATTACCGAGATCCGGTCAAGGCGATGACGGCATGAGTCTCATGCTTGATCTGCGCTGAAAGCCGGTGCGATGGAGTGAGAAGACGACGACTATATGGGAAGTGATCGAAAAGATCAGGATAGGGAAAACCAGTTAGGGGCTACGAGACAACAAGCTCGCTGAATAGATTTGGACCCGATCACGCTGATCACCATATCGGCCCGCGGCCTCTAATAGTGCCGCAAGCTAAGGCCTGACAGAAGACCGCACTCGATCTCGCCCAAAGGTCAAATTCTTCTTGCTTCCAGGACGGCAACCACAGAAGACCGTCCTCCCCCGAGCGCGATGATACCAAGACTTGATCATGCCATACACACGCCCCACCGAAAGGGGGCTGGACGGCAACCACCCCATCTATTCAAACCTTGGACTGCCCGAAGGCAGAGTTTTCCGGTTGGGTCGGACTCTAGCTGTTCAGTCCCGGCATCTGGTGGATCGGGTTTAGGATGAATCGATCCGGCTCTGATGTCCAGATTTTGCAGATGTATTCGTAGGGCGTGAGGCCGTTCAGGGTCTTCAGTCTGCGTGCGAAGTTGTAGGCCGCGAGGAAGTCGGCGAGGTGCGTTCGCAGCTGTCGTAGTGAAACCGTTTCACCGTCGCGTCTTTGATCGTTCTGTTCATTCTCTCGACCTGGCCATTGGTCCACGGATGATTGGGCTTGGTCAGCCGGTGCTCGATCCCGTTGGCCTCGCAGATCATGTCGAAGCGCATCGGCCGGGAGTAGATGGTGTTCCGGTTTCGGGGCTGCTCTGCGAACTGGATGCCATTGTCGGTGAGAATGGTGTGGACTTGGTAGGGCACGGCTTCGAGCATGTGCTGCAGGAACTCCCAGGCGGTCTTTCTGTCAGCCGTCGCAACGAGTTGGGCGACCGCGAACTTGGCGGTCCGGTCGATTCCGACGAACAGGTAGAGCTTTCCCTCGGCGGTCTGCACCTCGGCGATGTCGATATGGAAGAACCCGATGGGGTAGCGCTTGAACTTCTGGCGCTTGGGCTTGTTGCCCTCGACATCCGGCAAACGCGAGATGCCGTGCCGCTGTAGGCACCGATGCAGCGCCGACCGCGTCAGGTGCGGGATCGACGACTGGAGCGCATAGAGGCAGTCGTCCAGTGGCAGGAGCGTGTGGCGCCGGAATGCGACAACCATCGCCTCCTCGGCCTCGGTCAGCACGGTGGACCGCGGTTCCGTCGGCCCGGTCTTCCTATCCTCGACCGTCGCACGCTTACGCCACTTCGCGACCGTCTTCGGATTGATGCTGACCTGCCCCCCGGAAACGCCCTCGCTTTAATGTAGAGTCTGCCCAACCCCTGAAGGATCAGACGAATGCGAAAGAGCCGTTTTACCGAGACGCAGATTATTGGGATGATCAAGGAGCAGGAAGCCGGGCTGACTGTGGCCGAGGTCTGCCGCAAGAACGGCATCAGCCCGGCGAGTTTTTACAAGCTGAAGGCCAAATATGGCGGCATGGACGTGTCGGATGCCCGCCGCCTGAAGCAGCTTGAGGACGAGAACGCAAAGCTCAAGCGGCTGGTCGCGGATACGATGCTGGACGTTGTTGTGCTGAAAGACCTGCTGGGAAAGCGCTGACGACACCAGCTCAGCGGCGGGAAGCGGCACTCAAGGCGATGCGGGACCACAAAATCTCGCAGCGCCGGGCCTGCGACCTGGTTGGTGTCGATCCAAAGACCGTGCGGCGCGAGAGGCCGCCAGATCACGCGGATATTCGCAAGAAGATGCATGAGATCGCCGAAAAGCGCCGCCGGTTTGGCTACCGTCGGACCGGGGTGATGCTTGAAAGGGGCGGCTTCACGATGAACGAGAAGAAATTGTATCGGCTTTACAAAGAGGAAGGCCTGTCGGTGCGGCGGCGGCGCGGTCGAAAACGGGCGCGCGGAACAAGGGCTCCGATGCCGATACCGAACCGCCCAAACGTGCGCTGGTCGCTGGATTTTGTATCCGACACCTTCGGTGCGTCCCGCAAGTTCCGCATTCTGGCCGTCAACGATGATTGCACCCGCGAGAATCTGGGGTTGATCGCCGATACCAGCCTCTCTGGCGCCGGGTGGCGCGGGAACTGACGGCGCTGATCCGAATATACGGAAAACCAACGTGTATCGTCAGCGATAATGGCACTGAGTTCACCAGCACCGCGATCCTCAAATGGGCAGGCGATACCGGCGTCGCCTGGCATTATATCGACCCCGGCACGCCGCAGCAGAACGGCCTGAT
>JBKJTI010000313.1:0-4240 GCA_046590425.1 Cypionkella sp. | reverse complement strand
CACCGAATTCCGCCAGACCTTCCACAAGGATGTGGTCTTGGACATCTTCTGCTACCGCCGCTTTGGTCACAACGAAGGCGACGAGCCGATGTTCACCAACCCGGCGATGTACACCACGATCCGCAAGCAAAAGACCACCTTGCAGCTATACACCGACCGTCTGGTCGCCGACGGCCTGATCCCCGAAGGCGAGATCGAGGATATGAAGGCGGCGTTCCAAGCCAAACTGAATGAGGAATTTGAGGTCGGCAAAGACTTCAAACCCAATAAGGCTGATTGGCTGGATGGTCGCTGGAAGGCGATGAAAACCAAGGACCTGGACAACTACCAGCGCGGCGAGACCTGGATCAAGCCCGAGACGATGGCCGAGGTTGGCGCGGCTTTGACGCGGATTCCCGAAGGTTTTGACATCCACAAGACGGTGGCACGTCAGTTGGAAGCCAAGAAGAAGATGTTCGAGACGGGCTCTGGCTTTGACTGGGCAACCGCCGAGGCTTTGGCCTTTGGCAGCCTGCAAGTCGAAGGTTTCCCGGTGCGGCTGTCAGGGCAGGATTGCACGCGTGGCACGTTCAGCCAGCGCCATTCTGCCTTCATCGACCAGACCACCGAAGAACGCCACTACCCGCTGAACCACATCCGCGCCGGCCAAGCGCGCTATGAGGTCATCGACTCGATGCTGTCGGAATATGCGGTGCTGGGCTTTGAATACGGCTATTCGCTGTCCGAACCCAATGCGCTGACGATGTGGGAAGCGCAGTTTGGCGATTTCGCCAACGGCGCGCAGATCATGTTCGACCAGTTCATCAACTCCGGCGAAAGCAAATGGCTGCGGATGTCCGGGCTGGTCTGCCTGCTGCCGCATGGCTTTGAGGGCCAAGGCCCGGAACACTCCTCGGCCCGTCTGGAACGCTTCTTGCAAATGTCGGCGCATGACAACTGGATCGTGGCGAACTGCACCACGCCGTCGAACTACTTCCACATCCTGCGCCGCCAGATGCACCGCGATTTCCGCAAACCTTTGATCCTGATGACGCCGAAATCCTTGCTACGGCATCCGATGGCGGTGTCGGATGCGTCTGATTTCACCGAAGCGAGCTATTTCCACCGCGTGTTGTGGGATGATGCGCAAAAGGGCCACTCGGAGATCAAGCTGAACGCCGATGATGGCATCAAACGCGTCGTTTTGTGCTCGGGCAAGGTCTACTACGATCTGCTCGCCGAACGCGATGCGCGCGGGCTGACCGATACTTACCTCTTGCGCGTCGAGCAGCTTTACCCGGTGCCGAAGCAATCGCTGACCGCAGAACTGTCGCGCTTCAAAGGGGCCGAATGGGTCTGGTGCCAAGAGGAACCCAAGAACATGGGTGCTTGGTCGCATATCGAGCCGGAGCTGGAGACGCTGTTGACCAATATCGGCGCCACCAACACCCGTGCCCGTTATGCAGGTCGTGCGGCTTCGGCCTCCCCCGCCACCGGACTGGCTTCTAAGCACAAATACGAACAGCAAACCCTGGTCAACGAAGCGCTCGGCTGACCGAATTAACGCGCCGACGCGCAGGAGATTGAAAATGACGGATGTAATGGTGCCCTCTTTGGGCGAAAGCGTCTCGGAAGCCACCGTATCGACCTGGTTCAAAAAGCCCGGCGATGTGGTCAAGCAAGACGAGATGCTGTGCGAGTTAGAAACCGATAAGGTCTCGGTCGAAGTGCCGAGCCCGGTGTCGGGCGTACTGACCGAGATCATCGCGCCGGAAGGCACGACCGTGGCCGCCAATGCGCGGCTGGCGATTGTGACCGAAGGGGCGGCGGGTGCCAAAACCGCAGCGCCGATCCCGTTGAAAGCCGATGAGCCGAAATCGGTTGCCGCTGCCGCTAAAGTTGGCTCGCCCGGTGCTGGCCCAGAAGTGCTGACCCCGCGCGACGTCGAAAAAGCGCCGTCCGCCAAGAAGGCGATGGCAGAAGCTGGCCTGTCGGCTGACCAAGTTCAAGGCACAGGCCGCGATGGCCGGGTGATGAAGGAAGACGTGGCACGTGCCGCCAGCGCCGCCCCGATTGCCGCCGCCCCCGCTGTGGCCGCGATCCCGCGCGCTCCGGTTCCGGCGGATGATGCTGCCCGCGAGGAACGCGTCAAGATGACCCGGCTGCGCGCCACCATCGCGCGCCGTCTGAAAGATGCGCAAAACACCGCAGCCATGCTGACCACCTACAACGAGGTGGACATGTCGGGCATCATGTCTTTGCGCAATGAATACAAAGACATCTTTGAGAAAAAGCACGGCGTCAAACTTGGGTTCATGTCGTTCTTCGTCAAAGCATGGGTGCAGGCTTTGAAAGAAATCCCGGAAGTGAATGCCGAGATTGACGGCCAAGACGTGGTTTACAAAAACTACGTCCACATGGGCGTCGCGGTTGGCACGCCATCGGGTCTTGTGGTGCCCGTGGTGCGCGATGCCGACCAGATGGGCTTTGCCGCGATTGAGAAGAAAATCTCGGAACTCGGCCTGCGCGCGCGGGATGGCAAGCTGTCGATGGCTGAAATGCAGGGCGGTTCGTTCACCATCTCGAACGGCGGCGTTTACGGCTCGCTGATGTCCTCGCCGATCCTGAACCCGCCACAGTCGGGGATTTTGGGGATGCACAAAATCCAAGACCGCCCGGTCGTCGTCGCAGGCCAAATCGTGATCCGTCCGATGATGTATCTGGCTTTGTCCTACGATCACCGCGTGGTGGACGGTAAGGGCGCGGTGACGTTCCTTGTGCGTGTGAAAGAGGCACTGGAAGATCCGCGCCGGTTGTTGATGGATTTGTGATCAATCGGATTACAAAATGAAATCGCTGGAAAGACAGGCAGAAAACTCAAAATTGCGACAGTTGAATTTCGCAATTTGGATGATTCTGGCTGGCTTTCTGGCAATGATTTGTGGTTGCATTGGCTTTGTTCTTCTTAATAAGGCCAACTATTGGGGGGAATCTGGGCTTGCAATGCTCGCTATCCCGTTACTTCCCGTAGTCGTTTTCGTGCTGCTACTGGCTGCTTTAATTGCCTCGCCCCGCTGGAAAAATACCAAGTGGTCAGGTCGGATATATATAGGCATTCTGCTTGTTGCGATGATTGGCGGCCCTGTGAGCGGTCAAAAAAACGGATATGCTTGGGCAGTATTTGCTATTGGCATGACTGCTGCATTCTTCTTTTGGCATAGTGTATTGCTAGACCGACTCCATATTACATCTCTTGCAGGTGCTAAATGACACCCGAACGCACTAAGCGCGCCGTCGTGGTGTGTATGCGCAACGAGGCGGTGTTTGTGCTGGAATGGGTGGCTTATCATCTGAGCATCGGTTTTGACCGCATCTTCGTTGTGACCAACAACTGTCAGGACGGCGCCGATCTGATGGCGGATCGACTAGCCGAACTGGAACCCGTCGTCATACATATTCGCAACCAAGTCGCCTCCGGTGAGGCGCCGCAGGTCATAGGCCTCGCCCGTGCCATGCAGCATCCGGCGATGGCGGATGTGGAATGGCTGTTGCACATCGACGCGGATGAGTTTCTCAACGTCACCACCGGCGCGGGTATGGTGGGCGACCTGCTGCAAGCCGTAGGCCCCTGTGACACGGTTGCCATCGCGTGGCGCTTCATCGCCAGCGGTGGGCGGCAAGTCTGGCAAGGCGGCAGCCTTCTGGCCGAGCAAACCCAATGCTCCGCCCAGATCGAAGAACAACTGGTGTTCCACAAATCCCTGTTCCGCCCCAACCGCTTTGCCCGCGCCATCGACCATATGCCGAAAGACCCACTCGACCCCGATGTGATCGTGCGCAACAGCGCGGGCCGCAAAATCCCCAATCGTGGCCAGTCACACCCAACTTCCGCCAATTATCGCGGCATCAAGGATGAAGACCTGACTTGGGCGAACGCCGACATTCACCATTATTTCGTGCGCTCCGAAGACGTGTTCCTGCTGAAAAATATCCGCGGCGATGGCATGGCGAAGCAACATGCCAACCATGTGCTCGGCTCAAAGATGTGGACCATTGCCGAGCGTGCCACCGGAGAAGACCGCTCGATCCAGCGCCATCTGCCCAGCCTAAACGCGCGTCTGGCCGCCTATGACGCCGATCCGCAGTTGCACGATTTGCACAAAACTGCGCTGGCTTGGCTGGCACAGCAGCGCGACAGCTACCTGACCGCCGAGAACCGCAAGCTGTGGGATCAACGTCGCAAACGTGCAAAGAAAGTGGC
>JBKJTI010000212.1:0-8587 GCA_046590425.1 Cypionkella sp. | reverse complement strand
GAAGGAAGCTGCCGCCATGACACAGACCATCGAGATGATTGCACCGCAGGATCTGCGGCCTTGGGGCCGCAATGCCCGGACCCATTCCAAAAAACAGATTCGCCAGATCGCGGCATCGATCCGCACCTTCGGGTTCACCAACCCGGTGCTGATCGATCAGTCGCGCACGATCCTTGCCGGTCACGGCCGGGTACGGGCGGCCGAGGAGCTGGGGCTGGCCGAAGTGCCCTGTCTACGCATCGAGAACATGACGGAGGCCGAAAAACGCGCCTATGTCATCGCGGACAACAAGCTGGCTTTGAATGCCGGCTGGGATGACGAGATCCTTGCCAAAGAGCTGAAGGCCCTGTCCGCAATCGAAGATCTGGGCTTCGATATTGGCGTCATTGGCTTTGAAGTTGCGGAGATGGATGCCCTCGTTGAAGGTCTGACCCCGGAAGATCCCGGCGACCCCGACGATGACATCCTGCCTGACAATGCCCCGAACCGGGTGAACCCGGGAGATGTATGGCAGCTCGGTGCGCACCGTCTGGCGTGCGGCGATGCACTGGACCCGGTGGTCATGGACGTGCTGATGCAGGGCGAGCAGGCCCGCATGGTCTTCACCGATCCGCCCTACAATGTGAAGATCGACGGACATGTCGGTGGATCGGGCAAGATCAAGCACCGGGAGTTCGCGATGGCATCGGGTGAGATGACGGTGCCGGAGTTCACCGGGTTTCTGACCCAAGCGCTGCACAATCTGGCGAACAGCAGCGTCGATGGCTCGATCCACTATGTGTGCATGGACTGGCGCCATATGGGCGAAATGCTGGCTGCAGGTCAGATCGCTTATACGGAGTTGAAGAACCTGATCGTGTGGGCCAAGGACAACGGGGGCATGGGAACGTTCTACCGGTCGCGCCACGAGTTGATCTTTGCCTTCAAGAAGGGCGAGGCGCCGCATATCAACAGTTTCGAGCTTGGCCAGCACGGCCGCTACCGCACCAACGTTTGGCAGTACCGGGGCATCAACACGATGCGCAAAGGGCGCATGGAGGAGCTTGCCATGCACCCGACGGTGAAGCCGGTGCAGATGATTGCCGATGCGATAAAGGACGTCTCGGGTCGTGGCGAGATCGTCCTCGACAGCTTTGGCGGATCTGGGTCGACGCTCATCGCCGCGGAAAAGACCGGACGTCGTGCCCGCGTGATAGAGCTTGATCCGATCTACTGTGACCGCATCCTCGCCCGCTGGGAGGTCCATGCAAAAGATCAGGCGGAACATCTGGTCTGCGGCTGGCCGAGCGCTCTGACCGCGGCAGTGCTGGCAGCTGCCGAATGACTTTTAACCCGCCAGACCCGCCAGATAAACCAGCCCGGACCAAACGGGGTCTGGGCAAATCCGGATCACTGGCTGTCCGTCCTGGCTATCAGGTCGGCTACGCCAAACCACCGGCGACAACCCGCTTCCAGAAGGGTCAGTCAGGCAACCCGCGTGGCAGACCGAAAGGTGTCAAGAACCGGGTGCCAAGTCTCAATGAAGAAAGGATGAAGTCGATCATTCTTGCAGAAGCCTACCGCGACATCAAGGTTCGGGACGGTGACCGCAACGTTACCGTCCCGATCGCCCAAGCTGTATTGCGTTCACTGGCGGTCAGCGCCGTCAAGGGCCAGCACAGGTCACAACGTCTCTTCGCTGAACTGCTGGCCTCGGTTGAAAACAGCAACAAGGCTCTGCACGACGAATGGCTGCAGACCGCAATCTCCTACAAGGTCGACTGGGAGCGTGAACTGGACCGCCGGAAGCGGCATAATATTATCAGTCTGCCTGAACCCTTACCTCATCCCGACAATGTGCTGATTGATCTCCGCGCCGGCACAGCGCGTGTTGTGGGCCCGTCGACCAAGGAGGAGAAGGCGACCTGGGATCTCTGGATATCGCGCAAAGCTGATTTTGAGCAAGAACTGGCCGAACTTGAAACCAGCCTGGAGAGCGAAACGGATGAGAAGCACCGCGCATTCCTTGAGACTGAAATCGAAAGCACCCGGAAGGTCGTCGAGATCCTGCGGCGGGCAGAAAAGGGACTGCTGTGAGGAAGATATGGTCTGAGTGACGAAAGCAATGGCGGTCCTCGATCACGGCGATCCTGGTTTGACGAGTTCCCCCTGAAAAGCGCTAGGGTCAGGACCTGTTAAACGGCTTGCTTTTGCGGCTGTGATTTGATTCACTTTGAACCGCCCCGGGTTTACCGGAGGGCAAAACTCTCGGAGAATTGCCCGTTATGGAACAGACACAAAAGAAGAAGACCTCGAAGCCGTATTCCCCTGAGTTCCGCGAACGCGCGGTGCGGCTGGCGATGGAACACCGCGATGAGTATCATAGCGAAGCTGCGGCGCTGACGGCGATCGCGGGTAAATTGGGTTGTTCGCCGGACAGCCTGCGCGTTTGGATCCGCCAGGTCCAGCGTGATGGTGGCGAACGGCCAGGCCAGACAACTGCAGAGAAGGTCAGGATCAAAGAACTTGAGCGCGAGGTGCGCGAACTTCGGCAGGCCAATGAGATACTGAGGAAGGCGTCTGCGTATTTTGCCCAGGCGGAGCTCGACCGCCCGTTTCGCAAATGATTGCTTTTATTGAGGAAAGCCGTGAAGCTCTTGGGGTCGAGCCAATTTGCAGAGCACTGCAATTTGCCCCTTCCACGTATTATGACCGGCTTGCCATTGTACATAATCCTGACCGTGCATCGGCCCGGGCCAAGTCGGA
Source organism: Cypionkella sp. (assembly GCA_046590425.1). Taxonomy (GTDB): domain Bacteria; phylum Pseudomonadota; class Alphaproteobacteria; order Rhodobacterales; family Rhodobacteraceae; genus Cypionkella. The sequence goes on along the minus strand of JBKJTI010000212.1, from coordinate 5,842 downwards.
CGCCGCCCTGAGCATCAAGATCGACGCAGCTTGGGACGCCAACCGCAAACTCTATGGTGCGCGGAAAGTTTGGCACGTTCTGCGGCGAGGCGGCGAAGACGTTGCCCGCTGCACCGTGGAACGCTTAATGCACAGTTTGGGCCTCAGAGGCGTGGTCCGTGGCAAGAAGGTCATCACGACCAATCCTGACACGTCTCTGCCCTGCCCGGACGACAAGGTGAACCGGTTGTTCATGGCGGATCGGCCGAACAAGCTGTGGGTTTCAGACTTCACTTACGTGCCCACATGGTCGGGAACAGTTTACGTCGCGTTTGTCATCGACGTTTTCGCAAGGCGGATCGTGGGCTGGCGCACCTCGACATCCATGAAGACACAGTTTGTCCTCGACGCGCTGGAGCAGGCAATATGGCAAAGAAAGACGCCGGATAACAAGAGCTTGATCCATCACTCAGATCGCGGTTCGCAATACTTGTCGATCAAATACACCGAACGCCTGGCTGAAGCCGAGATCGATCTCTCGGTCGGCACCGTCGGTGACGCCTACGATAATGCCCTGACCGAATGCGTCATCGGCCTGTTCAAAACCGAGGTGATCAACCAGATCGGGCCATGGAAATCGATGCGCGAAGTCGAATGGGAAACCCTGAAATGGGTCGATTGGTATAACAACCGCCGACTTCTCGGCCCCATCGGATACATCCCACCCGCAGAAGCAGAGGAGGCGTTCTATGCAAACCTGAACACACTCGATATGGTCGCTTAGTCGTTGAACAAACCACCCTCCGGTAAACCCGGGGCGGTTCACTTTTCGCATCCAAGGGGGTGCCGCATGAGTGATCTTTTCTGGCTGACTGACGCGCAGATGGAGTGTTTGAAGCCGTTCTTTCCGCTGTCATACGGGGTTCCGCGGGTCGATGACAGGCGTGTGCTGAGCGGGATTATCTTCATCAATCGCAATGGGTTGCGCTGGCGTGATGCACCTGCGGAATATGGCCCGCCCAAGACGCTTTATAACCGATGGGTGCGCTGGGGTCGATTGGGCGTGTTTGCGCGAATGCTGAGCGAACTGGCGACGGACGGGCAGAATACCGAGACGGTGATGATCGACGCAACCCATCTGAAGGCACACCGGACGGCCTCCAGCCTGCGGGGTAAAAAAGGGGGTGCCAACGCTTCATCGGACGCACAAAAGGTGGGATGAACTCCAAACTGCACGTCGTCGCTGACGCGAAAGGCAGACCGATCTGCATGTATCTGAGCGCGGGCCAGACCAGCGATTACATAGGGGCCGCAGCATTGCTGTCGTCATTACCAAAGGCTGGTGCGCTGCTTGCCGACCGGGGATATGACGCGGATTGGTTCCGCAACGCATTGATCGACCGTGATATTCTGCCATGCATCCCATCGCGAAAGAACCGCAAGGTTGCCATTCCGCACGATACGACACTCTACAAAACGCGCCATAAAATCGAGAACATGTTTGCGCGCCTCAAAGACTGGCGCAGGATCGCCACCCGCTACGATCGATGTGCCGACATCTTCATGTCAGCCTGCGCTCTGGCCGCAGTGGTCATGTTCTGGCTATGTGTCCTGACCCTAGGAATTTCACACCTTTCTTAGCCTCCATCCGTGGGCGAGGGATTTGAAGTATTGGAGACCGTGGCGGAAGTTTATCGGGCCGGGCGGTTTGGATTTTGGATAGCCGTACCATCCGCCGAGCTTCGCGATGATCCACGCGGCCCAGGCAAGCGTTTCAAGCGGATGAGGGTTCTTCTGGAGTGCGGTCTTGCTTTCGAGTTCGGGGGGCTAGAAGGTGACCCTGGCGTCCTGCCCGGACCTGCCATCGCGCACCTGGAGTAGTTGCATGATGGTGCAATCAGCACGGGCAGCAATCGCGGTCAGCTTGATCAACCACGGCGTCTTCCAACTGGCTGTCTTCCAGTTGCAGTCCCTGCTGTTTCAGGGTGCGGAGGAATTGCTCGATATGACAGCGCTGCGGGTACCAGCACGCGCCAGGCCATCGCCGCATCCTCGACCCGGTGGGTGGTCAGAAGCCGCCACTGGATGGGCTCGGCGCCCGGCGGCGCATCCACCTCGCAGACCTCGACAAGGCTGACTTCCACCGTCGCGGCCAACCCCGCCTGCCTAGCCAGATTGGCGGGGCGCTTGAGCGTGACGCGGCCAAAGCGGGCCACAAGGCTGGCGGTGCGGGCCGGACGGCCACCAATCGTCACGTCGGCCTCGACGTTCATCTTCACCAGATGCTTGCCGTGTTCCATGGCCGCAAGGCCGATCTCTGCAGGACCGATGGAATGCCCGTAGCGCCAATCGCCATATCGATCAGGCCAGATTCCAGCAGCGTTTCGACTTTTTGGGTTGTGGCGATGCGGCCCTGCTCGATGGCTGCGTTCTCTGCCCTCGCAGAACACGAGATTGCTGAACGCGGGCAACGTCGAATCGAACGTCACCTCGCCGAAGTACACCTGCCGCCGGGCAAGACCCTGTCGGGCTTCGACTTCGACGCGGTGCCGAACTATAACCCAAGATATCCTCCAAGATCATATGTCTGCCCACACGGAGTGATCCGTGTGGGCAGGGTCTTGCCTTGCGCTGTCATGGCTCAGAATAAAAAGTCGTGAGCCGCGTCGATGCTGTGCGCTCCCTTAAGTAGAATAGCCATGTCTACAGTGCCGTCGCCGTTCACGTCGAGCTCCAGCGTTGCGCCGTTGGCACCGTCTTGCAAGCGCATCTCCCCCGCCCCGGCCAATGCCGAGAATTTGGCTTGGTCGATGTAGGCAACATGGAGCGCCGTCACGTCAAGAATATCCTCGCCAGACGTGAAGTCGGCAATTACGTCAAGCGAATGGCCGTTAAAAGATAGCGAGGTTGAGTCGAAGACGAACGTGTCCGCTCCAGCGCCGCCAGTCAGGTAATCAGCCTCGCCGCCACCGTGCAGCCTGTCGTTGCCAACTCCGCCACGCAAAATATCAGCTCCGGCATCGCCATTCAGATCGTCGTCGCCAATACCCCCCAACACGAGGTCCTTGCCCGTGCCACCGTGAACCAAGTCGTTGCCCGTACCCCCTGCCAGACTGTCGTTGCCAACCCCGCCTGTCAGGTCGTCATTCCCGTCACCGCCGTTTAGGTTGTCATCTCCCGCATCGCCATTCAGATCGTCGTCGCCAATACCCCCCAACACGAGGTCCTTGCCCGTGCCACCGTGAACCAAGTCGTTGCCCGTACCCCCTGCCAGACTGTCGTTGCCAACTCCGCCTGTCAGGGCGTCATTCCCGTCACCGCCTTTTAGGTTGTCATCTCCCGCATCGCCGGACAGCGTGTCGTTACCGCCGTCTCCTAGTACATGGTCGTCGCCATCTCCGGCGTTGAATTCATTATCCAGATCATCGCCGCTGAGTTCGTCATCGCCCGATCCAGTTGTAACATTCTTGATGCCGATAAGCCGATCAAGCCCGTGGCCAGTGTCCTGCGCGATCTGGATCGCCAAATCGACCTTCGTCTTCGTATCTCCCTGATACGTCAGCGTGTCGTTGCCGCCATTGCCGTTGTAGACGTCATCGCCGTCATTTCCCGCATTGCCGATAAAATCGTCATCATCGTCGGTGCCTTCGTTGTCATCGGTTCCGGCGACATACGTGGTGATGATTGCATCGAGATTTCCCGTGTCTAGAGTGCCATGGCCATGCGCCGCGACACCCCAGAAGCCCGACAGCCCGTCTTGACTGTAAATGGTCCATTCGGTGTCGTTCGAACTTATGCTTTGTTCGACCACGTAGGGGCCTAACATCGCAAAGGTTTCGCCGGTCGTCATTGGCTCGGGCAAAATCGTCCCGACCTCATCGACCCCTGCGATTGCAGTTACTGAACCGCTTTCGTCAAAGATGAAGGAGAAGCGGCCGTCAGCGGTAATGGACATTGTAGTACCCTTTCGGTGTTCGGAAGAAGATGAGTGCAGTTTGGGAGCATATCGACGCCCCGGCTTATGAAACAACAAGCTGACCAATCATACTGCTCTCGAGAATAAACTTTTGGTCAAATATTAATAAAACGCGCCATAAACCAGAGTTTATGGACCTTGGCCGAAAGCATGTGGACCTATATTTTGGCTGTTTTGCAAAATCCTCCAAGAAAATGTAGGTGCGTGTGAATTGGAACAAAACATCTCATTATTGGCGGTTTTTCGCCATACGAATTTCACAATGGTAACTGCTGAAATTATGCAGAATCAGGGACAATAATAGCCGCGTCGGTCTCTCAATGATCAACCTAAGATTATCTGATAGGTATTGCGAATCATGCTGAGTTGCCGCTGCATAGCAGGCGCAACACTTCATCGCCTATCACCGGCGTTGATGATGTGACCGCCCCCCGACGGCATCGGTGTGCCAAGGCGGGTCTGCGATGACCAGATCAAGACCAACCGTCGTGACGCGGAGATGTTGGCGCGTCTGGATCGGGCTTGCAACTGACTGAGATCTGGACACCGGATGTTGCGATCTACGATTGGCGACATTATCTTGCTGTCGTTCAACGCAAGCCTGGAGCACTTCGCAACGGAGCGCCGTTCCTGGAATTACCGCATACCTTCAGATGGTTGCAGGATTATATGCCCCGCAAACCGGGCGGTGACCGCGAGATGGTCGACATTCTCGCCCTAGTGCTGCACCACGATGAACAAGCCGTTCTCACCGCCGTGGAACTCGCCTTGGCCGAGGGCGTGCCGATCAAAACCCATGTGCTGAACCTGTTGCACCGCCTGATCGACGGCAGGGTAGTGGGCGGTCCCCCATTGGACACCCCGCAAGCACTGGCCCTGCATCGCGAACCCAAGGCTAACGTCGAACGCTATGACGACCTGCGTTCCCAGATCGTGGAGGGCTGCCATGCGTCATGATCCCGCCGTAGGCGCTATTATCATCACGCTGCGCAGCTTGAAGATGTATGGCATGGCCCAAGCCGTCACCGTTCTGATAGAGCAGGGGGCACCAGCTTTTGAAGCTGCCATCCCGATGTTGTCGCGACTGGTCAAGGCGGAGTTGGCCGAGCGTGAGGTGCGCTCCATTGCCTATCACATGAAGGCTGCGCGCTTCCCGGCCTACAAAGACCTATCGGGCTTCGACTTTGCCGCCAGCGAGATCAATGAGGCCACGGTTCGGATCCTGCATCGCTGCGAGTTTATGGATGGCGCGCAGAACGTCGTGCTGATCGGTGGACCCGGCACGGGCAAAACCCATGCCGCCACCGCCCTCGGCATCCAGGCGATCGAACATCATCGCCGAAAGGTCCGGTTCTTCTCGACCATCGAACTGGTCAACGCCCTCGAACAGGAAAAGGCAAAGGGTAAGACTGGCCAGATCGCGGAAAGCATGACCAAGCTCGATCTCGTGATCCTCGACGAGTTGGGATACCTGCCGTTCAGCGCATCAGGCGGGGCACTGCTGTTCCATCTCTTGAGCAAGCTCTACGAGCGCACCAGCGTCGTCATCACCACCAACCTCAGCTTCAGCGAATGGGCCACCGTCTTCGGCGATGCTAAGATGACCACCGCCTTGCTCGATCGCCTCACACACCGCTGCCACATCTTAGAGACAGGTAACGACAGCTTCCGCTTCAAAGCCAGTTCAGCTGCCGCATTTGCCGCAAAGAAAAAGAAGGAGACGTCACAGGTCTTGACCCCAGCATGAACCAAAAGCCATAATCAGAGGTGGCCTGCGGATTTCGCGAAGAATGGGCGCTGATTTCGCGCGATCGTGGGCACGCGTTTCGCGCCATGCTGGGCAGCCATTTCACGGGATCGTGGGCAGGCTTGCCGACGCTTTCATGG
>JBKJTI010000154.1:0-52709 GCA_046590425.1 Cypionkella sp. | reverse complement strand
GGGGCAGGTGGTGGTCTCGGGCCTTGCGCGCGGCATTGATGCCGAGGCGCATCAGGCGGCGCTGGAGACTGGCACGGTGGCGGTGCAGGCGGGCGGGGTGGATGTGATCTATCCGGTCGAAAATACCGAACTCGCGGTGGCGATTGCAGCGCGGGGTTGCCGGATTTCGGAACAGCCGATGGGGCTGGTGCCGCAGGCGCGACATTTCCCGCAACGAAACCGCATCGTGTCGGGGCTGGCGCGGGCGGTGGTGGTGGTTGAAGCGGCAGCACGCTCGGGCAGCTTGATCACCGCGAAAAACGCCTTGGATCAAGGGCGAGAGGTGCTGGCGGTGCCCGGCCATCCGTTTGATGCGCGCGCTGCCGGATGCAATATGTTGCTGCGCGATGGCGCGGTTTTGGTGCGATCCGCGCAGGATGTGTTGGAGGCGATTGGGGTGCAGGGGCATTTCCTGGCGCAAGTGCCGCTGCCCGTTGAAGCGGTGGCAGTGCCCGAACCCTTGCCGGGGCCTGTGCCGCAGCGGCGTCCGCTTTCCGACCTAGCCGCCGTCCACAGCCAGATATTGGCGCGGCTTGGCCCCAGCCCGTTGGCCGAGGATCAGTTGATCCGCGATCTGGCCCTGCCGCCTGGGATGCTGTCGCCCGCGCTGATCTCGCTGGAATTAGAGGGGCGGATTCTGCGGCAATCAGGCGGGCTGCTCAGCCGGGTGGATTGACCGGTTCTGGGTATTTCACATTGGTCTAAATACTCCCGCCGGAGGCATCCGACGCAAGCGCAAGCAGCCTCCGGCGGGAGTATTTAGACCAATGTGAAAGCGCGAAGCGTCCGTATGGCCGCGCCGAAAGCAGGCTTTGCCATAGCCCCGGTTGACATCGCCGCACAAACCCCCACATGGTGCCTCGTCGCACATATGCCTGTTTTCAAGGGAATTTCATGCCCGTCGTCGTTGTAGAATCGCCCGCTAAGGCCAAGACAATCAACAAATATCTTGGTTCGGACTATGTGGTTTTGGCCTCTTACGGCCATGTGCGCGATCTGCCCGCCAAGGATGGCTCGGTCGATACCGAGAATGGATTCGACATGCTGTGGGAGGTGGCGGCGGACAGCAAAAAGCACATTCGTGCGATTGTTGAGGCGCTGAAAACCGACGATACGCTGATCCTTGCAACCGACCCTGACCGCGAGGGCGAGGCGATTTCCTGGCATTTGCAAGAGGCTTTGGCCAGCACGTTGAAGAAGGGCAAGAAGGTCAGCCGGGTGACGTTTAACGCGATCACCAAAGAGGCGGTGACCGAGGCGATGAAGCATCCGCGTCAGGTTGATCAGCCTTTGGTGGACGCTTATCTGGCGCGGCGGGCTTTGGATTATCTGGTGGGCTTCACGCTGTCGCCGGTGCTGTGGCGCAAGCTGCCGGGGTCGCGCTCGGCGGGCCGGGTGCAGTCGGTTTGTCTGCGCTTGATCGTTGAGCGTGAGATGGAGGTTGAGGCGTTTCGGGCGCGGGAATTCTGGTCGGTTTCGGCGGTGCTGAACACGCCACGGGGGCAGGAATTTGAAGCACGGCTGACGGTTCTCGGCGGCCGAAAACTGGACAAATTCGACATTCCGACGGTTGAAGCTGCAGAATTAGCGGTTCAGGCTGTCACTTCTCGAACATTGAGCGTTTTGTCGGTTGAAGCCAAGCCTGCCTCGCGCAATCCCTATCCGCCGTTCATGACATCGACCCTGCAACAAGAGGCCAGCCGCAAATATGGCATGGGGGCAAAGGCCTGCATGTCGGCGGCGCAAAGGCTGTATGAGGCGGGCCACATCACTTATATGCGGACCGACGGCATTGATATGGCGCCGGAAGCGGTGACTGCGGCGCGCGCGGAAATTGGGAAACGCTTTGGCGCTGCTTATGTGCCTGACGCGCCCCGCATCTATAAGAACAAGGCGAAGAACGCGCAGGAAGCGCATGAATGTATCCGGCCGACCGATATGGGCGTCGCTCCGGCGGAATTGCGGTTGTCGGAACGCGATCAGCAGAACCTCTATGAGTTGATCTGGAAGCGCACGATTGCCAGCCAGATGGCCGGTGCGCGGATGGAGCGGACGGTGGTGGAAATTGGCAGCGCGGATGGGCAAGTGGGCCTGCGCGCCAATGGTCAAGTGGTTCTGTTTGATGGGTTTTTGAAGGTTTACGAGGAAGGCCGCGACGACGAAGACGAAGACGAAGGCCGTCTGCCGCAGATCATGCAGGGTGAGGCTGCGACCCCGAAAAAGGGTGGCTTTGAGGCGGCATTCAAGAAGCAGGCCGATGCTGCGGGCAAGGATGATTTCGATCTGATCGAGGAGAAATCGGCGCAGCCCCAATCGGCCTTGCGCCGGGTGCCGTCTGCCGTGATCAGCCCGGATGGTGCTATTCTCGCCAGCCAAAGCCACACGCAACCGCCGCCGCGCTATACCGAGGCGACTTTGGTGAAGCGGATGGAGGAGCTGGGGATCGGGCGGCCGTCGACCTATGCTTCTGTCTTAACCACGATTGTTGACCGCGAATATGTCCGCAAGGATAAAAACCGGCTGTTCCCCGAGGATAAGGGCCGCTTGGTTACGGCGTTTCTGACCAACTTTTTCCGCCGCTATGTCGAGTATGATTTCACCGCTGATCTGGAATCGCAACTGGATGACGTCTCAGCCGGTGAGCGAGACTATAAGGAAGTTTTGGCGCGGTTCTGGCGGGATTTCTCGGCGGCGATTGCCGAGACGGCCGATCTGCGCATTGGTGAAGTTCTGGATAAGATTGACGATTTCCTGAGCCCGCATTTGTATCCGTTGCGGGAAGATGGCTCTGACCCGCGGATTTGCACGTCCTGCGGCGCCGGGCGGTTGCATCTGAAAACCTCGCGGTCCGGTGGGGCGTTTATCGGTTGCGGCAATTACCCGGAGTGTCGTTACACCCGCCCAATCTCGGGTGAAGAAGGCGGCTCGGTGGATGGCCGGGTTTTGGGCGTCGATGCCGATGGCATCGAGATCAGTCTGCGCGCGGGGCGGTTTGGGCCCTATGTGCAGAAGGGTGAGGCGACCGAGGAGATGCCGAAACCGCCGCGTTCCAGCCTGCCGAAAGGCTGGGAATCGGGCAGCTTGACGCTGGAGCGGGCGATTGAATTGCTGTCGCTGCCGCGCCAGATCGGGCCGCATCCGGAAGATGGCGTGATGGTGGAATCGGCTATCGGGCGGTTTGGGCCCTATGTCAAGCATGGCACGGTCTACGCCAATATTCCGGATGTTGAGGAAGTCTTTACCATCGGGATGAACCGCGCGGTGGAGGTTTTGGCGCTGAAAGCGGCGGGGCGGCGCGGGGCTGCGGTGGCCGAACCGCTGCGGGCCTTGGGCGAGCATCCAGACGGCGGGCCGGTTCAGGTGATGCCGGGGAAATATGGGCCCTATGTCAAATGGGCGAAGGTCAACGCGACCTTGCCGAAGGAGTTGACGCCCGAGGCGGTGACGCTGGAGGAAGCGCTTGCTTTGATTGCAGAAAAAGCGGGTAAGTCGGGGAAAAAGGCGCCTGCGAAGAAGGCTCCGTCTAAGGCTGCGACTGCGAAGAAACCTGCAGTGAAGAAGGCTGCCGCCAAGGCTCCGGCGAAAGCGGCGGCTGTGAAGAAACCAGCGGCCAAGAAAACGGCGGCCAAAGCCGCCGTTTCTGGGGATGTTGTCGACGGGTAAGTTACGCGCGCGGGTTGATGAGTTTGGCCATCAACCCGGCGGCGCGGATCACGCCGATGTGGCTGCCGTTTTCGGTGACGTTCAGTTCTGGCTCGTCATTGCACAGGCGGGTCATCACCTCTTTGACCGGCATTTCAGAGTCAATGGACGCGCCCGCGCAGGTTCCGTGCTGCATCACATCGCGGGCGGTCAGCACGCCGAGCGGGTTCATATGGGCCACAAAATCAGCCACATAGTCGCTGACCGGGTTGGCAATGATCTCGCGTGCGGTGCCGATCTGCACGATGCGGCCGCCCTCCATCAGCGCAATGCGGTTGCCAAGTTTGAACGCCTCGTCCAGATCGTGCGACACGAAAATGATGGTGCGTTTCAGCTTGGCTTGCAGATCGAGCAACTCGTCTTGCAAGCGGGCGCGGATCAGCGGGTCGAGGGCCGAGAACGGCTCGTCCATCAGCAGGATCGGGGCTTCGGTGGCGAAGGCGCGCGCAAGGCCGACGCGTTGCTGCATGCCGCCCGAGAGTTCGCCGACTTTCCGCTCGGCCCATTGCGACAGGTTGACGAGGGCTAGTTGTTGATCGACTTTAGCGCGGCGGGCCTCTGGAGATTGCCCTGCGAGTTCAAGGCCTAAGCCGACGTTGTCGCGCACGGTGCGCCATGGCAGCAGGCCGAACTGTTGGAACACCATCGCAACTTTTGACAGCCGCAAGCTGCGCAGAGATTCACCTTTGGCCTTGGTGACCGAGACCATTTTTGCGCCGTCCCACACCCGGACTTCACCGCGCACGACGGGGTTCAGCGCATTCACACCGCGCAGCAGGGTGGATTTGCCGGAACCGGACAGCCCCATCAGCACAAGGATTTCGCCCTCGGCCACCGACAGCGAGCAATCATGCACGCCGAGGATTTGCCCGGTCTTGGATTGAATGTCGCCGCGCGACATGCCTTGATCCATCAGCGGCAAGGCGCGGTCGGGGTGGTCGCCGAACACGATGGAGACGCGGTCAAATTCTACTGCATTTACCATGGCTTACACCTTGCGCTGGAAGGTGGCGCGCAAGGCGATGGCGACCACTACGATGACGAATCCGCTCTCAAACCCTTTGGCGGCGTTGACGGATGCGAGGGCGCGCATCACTGGCACGCCAAGGCCGTTCGCGCCGACCATCGACGCGATCACTACCATCGACAGCGACAGCATGATGGTTTGGTTCAAGCCGACCATGATTTGCGGCAAGGCCCATGGCAATTCGACCTTCCACAGCCGCTGGCTGGGGGTAGCACCGAAGGCGGTCGCGGCTTCAAGAAGTGCGGTGGGGGTTGAGGCGACGCCAAGTTCGGTCAGGCGGATCGGGGCGGGCAGCACGAAGATCACCGTGGCGATCAGGCCGGGGACCATGCCGATGCCGAAGAAGATAATGGCGGGGATCAGGTAAACGAAGGTCGGCAGCGTCTGCATCAGGTCCATGACGGGCGACAAAGCGGCGTTGAGTTTGGCGTTGTGGGCGCAGGCGATACCAAGGGGGACGCCGATGGCCATGCAGACCGCACAGGACGACAGGATCAGCGTCAGGCTCTCGGTGGTTTCTTTCCAGTAACCTTGGTTGACGACGAACAGAAAGCCAAGCCCGACACCGACGCAGATTTTCCAGTTGCGTTGCAGCACCCATGCAAGGGCCACAAAAATCGCGATGATGACGATGGGGTGAGGGGCTTGCAGCAACCACAGAAAGCCGTTGATCAGGCCTTCAAGCACATCGGCGATGACGTTGAACACCGCGCTGAGATGGGTTTTCATCCAGACGAAAACCGCGTTTGCCCAGTATCCGATTGGAATCTTGTAATCCGAGTCGCCCGTCAGCCAGCCTAGAAGTTCCATTCAGCGTCCCCGTGTTGGATAGAAAAAGGCCCCGATCTTCCGCCGGGGCCTTGGTTTTGCTTATTGCAGTGCGTCCGTTACGGCGGCTGCGGCATCGCCACCGTCTTTGGTGGTCACGCCGTCCAGCCACGGGCCAACCACATCGGGGTGCGCTGCAAGCCAGGTTTTGGCGGCGTCGCGCGGGTCGGTGCCGTCGTTCAGGATCGCGCCCATGATTTCGTTTTCCATCGCCAAGCTGAACGACAGGTTCGACAGCAGTTTGCCGGTATTCGGGCATTCCGCGACATAGCCCGCGCGGGTGTTGGTGGCGACGGTGGCACCGCCAAGGTTCGGGCCGAAGAAATCATCGCCGCCGGTCAGGTAGGTCATCTTGAAATTGGCGTTCATCGGGTGGGGTTCCCAGCCGAGGAAGATCACCGCTTTGCCTTCATTGTCGGCGCGGGCGACTTCGGCGAGCATGCCTTGCTCGGAGGATTCCACCAATTCGACCCCTGCGGCTTTCAGACCGAAGGCGTCTTTGTCCAGCATATCAAGGATCAGCTTGTTGCCGTCATTGCCAGCCTCGATGCCGAAGATTTTGCCTTCAAGATCAGCGCTGTGTGCTGCGATGTCTTTGAAATCCTTGATGCCGAGTTCAGCGCCCTTGGCGTTGGTGGCAAGGGTGTATTTCGCGCCTTCAAGGTTGGTGCGCACGGTGTCTACGGTTTTGGCATCGCGATAGGGAGCGATGTTGCTTTCCATCGTCGGCATCCAGTTGCCCAAGAACACGTCAACGTCGCCGGACGCGAGGCCTTCGTAAGTCACTGGAACCGAGAGGACCTTGGTTTCGGTCTCATAGCCCAAAGCTTCCAGCACCAGCGAGGTGGCTGCGGTGGTGGCGGTAATGTCGGTCCAGCCAACATCCGAGAAGATGACTTTGTCGCAGCCCGCCGCAAAAGCAGAACCGGCAAAGGCGAAAGTGACGGCAGACGCGAGCAGCGTCGATTTGAGGGTCATGTTGGGCTCCCGTTTTTTTGTTGATTGACGAGTCAATAAACTTCAAGCTAGCTGCCCTTGGCAAGCATTATTATCAAGGGCGCGCATCATGCCGAAGCTTGGAATGGAGCCTATCCGAAAGGCGGCGCTCGTCAAAGCCACGATTGTTGAGATCGGGCGGGTGGGGTCGTTGGACGTGACGGTCAGTCAGATCGCCAAACGCGCGGGGATGTCCTCGGCGCTGGCGCATCACTATTTTGGCTCGAAAGAGGAGATGTTCCTGGCGGCGATGCGGCATATTCTGACGCTGTATGGCGCGGAAGTACGCGGGGCTTTGGCGCTGGCGGAAGGGCCGGAAAGTCGGTTGCGGGCGGTGCTGGCGGCGTCTTTCAGTGCGATGAACTTTCGGCGCGAGGCGGTCGGGGCTTGGCTGAACTTCTGGGTTTTGGCGCAGACGGTGCCCGAGGCGAAGCGGCTACTGAAGGTCTATCAGCGGCGGCTGCGCTCGAACCTTTTGGCGGGGTTGCGGCCTTTGGCGGGGGATCGCGCCGAGCCGATTGCCGATGGCTTGGGCGCGTTGATTGACGGGCTATACCTGCGCGAAGTGCTGAAATCCGGGCCGCCGGATCGGGCGGCGGCGATTGCTACCGCATTGAATTATCTGAACTCTAAGTTGGAAGGGGCGCGCCAATGATGGCACAGCCAAAGGCCAGTCATTTCATCGACGGTCAGTATATCGAAGACAAGGCCGGGGCAGTGATTGAGGTGATCTATCCGGCCACCGGGGCGGTGATTGCCGTGCTGCACGAAGCGACGGCGGCGGTGATTGAGGCAGCATTGGCGTCGGCTGCGCGGGCGCAAGCGGCATGGGCTGCGACGCGGCCAGTGGAGCGCGCGCGGATCTTGCGGCGGGCGGCGGATTTGATCCGCGAACGCAACCCGGAACTGGCGCGGCTGGAGACGTTGGATACCGGCAAGCCGATACAGGAAACGCTGGTGGCCGATTGGCCTTCTGGGGCCGATGCGCTGGAGTATTTCGCGGGGTTGGCGCCGACGGTGGGCGGCGAGACGATCCCATTGGGCCGCGATTTCGCCTATACGATCCGCGAGGCGTTGGGGGTCTGCGTTGGCATCGGGGCGTGGAATTACCCCAGCCAGATTGCCTGCTGGAAATCGGCCCCTGCCTTGGCTTTGGGCAATGCGATGATTTTTAAGCCGTCGGAAGTAACGCCCTTGGGGGCTTTGAAACTGGCGGAGATCTTTGTGGAAGCCGGGCTGCCTGCTGGCCTGTTCAACGTGGTGCAGGGGCGCGGCGCGGTGGGCTCGGCTTTGGTATCCGATGCCCGCGTGGCGAAAGTGTCGCTGACTGGATCGGTGCCGACCGGGCAGAAGGTTTATGCGCTGGCGGCGGCGGGTGTGCGGCATGTGACGATGGAACTCGGGGGGAAATCTCCGATTCTGGTGTTCGATGACGCCAGTGTTGAGGATGCGGTTGGGGCGGCGATGCTGGGTAATTTCTATTCCGCAGGCCAGGTGTGCAGCAATGGCACGCGGGTGTTTGTGCAAAAGGGCATCAAGGCTAAGTTCTTGAAACGGCTCGCGGAACGGACGGCGGCGATTCGGTTGGGCGATCCGCTGGATGAGGCGACGCAGATGGGGCCGCTGGTGTCTGGGGCGCAGCTGGCGAAGGTATTGGGGTATATTGAGACGGCGAAAGCTGAAGGCGCGACGTTGGTTTGCGGTGGCGGTCAGGCGGGGGCAGAGGGGGCGTTTGTGCAGCCCACCGTGTTCGCGGATGTGACGGATGACATGACGCTGGCGCGCGAAGAAGTGTTCGGTCCGGTAATGGCGGTGCTGGATTTCGATACCGAAGAAGAAGCAGTGGCGCGGGCCAATGCGACGGAATTTGGCCTCGCGGCGGGGGTGTTTACCGCCGATATCACCCGGGCGCATCGGGTGATTGCCGCGTTGCAGGCGGGGACGTGCTGGATCAACGCCTACAACCTCACGCCGGTGGAGATGCCGTTTGGCGGATCGAAACTGTCGGGCGTGGGGCGCGAAAACGGCCATGCGGCGGTTGCGCATTATTCACAGGTGAAAAGCGTCTACGTCGGCATGGGGCCGGTGGATTCGCCTTACTAAGCGCGCCCCGGCGCGGCCATCCCACCCGCCCACCCTGGCGCGTCGGGGCGCTGTGGTGGTGCGGGTTGAAATGAAAGATGCGCCCGGTTTCGGGCGGGCAGGAGAGAGATATGACGGCGGAATATGTGATCATTGGGTCGGGGTCGGCGGGGTCGGCGATTGCGTATCGACTGGCCGAGGCGGGCAAGCGCGTTGTGGTGATCGAGCAGGGCGGCAGTGATATCGGGCCGTTCATCCAGATGCCTGCGGCGTTGTCTTATCCAATGAATATGGGGATTTACGACTGGGGTTTTCAGTCGGAGCCGGAGCCATACTTGGGCGGTCGGCGGCTGGCCACTCCGCGCGGCAAGGTGATTGGCGGATCCTCCAGCATCAACGGTATGGTCTATGTGCGCGGTCATGCGCGGGATTATGACACTTGGGAGGAGATGGGCGCCCAAGGGTGGTCTTACGCCGACGTGCTGCCGTATTTCCAACGGATGGAGACCTGGCACGGCGAGGCGGATGGATCGGCCTCGGGCGATGCAGCCTTTCGGGGGGCAAATGGCCCGCTGCATATCTCGCGCGGGCCGCGCAAGAACCCGCTGTTCAACGCCTTTATCGAGGCAGGGCGGCAGGCGGGCTATCCGGTGACGCAAGATTACAACGGTCAGGCGCAGGAAGGTTTCGGCGCGATGGAGGCGACGATCTGGAAAGGCGTGCGCTGGTCGGCTGCGAATGCTTACCTGCGGCCAGCGTTGAAAACCGGGCTGGTGAAACTGGTGCGCGGTTTTGCGCGTAAGGTTGTGATCGAGAATGGTCGCGCGGTCGGCGTCGAGATTGAACGCGGCGGTTCGGTTGAAGAGATCCGCGCGAGTGCCGAGGTGATCGTGTCGGCCTCGTCGATTAATAGTCCGAAGATATTGATGCTGTCGGGGATCGGCGATGCGGCGGCGCTGCGCGAACATGGCATTGAAGTGGTGGCGGATCGGCCCGGTGTGGGGGCAAATTTGCAGGACCATCTTGAGATTTACATGCAGTTTCAGGCGGCCAAACCGATCACTTTGTATAAATACTGGAACCTGTGGGGCAAGGCGCTGATCGGGGCGCAGTGGTTGTTCACCGGCAAGGGACTGGGGGCGTCGAATCAGTTTGAATCCTGTGCGTTTATTCGCAGCAAAGCGGGCGTGGATTACCCGGATATCGAGTATCATTTCCTGCCGATTGCGGTGCGCTATGATGGCCGCGCTGCGGCAGAGGGGCATGGCTTTCAGGTGCATGTCGGACCGATGCGGTCAAAATCGCGCGGGGCGGTGACATTGCGATCTGGCGATCCGAAAGATCAGCCGAAAATCCTGTTCAACTATATGTCGGACCCTTCGGATTGGGAGGATTTCCGGGCTTGTGTGCGCCTTACGCGCGAGGTGTTTGAGCAGCCTGCGATGGCGGGGCATGTGAAGGCCGAGATTCAACCGGGGGCGGGGGTGCAGTCGGACGCGCAACTGGATGCGTTTCTGAAAGAGCATGTCGAGAGCGCCTATCATCCCTGTGGTACCTGCCGGATGGGGCGGCGGGATGATCCGCTGGCCGTGGTCGATGAGGAATGTCGGGTGATCGGGGTGGAAGGTTTGCGGGTGGCGGACAGCTCGATCTTCCCGCAGGTCACCAACGGGAATTTGAACGGGCCGTCGATCATGACGGGGGAGAAGGCGGCGGATCATATTCTGGGGCGCAAGCTGGCGCGGTCGAATCTGCAGCCGGTGATCAATGAGAACTGGCGGGTGTCTCAGCGCTAGTGTCCCGCGCGGGGACCGGATCGGGTTTTGTGATGTATCAAAGGGTTAAGTTTTGAGCTTAACTCTTTTTTAAGCTTTGCGAACTTGATCAGGGTCAAGGTTTACGGGCTGCATCCTGGGTAAGCTTGGGCTTGCAAATAACAGGAGAGACCCGATGTCGCATACCCCGCATGGATTGGCCGTTGAATTCCCGGACTTCGCCGTGAAGATTTCCGCAATGAAGGAAAAAGACGCGCATTTTGCCAAGCTGGTGGCCGAATATGATACGGTGAATGGCAAGGTCCATCGCGCCGAATCTCGGCTGGATCTGCTGACCGAGGCCGAGGAAGAGGTGCTGCGCAAGCAAAGGGCGGCGCTGAAGGATCATGTCTGGATGCATCTGAAGGGCTGAGCGGGCTTGCAGGTTCGGGAAAGGCGGGCTTTGGCCCGTCTTTTTCGTCT
The DNA here is from genome assembly GCA_046590425.1 of Cypionkella sp. Taxonomy (GTDB): domain Bacteria; phylum Pseudomonadota; class Alphaproteobacteria; order Rhodobacterales; family Rhodobacteraceae; genus Cypionkella. The sequence goes on along the minus strand of JBKJTI010000154.1, from coordinate 41,798 downwards.
GGGATGTGAGGATAGGGCGGGGCGGTCTTGGCCGCCATCGAGGCTGCACGCGACCGCTGCTGCCGCTGGATTGGGCTTGGAACGTCACGTTTTGGTCTGCTGTTGATGCCTCCGGCGGGGATATTTGAGCCAATGTGAAATTCTTGGTGTTTCATCTTGGCAAAAATACTCTGCACGCAGCGTTCCGCGCAGGTCGGGCAATACTCTGGTTTTGCGTTAGTCGGCGATGTCGTAGGGCAGCAAGCCGCGTTTGTCGGGATCGACTTTCAGGCGGCGTTCCAAGGGGGGCACCGAGCGTTGATGGCAATTCTGGCGCTCGCAGATACGGCAGGAGATGCCGATCGGCTCGAAACGGCCCTTGAGGTCTAACCCGTCGGAGTAGACGAGGCTGGAGGCGTGGCTGATCTCGCAGCCAAGCCCGATGGCATAGCGGCGGACGGGGGCGAGGAAAGCGCCACCGGGTTTCGAGACATCGCGGGCGAGGCAGAGGTAACGCACGCCGTCGGGGGTTTCGGCCAGTTGGCGCAGGAAATGGCCGGGGGTCTCAAAGGCGCGGTGGACGTTCCACAAGGGGCAGGCACCGCCGAAGCGGGCGAATTGCAGCCGTGTGGCGGAGTGGCGTTTGGTGATGGTGCCAGCCTGATCGACGCGGACGAAGAAAAACGGGATGCCTTTTGCGCCGGGGCGTTGCAGGGTTGAGAGGCGATGGGCGATTTGCTCGATACTGGCGCCGAACTGGTCGGCGAGGCGTTCAAGGTCGTGGCGGGTGGCTTGGGCGGCGGTGAGGAAGGCGCGGTAGGGCATCAGGGCGGCACCAGCGAAATAGTTTGCCATGCCGATCTTGGCGATGTCGCGGGCCTCGGGGGTTTGAAATTGCGCGAGATCGAGGGTGGCTTCGATCAGTTCATTCTGGGTTTGCAGGGCGACTTGATAGAGCAGTTGGAAGCGTTGGGTGGGGCTTGCGGCGCGGGCGGAGAGCGCGAGGGTGCGGGTCGTGGGATCAAAATGGCGCAAGGGGCCGGTGTTGGAAAATTGAACATTGATGCCACGTTTGTTGAGTGCTTCGGTCGCGATAATCAGGGCGTCTTTTCCGGGACCTGCGCCGGTTATGAAATGTTCGGCAGCACGATCGACGGCATCCACGTAATTGTCGCAATAGTGAAAGAAATCGCGGACTTCCTCCCAGGGGCTCGCGCGCAGGGCGGTGTCTTCGCGGCCCAGAGCTTCGTCCAGCGAGGCGAGGCGTTCGTGGCTTTGGCGGTAGGCGCGGTGCAGATCGAGAAAGGCACGGGCGAAGGCAGGGGCGTTGGACGCGGCAAGCCGCAGGTCGGCCAAGGGAGGGGTGGTTTTGGCGAAAACCGGGTCGGCGAGTGCCTCGCGCATATCGGAGACAAGGCGTTCGCCTTCGCCTGCGTTCAACTCGGTGACGTCGAGGCCAAATTCTTGTGCCAGCGCCAGCACCACGGTGGCGGAGACCGGACGGTGGTTGTTCTCCATCTGGTTGAGATAGGGCAGCGAGACGCCGAGTTTGTCCGAGAAGGCGCGTTGGGTCAGGCTGAGGCGACCGCGAAGTTCGCGCAGTTTTGCCCCGGCGTAGAGTTTCTGGATGGCCACTATGCTCTCCGAACTGCCATTGGTTTGCAAAGCTAAGGGTAGGCTTTGCAAAGTCTGGCGGTCAAGCGGCAATACCTAGGCTGCGGGCGCGGCGAATCACCGCAATGATGCAGAAGGTGGAGAACACGGACGAGGCCAGCATCAACAGGATCAACGGCATTTCGGTGGAGCCGGGGGGCAGCACCACGCCTGCGAGGGCAGCGAGGGCGGCACCGCCGCCGACCATAATCGCCCCGCCAAGGCCCGAGGCGGTGCCTGCGAGATCGGGGCGGACCGACAGGATGCCGGCATTGGCCGAGGGCAGGGCGATGCCATTGCCAAGCCCCATGGTGATGGTCAGGCCGAAGAACATCACAGCACTGGAGAGGCCCATAGCGGTGACCACGGTGAGGGCGATCAGGCCAAGCGTGGTGATGGTTGTGCCGATCAGCACCATTTTGTTCATACCGAACCGCACCGAATAGCGGCCCGCAAAGAAATTGCCCGCCATGTAGCCGACGGCGGTGATCGCAAACAGCAGGCCAATGCGGGAGGAGGTGAGTTGGTAGACCACGGTTCCCACATAGGGCGCGCCGCCGAGATAAGCGAAAAAGCAGCCCGACGAGAAGGCGGCAGCGCCCGAGTAGCCCCAGAAGCGGCGGGAGCCGAGTAGGGCGGGATAGCTGCGCAACTGGTCCTTGAACGAGCGGCGTTGCAGGGTGGCGGTTTCGCCCAGATCGGCCCAGCAGAGTGCGAGCACGATGAGGCCAAGACCGAGCAGCAGGCCGAAGTTGGCTTGCCAGCCGAAAGCCTCATCCAGAATGCCGCCGATGACCGGGCCGATCATCGGCACGAGGCTCATCCCCATGGTGACATAGCCGATCATCGAGGCCGCTTCGGCATCCGACACCATGTCGCGGACGACTGCGCGGGACAGCACCATGCCTGCGGCGATCACTGCTTGCGCCATGCGGAAGATCAGGAAGATGGTGGCATTGGGGGCCAGAAGCGTGCCGACAGTGGCGATCAGGAACAGCACGAGGGCTATCAGGATGACATTGCGGCGGCCGTAGCGGTCGGAGATTGGGCCGATCAGGATTTGCAGGACGGCGGACAGCGCGAGGTAGAGCGCGACGGAAAGTTGCATCAGCGCGTAGGGGGCGTCGAAATAGGCGGCCATGCCGGGGAGGGACGGCAGGAAGATGTTCATCGTCAGCGCCGAAAGGCCCGCGAGCAGGGTCAGGGTGACGATTTTCGGCGGGGTTCGGCGGTTGAGGAAGATCGCCTTGGGGTGGGGCATTTTGGGCTTTCTTGCGGGAGGCCTGCGGATGCAGCGATGCCTCCGGCGGGGATATTTGAGCACAGAGGATTGGCTTAGGGGCGGGTCAGGTCCATTTGTGGAAGATGAAGAAAGCGCCCAAAGCGATGAAGGCGAAGCCGAGGGCGTGGTTCCAGGTGAGCGGCTCTTTCAGGTAGAACACTGAGAAGACTGCAAAAACGGCGAGGGTGATCACCTCTTGGATCGTCTTGAGCTGGGCGCCGTTGTAGATGGTGGAGCCGATGCGGTTGGCGGGGACCATCAGGCAATATTCAAAAAAGGCGATGCCCCAGGAGATGAAGATCACAGTGATGAGCGCGGTGGATTTGTGCTTGAGGTGGCCATACCAAGCAAAGGTCATGAAGACGTTCGACAGCGTGAGCAGGCCGATGGTGACGAGCGGGACGGGAAGGCTGGGCATGGGGGCTCGGATGCAAATTCTGGTAATCGGGGGGGTATATAGAACAAAAACCATGTTTGCCATCAGGGACGGTATTTGAGGCTGCGGGGTTGGCATGGCAGTTTCTGACTGTGCCGGTCGTGGGCTGACTGTCTGCGGCTCCCATAGCTGGCATGCGGGTTTTGTGACCAAGGCTGAGGACGGTTTTGGGAAGGCAACCTGGCGACGAAAAAGTGACGGCGCTTGCGCAAAGCACCGCTGGATCTGGCGAGGATGCAAGGAAATCGCTGCATTTTCCCGCGTTTTGCGCTAGGATTGAAAAAAACAAAACGAGCAGGACTGACAAGATGACCCTCATCCGAACCGGGCGGCGCCTTTCTGGTGCCGGTTTCGCGCTGGCTCTGCTGGCAAGCTGCGGCCATTCCGACCTCGAATGTATGGAGCGGGCGATGTATTTCGAATCCAACCGCTCCAGCCGGGATGGCATGGTGGCGGTGGGCAGCGTGGTGATGAACCGCGTCGAGTCGGGGCAATATCCGCGCAATGTCTGTGGCGTGGTGGGGCAGCACAAGCAATTCGCGCCGGGGGTGCTGAGCAAGCGGATGAACACGCGCACGGCACCGCAGTTGCACGACGCGGCGCAGTCGGTGTTGCAGGGCGAGCGCCATCCGCTGGTTGGCCGTGCCCAGTTCTTCCACACGGCAACCTATCACGCTGGCTACAACAACATGCAGTATGTGCTGACCACCGGGGGCAATGCGTTTTACGAACGGGTCGATCCGGCGTTGGTCACGCAGCCTGTGCCACTGCCGCCGATTGAAGGCGTTACCGGGAGGTGACGGATTTGCAACTTTGCAATTTGCAATTGTGATGCAGGGTTTGGTTTGCATATTTTCGATGTTGCGCTAGGCGGGCGCATTTTGCGGCGCTATGGTGGCCACGATTTGAGGGGGAGCCTGGCCATGAAAGACATCCTGCAGCAGTTGGAAGACCGCCGAAATGTGGCGCGTTTGGGCGGAGGGCAGCGCCGGATTGACGCGCAGCACGCCAAGGGCAAGCTGACCGCGCGGGAGCGGATCGAGTTGTTGCTGGACGAAGGCTCGTTTGAAGAATTCGACATGTTTGTCGCCCACCGCTGCGCCGATTTCGGCATGGAGGCAGATCGTCCGGCGGGGGATGGCGTGGTCACCGGCTGGGGTACGGTGAACGGGCGGATGGTTTATGTGTTTTCGCAGGACTTTACAGTGTTTGGCGGATCTTTGTCGGAAACCCATGCGCAAAAGATCTGTAAGATCATGGATATGGCGATGCAGAATGGCGCGCCTGTGATTGGGCTGAACGATTCTGGTGGGGCGCGGATTCAGGAAGGTGTGGCCTCCTTGGCGGGTTATGCTGAGGTGTTCCAGCGCAATGTGATGGCCTCGGGCGTGGTGCCGCAGATCTCGGTGATCATGGGGCCTTGTGCCGGCGGGGCGGTGTATTCGCCGGCGATGACGGACTTTATCTTTATGGTGAAGGACAGCTCTTACATGTTCGTCACCGGGCCGGATGTGGTGAAAACCGTGACCAATGAAGTGGTGACGGCGGAGGAGCTCGGTGGGGCTTCGACCCATACCAAGAAGTCGAGCGTGGCAGATGGCGCGTTTGAGAATGATGTTGAGGCTTTGGCCGAAGTGCGCCGTCTGGTGGATTTCCTGCCGCTGAACAACCGGCAGAAGGCCCCGGTGCGGCCGTTCTTTGATGATCCGGCGCGGTTGGAATCCAGCCTGGATACGCTGATCCCGGAAAACCCGAACCAGCCCTATGATATGAAAGAGTTGATCGAGAAGCTGGCCGATGAGGGCGATTTCTTTGAAATTCAACGCGATTTTGCCGCCAATATCATCACCGGGTTTATTCGGTTAGAGGGGCAATCGGTAGGGGTGGTGGCCAATCAGCCGATGGTGCTGGCGGGGTGTCTGGATATTGACAGCTCGCGCAAGGCCGCGCGGTTTGTGCGGTTCTGCGATGCGTTTGAAATTCCGATCCTGACTTTGGTGGATGTGCCGGGGTTTTTGCCGGGAGTGGCGCAAGAGCTGGGTGGCGTGATCAAGCATGGCGCCAAGCTGTTGTTTGCTTATGGCGAAGCGACGGTGCCGAAGGTGACGGTGATCACTCGCAAGGCTTATGGCGGCGCATATGATGTGATGTCTTCCAAGCATTTGCGTGGTGATTTCAACTATGCGTGGCCTACGGCAGAGATTGCGGTGATGGGGGCCAAGGGGGCGACCGAGATCATCCATCGCGGCAAAGCGCCGGAGGAAATCGCGCGGCTGACCAAGGAATATGAAGACCGTTTCGCCAACCCGTTCGTGGCGGCCGAAAAGGGCTTTATCGACGAAGTGATCATGCCACATTCGACCCGCCGCCGCATCGCGCGGGCATTTGCAAGCTTGCGCGGTAAGAAGCTGGCGAACCCGTGGAAAAAGCACGATAACATTCCGCTGTGACCTAAGGAGAACAGCAATGCGTGCGGGCAGCGGAAAAGCGGTGCGGCGATGACCGATCCGAATAAGAGTGAAGGTTCTGAAGTTGTGGTGCCGGTGCCATCGGGGCAATGGGTGCGCTTCGTCGATGTGGTGATGAACGCGCCGGGGCCGGATGGCTTGACCGCTCGGTTCCGCTTTGTCGCCCCCGCGATTGCGAAACAAACCGGATCGGTGGATTTCGAAGTGGCGGCGGCGGATATGGAACATCTGTGCAAGAGCTTCGCTTTGCCGCGGATCGCGTCAACTGGTCCGCTGCCGAGCCAGATTGTGATCTCACTTTCCGACCGCGACGTGCCGTTTGGCGAAGCTGCTCCTGAGGCCACTCAATTCTTTGAGGCGTATCGCATCAACGGCGACGCCTGTATATGGGAGGCTTTTTGATGAAAGCACAAAATCTAGCGGCGCAGAGCCCTGCGCAACCCATGGCTGATGTAGCCTTGCCACAGCTGATGGCATTTGGCGAATTTTCGTGTCAATTCCGCAGTTTATCGACTACTGTTCATGCAGACCGAACCCAAGCGGTCTTTCCTTCGCAGAAGGGGGCGGCACAAAGCACGCCTCCCGTACAAAAATGGAGTCGAGGATGTCGAGCATTAAAGTTACCGTACTGGGCCTTTGCCTGGCCGCTTTCGTGGCAGGCTGTGCCAAGAAAGCCGAAGACGTGGTTTACGTGGACCAACCGGCTGTCACAACCGAGCCTGTCTACACCGGCAAATACAAGTAAGACTAAGGGGCGGGCGCTTGTGGGCCTGACGGCCCGGCCCGCCCTTTTTCTATCCGTTGCAAAAGCTTGCGGGCTATCGGCAACAACTGTCCTAACGCTTCGGAACCGCTTTGCACTTGATCAGGCCAGCACTTATGGTGCGGGCGTCGTCAATGATGCAATCTGGAGTACCCTATGCGTTCCGCAACCATCCTCGCCTTCATCGCACTCACCGCTTTCGCGGCTTGCGCCAAAAAAGAAGCTCCTATGGAGCCTGCGCCGGCACCAATTTCGGTTGAACCGGCCGAGACCGGCAAATACAAATAATCTCTTGGGGCGGGGTTTCGGCCCCGCCTTCACCTCTGCACAAGAGGTGGTATCATGCTGAAGCATCGCGGTTTTCCCGGCCGCCTGACCGGCACTGATTTTCAGTTTGTGATCCGGCGCGCCAATATGAAGCAGGGCGCGGCCAAGATCATCAAACGCGAACGCTTCGCAGATCGCAAGAACGCTGACCGGATGGCCGACAAGGGCTTTATGGCGGCGCTTTGGGCGCAGTTCGGTGAAGAGGTTTTCGAGCGCGGCAATCTGGATGCGGGGCGGCTGTCGTGGCTGTTTGGCCGCGAGGTGGTGCCCGCCGAAGATCCGTTCAACCCGGCATCTTATGACGCGCTGCTCAAGATCAATCTGAAAGTCGCACAGGTCTCTTTCCCCGAGATTTTCGCCCCCGACGCTCCGCCTCTGGACTTTGGCGATTGGGATGACGACGAGGATCAGGAATAGGCATGAATCCGCGCAAGCCTTTGGCATCTTGGCAGCAATTCGCGCAAGCCTTCGGGCGGGGCGAAACAGGCTTTGCGCCAAACGTGGGCTTGCGCGATGATCGCTTTGTGCTTGGGGCGTTGCTAGCACCGCAAAGCCTTGGGCAAGACTGTTACCCTTTCCCTACCCTCTGGCCTGACTCCGACGGGGTCAGGCCTTTTTTTGTTTCAGGTTTTGTGACGGGTGCGGCACCGCTTTGGCGGCTTGTTGCCAGTTGCGCGCGGGCGTGGTTTTTTCAGTTTGCATCGCTGCGGGAAACAGTAGAATCTGTGCGCAGAACAACAAACAAAAGAGGCAGTTCAAAATGCGGAAATCTCTCCTTCTTATCGCCATTCTCACCATGCCGCTGGCCGGCTGTCTGCAAGACCCGGCGTCGCGCGGGTTGGCAGGCGCTGCGGCTGGTGCGGCCATTGCCGATGTCACCGACAACAATGCGGTCACTGGCGCGGTCATCGGCGGCCTTGCGGGCGCTGCGACGTGCGGCGTCAACATCGGCCTGCCGCCCTGCTACTGATCTAATCGCCGCTTACGCGGCTAGTGCTATGACGGCCAGTCGGGGTGTTCCCTCGGCTGGCCGTTTTTATTTGTCCCGGCCCGGACAGACTTGGGGAGAGAGCTGATGTTTAAGAAAATCCTGATCGCCAATCGGGGCGAGATCGCCTGTCGTGTGATCAAGACCGCGCGCAAGATGGGGATCAAGACGGTGGCAGTGTATTCCGATGCCGATCGGGGCGCGTTGCATGTGAAGATGGCCGATGAGGCCATTCATATCGGGCCGTCGCCTGCGGCGCAGTCTTATATTGTCATTGAGAAGATCATGGCGGCGGTGAAGGCCTCGGGGGCCGAGGCGGTGCATCCGGGTTATGGGTTTCTGTCTGAAAACATGAACTTCGCGGCGGCGCTGGAGGCTGCGGGCGTGGTGTTCATCGGGCCACCTTCACCTGCGATTGAGGCGATGGGCGACAAGATCACCTCGAAAAAGCTCGCGATGGCGGCGGGGGTTTCCACCGTGCCGGGGCATATGGGGCTGATTGATGATGCCGAACATGCGGTGACGATTGCGGGGCAGATCGGCTATCCGGTGATGATCAAGGCCTCGGCGGGCGGTGGCGGCAAGGGCATGCGGATCGCTTGGGATGATGCCGAGGCGCGCGAGGGCTTTCAGTCGTCGAAGAACGAAGCGGCGGCGAGTTTTGGCGATGACCGGATTTTCATCGAGAAATTCGTCACCCAGCCGCGCCACATTGAAATTCAGGTGCTGGGCGATAAGCACGGCAATATCGTCTATCTGCACGAGCGCGAATGTTCGATCCAGCGCCGGAACCAGAAGGTGATCGAGGAAGCGCCCTCGCCCTTCTTGGATGAGTCGACCCGGAAGGCGATGGGTGAACAGGCCTGCGCTTTGGCGCGTGCGGTGGGCTATACTTCGGCGGGGACGGTCGAATTTATCGTTGATGGCGCGCGGAATTTCTACTTTCTGGAGATGAACACCCGGTTGCAGGTGGAACATCCTGTCACCGAGTTGATCACCGGAGTCGATCTGGTCGAGCAAATGATCCGGGTGGCTTATGGTGAGGCTTTGCCGTTCAAGCAGGACGATCTGAAGATCAACGGCTGGGCGATGGAAAGCCGTCTCTATGCCGAAGACCCCTACCGCAATTTTTTGCCCTCGATTGGTCGCTTGACCCGCTATCGCCCGCCCGTTGAAGGGACGACGGCGCGCGGGGGCATTGTGCGCAACGATACCGGGGTGTTTGAGGGCGGCGAGATTTCGATGTTCTACGACCCGATGATCGCTAAGCTCTGCACTTGGGGGCCGACGCGGGCGGATGCGATTGAGGAAATGCGCCTCGCCTTGGATACGTTCGAGGTTGAGGGCATCGGCCACAACTTGCCCTTCGTGGGTGCTGTGATGGAGCATCCGCGGTTTCAATCCGGCAATATCACCACGGCGTTTATTGCCGAGGAATATCCTGACGGCTTCCAAGGTGCCACATTGGATGCGGATACTTTGGCGCGCGTTGCGGCCTCTGCCGCCGCGATGAACCGGGTGGCTGAAATCCGGCGCACCCGCATCAGCGGCACGATGGACAACCACGAGCGCCGGGTCGGCGATGACTGGGTCGTCACGCTGCAAGGCGTTGAACATGTGGTGAAAATCGCGGCTGACCCGGCTGGGTCTACCGTGACGTTTGAAGATGGCCGCAAGCTGCGGGTGACATCCGATTGGGTGCCGGGGCAGGCTTTGGCCAGCATCATGGTCGATGGCGCGCCTTTGGTGATGAAGGTTGGCAAGATCAGCGGCGGCTTCAGGTTGCGGCTGCGGGGTGCTGATCTGAAAGCGCATGTCCGCACGCCACGGCAGGCCGAACTCGCCAAGCTGATGATCGAGAAGCTGCCGCCGGATACGTCGAAATTCCTGCTCTGCCCGATGCCCGGTCTGATCGCCAAGATCATGGTCGAAGTCGGTGATGAGGTGCAGGAGGGGCAGGCTTTGGCGACGGTTGAGGCGATGAAGATGGAAAATATCCTGAAAGCCGAGCGTAAGGGTGTGGTCAAAGCCATCAAGGCGGTGGCGGGCAGTAGCCTGAAGGTCGACGAAGTGATCATGGAGTTCGAATAGGTGGACCGGGTCGGATCAGGGCAGGGCGAGACTCGACAAATGTTCGCATTTTGTTCTAGTCTGATGGCTTGTTCCCGCAACTCCGACTCGAGGCCAGATGTCTGCGCGCGTCTCTACCCTGTTCTTCGATATGAACAGCTTTTACGCCTCGGTCGCCCAGGCCGAGGAACCTGCCTTGATGGGCAGGCCGGTGGGGGTGTTGACCGGCGAGGGGCCGAATACCGCCTGTATTGCCGCCAGCATCGAAGCCAAGCGCTGCGGCGTCGGCATGGGCACGCGGCAGGACGAAGCGCGCCAACTTTGCCCCGGTATCGTGTTTCGTCCGGTGAAGCACGACGTTTGCGTGCAGTATCATCATGCGATTTTGCGCGCGGTGGACACGGTTTTGCCGGTGCATCGGGTGTTTTCGATCGACGAATGTTCCTGTCTGTTGATGGGTTCGCAGCAGGAATTGCAGAAGGCGGTGGAGATCGGGCGGGCGTTGCAGGCGGCGGTGCTGGCACAGGTGAACCCGGCGTTGCGCTGTTCGGTTGGGTTGGGGCCGACGCGGCTTTTGGCGAAACTGGCGGCGGGGCTGGAGAAGCCGGGGGGCTTGCACTGGCTGTTGCCGGAAATTCTGCCAGAGCGGATCGCGCATCTGGCGTTGGACGATCTGCCGGGGATTTCCTCGCGGATGCGGGATCGGCTGAAGGCTGCGGGGGTGACGGATGTGAGCGCGCTTTATGCGCTGGATCCAAAGCGGGCGCGGGCGATTTGGGGCAGCGTGACAGGCGAGCGGTTTTTGCGCGAATTGCGCGGCGAGGTGGTGGTCTGGCCCGAGACACAGCGCGGCATGATCGGGCATGGTCAGGTGTTGGCGGGTGGCAATGCCACGCCCGAGGGCGCGCGTCTGGTGGCGCGGCGGCTGTTGGTGAAAGCGGCGGCGCGGCTACGGCGCGAGGACTTTGTGGCGCGCAGTCTGCATCTGTCGCTGCGGTTGCGGGACGGCGGGCACCCCAGCGCAGATGGGCAAATCCGGGCGACGCAGGATACGTTTTTTCTGCTGGAAACGCTGGATCGCTATTGGGCAAAGCTGCCGCGCGGGCGGATCAGGTCGGTGAATGTGATGCTCGGCGGGTTGTTGCCGCTGGGGCAGGAAACCGGCGATTTGTTCGACCTGCCCGCGTCGCAGGAAGAAACCCCCGTGGGCCTCTGCCGCGCCATCGACCGTTTGAACCTGCGTTACGGTCAGAACACCGTGCGCTTTGGCGAATTGCCACCGCATTACGTCGCCTACGCGGGGGCGAAAATTGCCTTTGGCCGCATTCCGGTGGCCGAGGATTTTCTGGAATAGCTGCACTGCCCGCGCTGGCCCGCGTTGGCTGCAAGGGAGAGAGACTATGACTGATCTGAACGCCCCGAATCTGAACGCCCCGAATCTGAACGCATGGACGGCTTTGGCCGCGAAGGAAATGAAGGGCGGCGACCCTGCCAGCCTGACATGGGATACGCTGGAAGGCATCGCGGTGAAGCCGCTTTATACGGCGGCCGATGTAGAAGGCCTGCCGCAAATGGGCGAAATGCCCGGCTTCGCGCCGTTCACCCGCGGGGTGAAGGCGACGATGTATGCCGGGCGGCCTTGGACCATTCGGCAATATGCCGGGTTCTCGACGGCGGAGGCTTCGAACGCGTTTTATCGGAAGAATTTGGCGGCGGGGCAGCAGGGGGTGTCTGTCGCTTTCGATCTGGCGACGCATCGGGGTTATGATTCAGACCATCCGCGCGTTGAGGGCGATGTTGGCAAGGCTGGCGTGGCGATTGATAGCGTCGAGGATATGAAAATCCTGTTCGACGGGATTCCGCTGGATAAGGTCAGCGTGTCGATGACGATGAACGGTGCTGTGATCCCGATTTTGGCGTCTTTCATCGTGGCGGGTGAGGAGCAAGGCGTGGATCGCAGCCTGCTGTCGGGCACCATTCAGAACGATATTCTGAAGGAATTCATGGTGCGCAACACCTATGTCTATCCGCCGGAACCCTCGATGCGGATCATCGCGGATATTATTGAGTATACCTCGGCGCATATGCCGAAGTTCAATTCGATCTCAATCTCCGGCTATCACATGCAAGAAGCCGGGGCGAATTTGGTGCAGGAATTGGCCTATACTCTGGCCGATGGCCGCGAATATGTCCGCGCCGCGATTGCGCGCGGGATGAATGTCGATGATTTCGCAGGAAGGCTGAGCTTCTTTTTCGCCATAGGGATGAATTTCTTCATGGAGGCGGCAAAGCTGCGCGCGGCGCGGATGCTGTGGCACCGGATCATGTCGGAGTTTCAGCCGAAAAAGCAAGGTTCGTTGATGCTGCGGACGCATTGCCAGACCTCTGGCGTGTCACTGCAAGAGGCTGACCCTTATAACAACGTCATCCGCACGGCGTATGAGGCGATGTCAGCGGTTTTGGGCGGCACGCAAAGTCTGCACACCAATGCTTTGGACGAAGCCATTGCTTTGCCCACCGAATTCTCAGCCCGGATCGCGCGCAACACGCAACTGATCTTGCAGGAAGAAACCGGCGTCACGCATGTCGTCGATCCGCTAGCGGGGTCGTATTATGTTGAAAGCCTGACCCATTCCTTGGCCGAAGAAGCCTGGAAACTGATCGAAGAAGTGGAAGCCATGGGGGGGATGACCAAGGCGGTTGCTTCGGGCATGCCAAAGCTGCGGATTGAGGAATCGGCGGCGCGGCGGCAAGCGGCGATTGATCGTGGCGACGAGGTTGTTGTGGGGGTGAACAAATATCGCCTCGCCAAACAGGATGCGATCGACATTCTGGATATTGATAACGTCGCGGTGCGGCTGAGCCAGATCGACCGGCTGCGCGCGACGCGGGCGGCGCGGGATGAGGCCCGCGCGCAGGCGGCGCTGGATGAGGTGACCCGGATCGCGGGCCATGACGGCAATTTGCTGGCGGCAGCGGTCGAGGCAGCGCGGGCGCGGGCAACGGTGGGAGAGATCAGCATGGCGATGGAGAAGGTGTTCGGTCGGCACCGCGCCGAGGTCAAAACCCTCGCCGGGATCTATGGTGCCGCTTACGAGGGCGACGCGGGCTTTGCCGCCATTCAGGCCGATGTCGAGAAGTTTGCCGAAGAAGAAGGCCGCCGCCCGCGTATGTTGGTGGTGAAGATGGGGCAGGACGGTCATGATCGCGGTGCAAAGGTAATCGCCACGGCGTTCGCGGATATCGGCTTTGATGTCGATGTCGGGCCGTTGTTCCAGACGCCCGCCGAGGCCGCGCAAGATGCCATCGACAATGATGTGCATGTGGTGGGGATATCTTCGCAGGCGGCCGGGCACAAGACGCTTGCGCCGAAACTGGTGCAGGCGTTGCGCGATGCGGGCGCGGGTGAGATTCTGGTGATCTGCGGCGGGGTTATTCCGCAGCAGGATTATCAGTTCCTCTACGACGCCGGGGTGAAAGCGATCTTCGGGCCGGGGACAAATATCCCCGAGGCGGCGAAGGATATTCTGGACCTGATCCGAAGCGCGCGCGGCTAAGTCGAAGCCTCCGGCGGGGATATTTAGGCCAATGTGAAAGGCTAAGGCGGCGTGTTTGCTCCGCCTTGGCTTTGAATAACGCAAACCGCCTTAGTGCCTGAGCCATAGATATGCGCCGCCCAGTATCATCGCGATCATCACGATTGCCCCGACGAATTGATCTACAGGCGGGCCCGCTAAAAACCCGGCGAAGGCCAACGCACTGAGCACAGCCCAAACACGCATCACAATGCGATACCGAGCGGTGCCAAAAATTGCCAAGAGGTTCAAAACCACGGCGGCAAAACCGCTTAGAAAACCCCATTGAAGGTTCATCAGCTGGTCTTACCCTTCAACAGCGCGAAGATTGCCATGGCATGACCGTGGCCCAGATCAAATTCGGCTTTCAGCCAGTCGGTGATCTGAGTGGCGTTGACGCCTTCCGCGATGCCGCCCTCGGTTGCGAAGCCCTTCGCCTGTGCCAAGGCTTTGAAATCGGCCGGGGTTTTTCCAGTCTTGGCTTGGATATTGTCCAGATAGGCTTGGAACGACATTCATCCCTCCTGTTTGGCGGCCCAGAGCAGCCCGCGCCGCAGTAATTCGCGGGCGGGGCCGTGGTTGATCACATCGGCTTGATGGCCCAAAGCGTTGTAGTAGACCCGGCCTTGGCCCCAGAGTTTGGTGAACACCACGGGCATCGCCACCGGGCCATTGGGGGCATGGGGCCCATCGACCTGCGGGAAGTCGCAGACGGCATGGACCCGGACGGCAGGGTCGATGTGCAAATAGTATTGCTCGGTCGCGACGTCGAAATCTGCGATCCCGGCCACCAGCGGATCATCTGACACCATCCGCACCCTGTATTGCACCCCGTTATTGCCCGGATGCGCCACCCATTGCGCGCCGGTCATGAACTGCCAGAGCACGTCAGTTCGGAACGCGTCGCACATACCGCCATGACAGCCCGCCACACCCACGCCAGAGGCCACGGCAGCGGCGACGTTTTCGGTTTGATGTTTTTCGATACTGCTCATCGTCCAGACCGGAACGATCAGGCTCAGATCGGCCAAGCGGGCCGGATCATCGAAACAGCCAAGGCTATCCGTCACCTCCACCTGCATCCCCTCGGCTTGCAAAATCTCGGCAAACAAAGCCGCAACCTTATCCGGTTGATGGCCGTCCCAGCCGCCCCATGTGATCAGCGCTTTGGTCATGGTCATCCTCTGTGCTCAAGTATCCTCGGGGGGAGGATTTGGCTGCAAATCCGTGGGGGGCGGACAGCCCCCTGCCTTGGCTGCAGAGTTTCCGCAACGGGCCGGATCGTCAACCTAGAACCGTTGCGCAGCCGCGGGTTTGTTGGCGATGATCGCCTCGATCTCGGCCATCACCTCGGGCGTCAGCTTGGCTTTGACCTTCAGCGCGGCAAGGTTGTCGGTCAACTGGCTGGCGCGCGAGGCCCCCAAGATCACGGTCGAGACGCGCAGTTTCTCAAGGCACCACAACAGCGCCAGATGCGCGAGCGGCAGGCCTGCTTTGGCGGCGAGATCGCTGAGGCTGCGGGTTTTCGCCAGCTTTTCCTGCCCCGCATCTGAGGCGAGCATATCCTTAAGCCATTCATAGCCGGGCAGGGTCATCCGGCTGTCACTGGGGATCGCGGCGTTATATTTGCCGGTCAGGATGCCCGAGGCCAAGGGCGACCAGATCGTGGTGCCAAGGCCGTAAGTGTCGTAGATTGACGCATAGTCGGCCTCAACTTTCTGCCGTTCGAACAGATTGTATTGCGGCTGCTCCATCGTCGGAGGGGTCAGACCTGCGGCGCGGGCCACAGCGTGGGCTTCGGTGATCTGTTGGGCAGACCATTCCGAGGTGCTCCAATACAGCACCTTGCCCTGCGAAATCAGGTTGTGCATCGCGCGCACGGTTTCCTCTACGGGCGTGTCGATGTCGGGGCGGTGGCAGAAATACAGATCCAGGTAATCGACTTGCAGGCGGCGAAGGGCGGCATGGCAGGCCTCGGTCACATGCTTGGCCGACAACCCGCGCTGGGTGGGTTTCTCGCCGCCCCAGAACACTTTCGACGAGACGATATAGCTGTCGCGCGTCCAGCCAAGGTTTGCCAGCGCCTGACCCATCACCAGCTCGGAATTGCCAGCCTCATAGCCCTCGGCGTTGTCGAAGAAGTTCACCCCCGCGTCATAAGCAATGGTCATCAAGGATTTGGCATCATTGCCATCGACCTGTTTGCCGAACGTAACCCACGATCCGAAGGAAAACTCGGATACCTTCAGGCCGGATTTGCCCAAGCGACGATAGTCCATTTCGATGTTCCTTAGATGGGCCGCTTAAACCTTCGGCGGTTTGGCAGCGCGCGTGATGCGGCGCAGACGGCTGCCCTGCCGTTCGATCGCTTGCAGGATGCGCGCTTCTTCGGCATCGGGCAAGGCCGTGATCCGCCCATTGCGCTGCCGCGCGGTTTCGGCGTCATTAAAGCGGATCTTTGCCGACATCGGGAAGTGATCCGAGCCGACAAAGTGCCCACGCTGAAAGTCGATCAGTGTGACATCGGCGGTGGCATAGAACTGGTCAATCGGCATCCGCAGCCACCAGCGCCGGGCGTCAAAGCTGGAAAGCGGGCCGCGCCCGACGCGCGGGTCAAGATAGCCGCCGACCACCTTGAAACGGTGCGAGATCTGCGACCAGGCCGGGGTATTGAAATCGCCCATCGAGATTACCGGCAGATCAGTGTCGCGGGCGTGGCGGGCTGCATAGGCCACTTCGGCATCGCGGCCTTCTGTGTCCTCACCGGGAACCGGGGGCTTGGGGTGCAGGCCAACAAAGCGGAAGGGTGTGCCATCGGGGGCTTCAAGTTCGGCCAGAACGGAGGGCGTGTCCTCGACCGAAAGATAGGTGACGCGGGCGCTGCGCACCTGCAGGCGGGTGGCAAAGATCAGGCCGTAGTAGTTGTCCTTGATCTCGCGCAGCACGACTGGATAGCCCGCCAGAGCGGGAGAAACCACAGCATCCCAAGTCGCGTCGGTTTCCATTAGGAACAGCACATCGGGATCAACACGGGCGATTTCGGCCAACACCGCGGCGTGGTTGGTGTTTTCCATCAGCACATTCATCGCAAGACACACCACGTCTTGCTTTGGATCGGGCGGAGTGACCTTGCGCATTTCCTTGGCGCAAAGCGGGCTGAACGGCCAAATATGCACGATCTGCATGACCATCGCGGCCCCCAAGGCCAGTAGCATCAGCACACCATCCAGCCCGAACGACCCCAGCGCACCAATCCCGGTCATGGCTTGCAGGCCAAGAATTTGCATGCGGGGAAATTCCAGCGCGCGCACCCACCACAATGGGGTTTGCCAAAGCGGCAGCAGCGTCACAGCGACCAGCCCCACCGTCGCGCAGATCAGCACGATTGTCAGAACCATCTGCGACGCCTCCTGCCAGGTTAGGACAAGGATAGGGGCTAAAGCGCTGGCGGCAATCGGATAAGCGCGTTTTCTTAGCTTTTTTGAAAACGGGGATGGCCCCCGTTTTCAATATTACTGACGCATCAGATGCCCGCGTAAATCTCGGCGATGCGCGCCACGGCTGCTTCGGGCGTAAGTTCTTCCGAAACCCCGGTGCGCCGGCTGGTCAGTTCTACCACCCCATTCGCGAGGCCGCGCGGCCCGACGGTGATGCGCCACGGCAGGCCGATCAGATCCATCGTGGCGAATTTTGCGCCTGCGCGTTCTTCGCGGTCATCATAAAGTGCCTCAAGGCCCTGCGCTTTGAGCGCCTTGTAAAGGCCCTCGCAAGCGGCGTCGGCGGCGGCGTCTCCTTGTTTCAGGTTGACGATGCCGACCGGGAAGGGGGTGACGCCTTCGGGCCAGATGATGCCCTTGTCGTCGTGGCTGGCCTCGATGATCGCGCCGAGCAGTCGGGACACACCGATGCCGTGGCTGCCCATCTCAACCGGAACCTTGCTGCCGTCAGCGGTGACGACGGTGGCGCCCATGGCTTCGGAATACTTGGTGCCGAAGTAGAATATCTGGCCGACTTCGATGCCGCGTGCCACCTTGCGGCGGTCTTCCGGGATGGCCTCAAACAGGGCTTGGTCGTGAGTTTCGTCGGTGCGGGCATAGAGGGTGGTGAACTCTTTGCAGACCGCCGCTACTTCCTCGCGGTTGTCGTAATCGACCTCGCGCGTGCCAAGCTGCAGGTCGGTCACTGCACTGTCGAAGAACACCTCGGACTCGCCGGTCGCGGCCAGCACGAGGAATTCATGGGTATCGTCGCCGCCAATCGGGCCGCTATCAGCGCGCATCGGGATCGCGGTCAGGCCCATACGTTCATAGGTGCGCAGGTAGGAAACCATATGGCGGTTGTAGGCGTGCAAAGCGGCGGCTTTATCGACATCAAAGTTGTAGCCGTCTTTCATCAGGAACTCGCGGCCCCGCATCACCCCGAAGCGTGGGCGCATCTCATCGCGGAACTTCCACTGGATGTGATAAAGCGTCAGCGGCAGGTCTTTGTAGCTGTTGACATGGGCACGGAAGATGTCGGTGATCATTTCCTCATTCGTCGGGCCATACAGCATCTCGCGATCCTGACGGTCCTTGATGCGTAGCATTTCTTGGCCGTAGTCGTCGTAGCGGCCGCTCTCGCGCCAGAGGTCAGCGGGTTGCAGGGTGGGCATCAGCAGCGGAATATGGCCCGCGCGTTCCTGTTCTTCGTTCACGATCTGTTGGATGCGGTTCAGAACCCGCAGGCCCAAGGGCAGCCATGAATAGATCCCGGCGGCTTGCTGTTTGATCATGCCGGCCCGCAGCATGTAGCGGTGCGAGACGATCTGTGCCTCGGCGGGATTTTCCTTCAGGACGGGCAGAAAGTAACGGGAAACGCGCATCGCGGCCTCTTGGCTTGGGGTTTGGGCTTTCCTAGCGGGTTGAGGGGGGGCAGGCAAGCGGCGGGTTTGGCTGCCCAATCGATAGGTATTGCCCGCCCATATTTTTGAAGCCAAACTTGCATTGTCATAACCGTTTGTGGGAAACCAAATGCTACTTTTTGCTTTAGCGGTCGTCTCTTTCTATATAGTCATACGATGGATTTCTCGATCTGCGGCCAAAGCTGATGACACGCCGCTGAGCCCCGGTGCTGAAGAAAGACTTTGTGAGGCTGCTGAGGAGCGTGAGGCCGCCCGTGAGCAACTAAAACGTGAACTAGACGCCATCAAAGCAAAGGAGAGACACGAGCAAAAGATCATCGCCCTGCGTCGATCCACGATCAACCATTCTCATTTGGGTGCAGTTTTTGCAATTACGGATAGTGCAGGTATTGCAGGGTATCACCTCAAGGCCTTGGGTTGGTTTAAAGTGATCAGCAAGAGAGATCCAAAGCAGAAGGTGATTTAGCAAGGGGGGCGGCGCCAAATATGATGGGCTGATAGCGCCCGCCAATGTGTTGGTTAAACTGACCTCTAATGAACGAAGCGAGCGATATGAGGCGGGGGTTGGTGCTAAGGGGAACCCATATTACAAAACCCGCACTGTCAAGACTTGGGAAGCGCAGGCATGGCATGCGATCCTACTTGATCAGGTCGATAAGCCGCGCACGCGACCTGTTGACAGGCGGGTGATTTTGGACGGTTCCAACATTGCGATGTGGCCCAACGGTTACGGTTTGGCTGAGCGTGGTTACATCTAGCCGTTAAGGGAGGTCGCAAAATTGCTTGCTGACGAAGAGGCTGCGGTTCGCTGCATCTTCGATGCGAACATAGGGCATAGGATTTTTCAGCGGCCGACATCTGTAGATGAGATGGAAGCAGAGATTGGCTATGGCGTTTCAGTGACCATAATGCAAGCAGGCCAAATTGCCGATGTCGCTTTTATTGATGAAGCCCTGAGTTTGTCTGGAGTAATCGTTTCAAACGATCTGTTCCGAGATAGCATCAAGGCGCGTAGTGTCTTGAAACGTCGCGGCTTCTTTGTAGACGGGTATGCGGAATTGTTGCCGGCGCGCTACTGAGCCTCCCCCTTGCAACCACGCCCCCCAAAGGCGATATGTCTGGCGAGCAAAAAGGGGCGATGACATGGCACTTCCGGTGCGCGAGCAGGTGAAATACTGGTGCATCGCTTTGCTGGTGCTGTTTGCGCTGCTGTATCTGCTGGGCTCGGTGATCTTGCCGTTTCTGGTCGGCGGCGCGATGGCTTATTTCCTTGATCCGGTCGCGGACCGGTTGCAACGCTGGGGGCTAAGCCGCGTGGCGGCCACCACGGTGATCACGCTGGTGGGTTTGCTGGTGATGGTGCTTATCGTGCTGTCGGTGATCCCGACACTGATCCAGCAAACCTCGGCCTTGATCAACGCCGCCCCCGAGATTGCCAAGCGTTTGCAAGGCTTCATGATCGAGAAATTCCCGGAATTGACTGACAGCACCTCGACTATGCGCACGACGCTGGCCGAGATCGGGGCGGCGATTCAGGCCAAAGGGGCGGCTTTGGCGCAGGGAGTATTGACCTCGGCCCTGAGCCTGTTGTCAGCGGTGGTGTTCATCGTCGTGGTGCCAGTGGTGACGTTTTATATGCTGCTCGACTGGGATCATATGGTGGCGCGGATTGATGCGATGCTGCCGCGCGATCATGCCCCGGTGGTGCGGCGCTTGGGCCGCGAGATCAATGATGCGCTGTCGGCGTTTGTGCGCGGGCAGTTGACGGTGTGCCTGACCTTGGGGGCGTATTACGCCACCGGGCTGATGTTGGTGGGGTTGCAGTTCGGGCTGGTGGTGGGGGCAATTGCGGGCGCGATCACGTTTATTCCCTACGTTGGCGCATTGCTGGGCGGAGCTTTGGCGATTGGTCTGGCGCTGTTTCAGTTTTGGGGTGATTGGGTTTCGATTGGCCTGGTGGCTGGGGTGTTTGCCATCGGGCAGTTCCTTGAGGGCAATGTGCTGACGCCGAAACTGGTGGGCAAATCGGTCGGGCTGCATCCGGTCTGGTTGATGTTTGCATTGTCGGTATTTGGATCGCTGTTCGGCTTTGTCGGTATGCTGGTGGCCGTGCCGGTGGCGGCGGCGATGGGTGTGCTGATCCGGTTTGCGATCTCGCAATATCAGGGGAGCGTTCTTTATCAAGGGGTTACTGGGCCGGATGTGGCCGTGGCGCCGGGTGATGAGGATGTTCGGTGAGCCGTCAGCTGGCCTTTGATCTGCCAAGTGCTGAGGCGTTTCGGCGGGTGGATTTCTATCCCTCGCCCGCCAATGCTCAGGCTTTGGCTGCGGTAGAGGCCTGGCAGGATTGGCCCGGTGGCAAGCTGGTGCTGGTCGGGCCGGAAGGCGCGGGCAAGACCCATCTGACGCATATCTGGGCGGCGCTTTCGGGGGCCGAAGTGATTTCGGCCGCCAAACTGCTGGAGGCCGACCTGCACGATCTGGCGCAGGGTCCGGTGGCGATCGAGGATGCGGATCAGATTGCCGGCGACCGCGAGGCAGAAGTGGCCTTGTTCCATCTGCACAACCTGCTGGACGGGCGCGGGCTGTTGGTGACCGCGGCGAGCAGCCCGCGCGATTGGCGGCTGGGATTGCCGGATCTGCTCAGCCGGATGCAGGCGGCCGCGGTCGCGCAATTGGAGCCGCCGGATGATTTGTTGCTGTCGGCGGTGCTGATCAAGCTGTTTGCGGATCGTCAGATCGTGGTGCCGCCAAACCTGATCCCCTATCTGGTGTCGCGGATGGACCGATCCATCGCCGCCGCGCGGGAATGGGTGAAGTTTCTTGACGCTCGCGCGCTGGCGCAGGGCCGCCCGGTGACGCGGGCTTTGGCCGCCGAGGTGCTGGACTTGGCGCAGGCGGGGTGAGACAGTGTCACCTTGGCGTTACCTTTGATCAGCATGAAGGCCCGATGACTCAATCCGATTTTCTGAAGCACGACTTCCCCGCCGCCGTTGAGGTGCCCGAGGCCGAAATCACCGGCCCGCGTCGGTTTTTCAACCGTGAACTCAGTTGGTTGGCGTTCAACTGGCGGGTGCTGGATGAGGCGTCGAACCCCGCTGTGCCGCTGCTGGAACGGTTGCGGTTCTTGTCGATCTCGGCGACGAACCTGGATGAGTTTTATACCGTGCGGGTGGCGGGATTGCGCGCTTGGGTGCGGGCGAAGAACAAGACGCTGTCCGAGGATGGTCGCTCGGCTGCCGAACAGCTGACGCTGATACACGCCAATGCCCGGCGCTTGATGCACACCCAACAGGCGGTGTTCAACAAGCTGAAAAAGCTGATGGATGTGCAGGGGATTACTTTGCTCACGCGGTCCAAGCTGACGGTGCGCGATTTGAAGTTTCTGGAAGATCACTTTCTGAACAAGGTGTTCCCGGTTCTCTCGCCCCTGGCGATTGACCCTGCGCATCCGTTTCCGTTCATCCCGAACACCGGGTTTTCGCTGGCTCTGCAACTAGAGCGCGAGACAGACCACCGCAGCTTGCAAGCGTTGTTGCCGATCCCCCAGCAGATCGCGCGGTTTGTGCGCCTGCCCGATAAAGACGGCGAGTATCGGTTCTTGCCGCTGGAAGAACTGTTGCTGATCCATCTGGATATGTTGTTTCCGGGCTATACAGACCGCGGGCATTGCCTGTTTCGGGTGCTGCGCGATAGCGATCTTGAGGTCGAGGACGAGGCCGAGGACCTTGTGCGCGAGTTTGAAACCGCGCTGAAGCGCCGTCGTCGTGGTGAGGTGATCCGGCTGAAGCTGTCATCAGGTGCGCCGCCCGAATTGCGCGCGCTGATCATGGAAGAATTGGGCGTGACGCCGGATGAGATGGTCGAAGTGCGGGGCTTGCTTGGCGTGGCCGATCTGAAGGAATTGGTGCTGTCGAGCCGCCCGGATCTTTTGTGGCCCCGCTTTACGCCGCGGGTGCCGGAGCGGGTTCAGGACCATGGCGGCGATCTGTTTGCGGCGATCAAGCAGAAGGATATTCTGCTGCATCACCCCTATGAAACCTTTGATCTTGTGATCAATTTTCTGGAACAGGCGGCGCGGGACCCCAATGTGCTGGCGATCAAGCAGACGCTGTATCGCACCTCATGGGACAGCCCGATTGTCGCGGCTTTGTGCGAGGCTGCCGAGGCGGGCAAGTCGGTGACGGCCTTGGTCGAGCTGAAAGCGCGGTTTGATGAGGCCGCCAATATCCGGCAATCGCGGCGGTTGGAGCGCGCCGGCGCGCATGTGGTTTACGGCTTTATGAACTACAAAACCCACGCCAAAATCAGCACCGTGGTGCGGCGCGAGGGCGAAAATCTGGTGACATACACCCATTACGGCACCGGAAATTATCATCCGATCACCGCCAAGGTTTACACCGACCTCAGTTTCTTCACCTGTGACGCTGCCCTTGGGCGCGATGCGACGCGGGTGTTCAACTATCTGTCGGGCTATGTCGAGCCACAAGGGCTTGAAAACCTTGCGATTTCGCCGTTCACCCTCAAATCGCGCCTGCTGGAGATGATCGCGGCAGAGGCGGGTCACGCCCGCGCCGGTCGGCCTGCGGAAATCTGGGGCAAAGTCAATTCTCTGATCGACCCAGATGTGATTGACGCGTTTTATGCGGCCTCGAACGCTGGGGTGAAGATCAGCCTTGTGGTGCGTGGGATTTGTGGGGTTCGCCCCGGAATCAAAGGCTTGTCCGAGAATATTCGGGTGAAATCCATCGTCGGACGGTTTCTGGAACACAGCCGGATCATTTGCTTTGGCAACGGCCATGGCCTGCCGTCGAAGCAGGCGCGGGTGTTCATTTCCTCGGCGGATTGGATGGGGCGCAATCTGACGCGGCGGGTGGAAACCTTGGTGGAAATCCACAATCCAACCGTGCAGGCGCAGATTGTCGGGCAGATTTTGGCCGCCAATCTTGCCGATGAGACACAATCCTGGGTGTTGCAACCCGGCGGTGTCTACAAGCGAGAGCAGGTGCCAGTGGACGGCAGCGCTTTCAACTGTCACCGTTTCTTTATGGAGAATCCCTCGCTGTCCGGTCGCGGCACGGCGGGTGCGAAGGATGTGCAGAAACTGGCCTAAGCGCCTGATATGGCGAAATATCTGAACGGAAAACCTATGACCGAAGACCATGACGACGATCACGGCCCGTTTGGCCGCCCCTTGTTTGACGACCCTTCGGCGCGGGCTTTAAGCCGGGTCGGCGTGGTCGATGTCGGATCAAACTCTGTGCGGATGGTGGTGTTTGATGGCGCGGCGCGCTCACCCGCCTATTTCTACAACGAAAAGCTGATGTGCGGTCTGGGCAAGGGTTTGGCGGAAACGGGCAAGCTGAACCCGGACGGACGCAGACGGGCGCTGGTGGCGTTGAAGAGATTCTCGTTGCTGGCCAAAGGGATGGGGATAGAGACTCTCACGGTGGTGGCGACGGCTGCGGCACGGGAAGCGTCGGATGGACCTGCGTTTCAGGCGGAAGTTTTGGCGCAAACCGGGCTGAAAATCTGGGTGGTGGACGGCGACGAAGAAGCCCGGCTGTCGGCGCAGGGCGTGCTGCTTGGCTGGCCCGAAGCCAAGGGGATTGTCTGCGATATCGGCGGCAACTCGATGGAATTGGCGAAAATTGGTGGCGGCACGGTGGGGCAACGGGTGTCTACGCCGCTGGGACCGTTCCGCCTGCAGCAGGTGGCCGACACGCCGAAAAAGCGCGCAGCGCATATCGACCGGATTTTGAAAGCGTGTCAGGCGCGGCTGAATTCGGAAGGCGAGCGGATCTATCTGGTGGGTGGCTCGTGGCGGGTGATAGCTAGGCTGGATATGGAGCGGCGCGGCTATCCGCTGACGGTTTTGCACGAATATCGCATGCTGCCCAATGACTTGCTGGAAACCTTGGATTGGATTGCGGCGAGCGATCTTTCGCAGTTGCGCAGCAAAACCGGCACCTCGGTGGAACGGATGGAGCTGGTGCCGCTGGCCTGCGAGGTGATGCGCGAGCTGATCAAAATGCTGAAACCGTCAGAGATTGACGTCTCGGCCTACGGCATCCGCGAGGGGCTGTTGTTTGAGCAGATGCCGGAAAAGCTGCGCGCGCGTGACCCGTTGATTGAAGCGGCGCGGATGGCGGAAAAAATTTCCTCGCGGATTCCGGGCTTTGGCAAGAAGCTGTACGAATTCCTTCTGCCGTTGTTCCCCGACGTGACTGCCGAGCGTTTGCGGCTGATCAAGGCGGCGTGTTTGCTGCATGATACGACCTGGCGCGCGCATCCGGACTACCGGGCCGAGGCGTGTTTTGACAATGCGACGCGGGCGAACTTGGGCGGTCTGGATCATCCGGGCCGGGTGTTTTTGGGACTGGCCTTGCTGCACCGCTATAAAAACAGCCGCAACGGCTCGCGGATGGAGCCGCTGTTCAAGCTTTTGCGCGACGATGAATTGCTGGATGCCGAGGTGTTGGGCAAGGCGATGCGGTTTGGCGCGATGTTCTCGGTCGGCGATCCGGGGCGGGCGGGACGGCTGGTGTGGCAACCCGCGACGCGGCTGCTGGAGTTGCAACTGACCGAGGAAGGTCGCGGGCTGTTTGGCGAGGTGGCCGAGGCGCGGTTCATGTCGCTGGCGCAGGCGTTGAAGGCGCAGACCACCTTGGGGGTGAAGGTGTGATGCTGCGGTTTGATCATCTCGCGGTATCGGCGCCGGATTTGGCCGAGGGGGTGGCTGCGGTCGAGCAGGCGTTGGGTGTGGCGCTGGCGGGCGGTGGTCAGCATCCGCATATGGCGACGCATAACCGGCTGCTGGGCTTGGGGGATTTGTATCTGGAGGTGATCGCGGCAGATCCGGCTCAGGTAGCGCCGGTTTGGCCGCGATGGTTCGATTTAGACAATTTTGAGGGACGTTCGAGGCTTACAAATTGGGTTACCTGTTGTGATAGTATAAGTGCTGGGGTGGCGGCCAGCCCGGAAGGAGTGGGAATTCCGGTGGCGTTACAGCGAGGCGATTTCCGTTGGCAGATGGCGGTGCCCGCAGATGGCAAACTGCCGTTCGACGGCTGTTTCCCGGCACTGATCGAATGGGCGGGCGCGTTGCATCCAGCGCGGGCTTTGCCTGAAAGTGGCGTGCGGTTGCAGCGGTTGGAGATCGCGCATCCCGAGGCGCAGGCGTTGAATGCTGCACTTGCGAGGCTGTTTGCCGATGACCGCGTGGTGATTCAGCCGGGGGCTGCGAAGGCGATGCGGGCGACGTTTGCCACGCCGCATGGGCTGCGCGTGCTGGAATGATCCGGGCGGCCGTGTCTGCGGATGCAGCTGCGCTGGCGGCTTTGTGGAATCCGTGGATCCGCGATACGGCGGTGACGTTCAACTCGGCTGAAAAGTCTATGGCTGATCTACTGGAGATGATTGCCGTACGGGATTGCTTTATGGTTTACATCAACAACGGCGTGCAAGGCTTTGCGACTTATGGGCAATTTCGGGGCGGTCCCGGCTATGCCACCTGCATGGAGCACTCGGTGATCCTGTCGCCCACTGCGCGCGGCATGGGCGCAGGGCGTGCGTTGATGACAGCAGTCGAAGATCATGCGCGGGCCGCTGGCGCGCATCAGATGATTGCGGGAGTGTCGGGCGAAAACCCGGAAGGCCAGCGCTTTCATGCAGCCCTTGGGTATCACGAGATTGCGATCATTCGCGATGCGGGCTTTAAATTTGGCCGGTTTATGGATCTTGTGCTAATGCAGAAATTCCTGTCCTGACAGCCGCATCTGAAACCGTTAAGCTGAGCCCATGTCGATCTGGAACCGTATCATCGAAGCCATCGCCGCCCTTGCCTCGGGCGAGGGGTTGGCGGCTGTGTTCGACCGTTTACGCGGTGGGGCGGCACCCGAACGCTCGGTCGGCTTTACCATCGCTGTGCTCGCTTTGGGCGCAAAGATGGCCAAGGCGGATGGCGAGGTGACGCGCGACGAAGTGTCGACGTTCCGGCGGATATTTTCGATCTCGAAAGCCGAGGAAGCCAATGCTGCACATGTGTACAACTTGGCGCGACAGGATGTGGCGGGGTTTGACTCTTACGCGCGTAAGATCGCGCTTTTGTTCAACAAACCTGGATTGCCGCTCTGTGCCGATGACCGCAATGTGCTGATCGACATTCTGGAGGGTCTGTTTCAGATCGCAATGTCGGACGGCAGTTATCACCCGGCAGAAGATCAATTCTTGCGCGATGTCGCGCAGATTTTCGGG
Organism: Cypionkella sp.; assembly: GCA_046590425.1. GTDB lineage: Bacteria > Pseudomonadota > Alphaproteobacteria > Rhodobacterales > Rhodobacteraceae > Cypionkella. The sequence continues at coordinate 15,101 of JBKJTI010000154.1, read as the reverse complement.
CTGGATGATCGCTGTTTCCGGGTGCTGCGGGGCCGTTTTGTTGACGACGCGCCGCGCGACCCCTATGATGTTTTGGGCATACCGCATCAAGCCAGCCTGGACGATGCCCGCGTGGCGTGGCGGGCGGCGGTGAAAGACAGCCACCCGGATGTGATGATCGCGCGCGGGGTTCCGGCCGAGGCGGTGCAATTGGCAACGCGGCGGTTGATCGCGATTAACGCGGCCTGGGACGAGATACAGGCCAAGGTCGCGGCATGAGCGAGCGCCTTCGGCCCGATCATTTAAGACTGGCCAGCTACAACGTCGAATGGTTCAACGCGTTGTTTGACGATCGTGGGCATCTGCTGGAGGATCGCGAGTATTCGGCGCGCTACAAGATCACGCGAGGCGATCAACTTGCAGCTTTGGGCGTGGTGTTTACCGCGTTGGATGCCGACGGCGTGATGATTATTGAGGCGCCGGATACCAACAGCCGTCGGTCGACTGTGACGTCGCTTGAGCGATTTGCGGCAAAATATGGCTTGCGAGCGCGCAAAGCCATCATCGGCTATGTCTCTGACACCGAACAGGAAATTGCGTTTCTCTACAATCCTGACAGGCTTTCGGTGCGGCATGATCCGCTGGGCGAGCCTGCGCCCAGCCGGGGTGCGCCGGGCGCGCCACGCTTTGACAGCCAGTTGCGGCTGGATTTCAACGGCGATGGCGTCGAAGATCTGGTGCGGTTCTCAAAACCGCCATTGGAACTGGCGGTGACGACCACATCGGGGCGCAAGTTGCGACTGATCGGGGTGCATGCCAAGTCGAAAGCCCCACATGGCGCGGGCGATGATGCCGCTTTCAAGCGGATTTCGATTGAGAACCGCCGCAAGCAGTTGGCGGAATGTCTGTGGCTGCGCGCGCGGATTGATCGGCAGCTTGAGGTGGGTGACAGTCTGATCGTGATGGGTGACTTCAACGACGGTCCGGGCTTGGATGAATATGAAAAGCTGTTTGGCCATTCCGGGATTGAGATTGTCTTGGGGCAGGGTGGCCAGACCCGGCTGCACGATCCCCATGCGGAAATGGCGCTGAGGCAGACCAACGCGCTGGCACCCACATCGGCGCGGTTTTGGCTGCAACCGCAGCAGCGGTTTTTCGAGGCGCTGCTGGATTTCATCATGGTCTCGCCAAATCTGGCGGCGACAAAGCCCGCGTGGCGGATTTGGCATCCCTTTAACGATCCCGGCGTGTTGGCGGTGCCGGAACTCGCCGATGCGCTGCTTTCCGCCTCTGACCACTTTCCGGTGACGCTGGATCTGGCTTTGTGATTTGAATTGTTACGAAGGCGGCGCATATTTGGCGGATGAGACATTTCATCCTTGCCCTGATGTTTTTGCCCGTGCCTGCCTTGGCGCAGACCCCACCGCCCTCTGACGCGGATAAGGGGCTGAGTCTGATGCAGCAAGGGGCGGAGCTGTTGTTCAACCATATGATGGGGCAGGTCGAACCCAGTTTGCAAGATATGGCAAAGGCGTTGAAAGAAGCGCAGCCGAAGCTGATGGAGGTTCTGGCGATGATGGATGATCTGACCAATTATCACCCGCCGGAAAAGCTGCCGAATGGCGATATTATTTTGCGGCGGAAAACCCCGGCCGAGTTGAAGCTTGAGGCTTTGCCGGGGGCAGAGACTGATCTCTGAGATATTGCCTGCCAACGCTGCGGGCCGCCGTCACACAAGCGTTCCTTGACCCTGCCTTCGAGACGTTGCACTTTGGCGCGAAAAAGAAAGAGCAGCATCTTGGCCTCTACCTCCCCGTTCTCGCGTTTTGAATTCATGATTGCCTGGCGCTATTTGCGCGCAAAACGCGCCGAAGGTGGCGTGTCGGTGATGACCTGGATCAGCCTGATCGGCATCACTCTGGCGGTGTTCGCTCTGATCGTGACGCTGGCGGTGCGCTCGGGGTTTCGCACCGAATTGGTGGATACCTTTCTGGGATCGAACGCGCATGTGACGGTGTATTCGGCGGGCCATATGGATGACAGTGGCCAGATGGTGAAGGGCTTTTCGGACTACGACACGATTGCCAAAAAGCTGGCGGCGGTGCCGGGCGTCACCGAGGCGGCACCCCAGATCAAAGGTCAGGTGATGGTGACGGCGGTGGGCAATACCTCCAGCGGGGCCGAGGTATTCGGGTTGCGGCTGGCCGATCTGCGCCGGATTCCGCGCATTGGCGACGGGGCGGATGCTTACGGAAATCTGAATGATTTTGACCAAGGCATCGCCATCGGCTCAGGGTTGGCCCGCACTTTGGGAGTCACAGTGGGCGACAAGATTCGGGTGATCTCGCCGTCGGGCGTCAAAGTCGCGATGGGGTTCAGCCCGCGCATCAACGCCTATCCGGTCGTCTATATCTTCACCTCGGGCAATTATCTGATCGACCAAAGCCGGATGTATATGCCGTTTGCCGAGGCGCAGAGCTATTTTAACCGCGAAACTCTGGCGGATGAATTCGCCGTGATGGTGACAGATCCCGAAGCGATCGACAGGTACCGCGACGCGGTGATGGCGGCTGCGGGCCAGGATGCGATGCTGTGGACATGGATGGATTCGGCGGGTAGTTACCTCAACGCATTGAAAATTGAAGACAATGTGATGTTCCTGATCATGTCTATTCTTGTGCTGATCTCAACGCTGAACATCATCTCGGGCCTGATCATGCTGGTGAAAAACAAGGGCCGTGATATCGGGATCCTGCGCACGATGGGGCTCACAGAGGGCTCGATCCTGCGGATTTTCTTCATCTGCGGCGCATTCACCGGAGTTGTCGGCACGCTGATGGGCGTGGTGATCGGCTGTCTGTTTGCGAGTTATATTGATCAGGTGGTGGCTGCGATCAATCTGGTGACGGGCGGCGATGTTTGGGATCCGTCGATCAGGGGGATTTATGCGTTGCCTGCCGAGTTGAAGCTGGGCGATGTCGTCTCGGCGATGGCGTTGTCGCTGGGGCTGTCGTTTATCGTCACGATCTTTCCGGCGCGGCGGGCAGCTAGGATGAACCCGGTGGAGGCGCTGCGCTATGAGTGATTTTGCGCTGGAACTCGCGGGCATTGAGAAATGCTACAATCGCGGCAAGCCGTCGGAAGTGATGGTGCTGCATGGCGCGACCCTGGAAGTGAAGCGCGGCGAGGTGGTGGCTTTGGTCGCCCCCTCTGGCGCTGGCAAATCGACGCTGCTGCATATCGCGGGGCTATTGGACACGCCGGACGAAGGCTCGGTCGCCTTGGGCGGGCGCAATATGGTGGGGCTGGCGGATAAGGCGCGGACCGAGGCGCGGCGCAATGATGTCGGCTTCATCTACCAATTTCACCACCTGCTGCCCGAATTTACCGCATTGGAAAACGTGGTGATCCCACAGCTTGCCAATGGTGTGCCGAAAGCCGAAGCCGAAGCGCGGGCGCGCGATTTGCTGGCGCATGTCGGTGTCCTCCCCCGCGCCAGCCACCGCCCGGCAGCCCTATCGGGTGGCGAACAACAGCGCGTCGCGTTCTGCCGTGCACTTGCCAACAAACCGAAACTGCTGCTGGCGGATGAACCGACCGGCAACCTCGACCCCGGCACTTCGGATCAGGTGTTTGCAGCTCTGATGGCTTTGGTGCGCGAAACCGGGTTGAGCGCCCTGATCGCCACCCATAACATGGAGCTGGCCGCCCGGATGGACCGCGTGGTGCGGCTGGACAAAGGCCGCGTTGTCACCTCCTGATGCAGATCAAGGTCAGGCGCGGCACTTCGGTGCATCCTAGCGCCTGCGAACAGGAGAATATCATGCGAAACTTGCTGCTTGGCGCCGCTTTGGTGCTGTCTGCCTGTGTGGAAACCGGCAAACCGCCCGAGTACACCACCGGAGCGCAGGATTACAACGACTATTGTTCGGCCTGTCATGGGCCAACGGGCAAGGGCGATGGCGAGACGGCGGTGGGGCTTGGAAAAAAGCCGGCGGATCTCAGCACTCTGGCCGCGCGCAACAAGGGCACGTTTCCGACCACCAAAGTGATGGCGCAGATCTGGGGCTATGCGGGCAAGAAGGGGCGGGGCGTGATGCCCGATTTTGCGCCTTTGCTGCAGGGCGAGGCTGTGCCCTATGACGGCGGCGACGGCATTGCGACACCGACGCCGATCAGGTTGGTGGAACTCGCGGAATATCTCAAGACACTTCAGACGAAATAATCCGGCACCCTTCTTCTAAGTGATTATCAATTAAGTAAAATTTGCTTTCAGACTGGCTCAAATATCCCACGGGGGTCTGGGGGTGTGAAACCCCCAGCCGCTGGCCTCAAACGCTCCGCCTCAGGCCCATTCGCCACGGCGGAACACCGCCTCCACCAATCCATCCAGGCCGATGCCGTCAATATCCACCAACCCCGATCCGATCATCCAATCGACATGGATCATGCTGGCATTGCCGCCTTGGGCCGCGATCTGCTCTGGCGAAAGCGTCGCGCCATTCAGGAAGCATTTGGCATAGCACTGGCCCAAAGCGATATGACAGGCGGCGTTTTCATCAAACAGCGTGTTGTAAAACAACAGTCCGGATTGTGAGATCGGCGAGCCATGCGGCACCAGTGCCACCTCGCCCAAGCGGCGCGCGCCTTCGTCGCTGTCGATCAGCTTTTGCAGCACCGCCTCGCCCTTGCTGGCCTTGGCTTCCACAATCCGACCCGCTTCAAAGCGCACTTGGATGTTCTCTATCAAGGTGCCCTGATGCGCCAAGGGCTTGGTGGCGCTGACAAATCCGTCCACCCGCAGGGCGTGCGGCGTGGTGAAAACCTCTTCGGTCGGGATATTGGCGTTGCAGGTGACGCCATTCTTCGCGGTCGAGGCCCCGCCTTGCCATTCATGGCCATCCGCCAGCCCCACGGTCAGATCGGTGCCCGGCCCGGTGAAGCGTAGGGCGGCAAACCGCTTGCCGTTCAGCCATTTCGTCCGGGCGCGCAGGGCGGCGTTATGCGCCGCCCAAGCCGCCACCGGGTTCGCCTGATCGACGCGAGAGGCGGCGAAAATTGCTTCCGCCAGCTTATGCACCGCGGCATCGGTGGCAAGTTCGGGGAAGATCTGCCGCGCCCAAGCCTCACCCGGATACGAACAAATCGACCAGTTGATATCGAACCCGGCGATCTTCGCCAAAGCTGGTTGATAGGCCAAAGAATTCGCCTTGCCCGCGCGGGCGACCTTGGTAGGGTCTTCCCCCGCCAGCAGCATCGGGTTGTCGCCGACAATCGCCATCCGGGCGGCGCCGTTGGCAAAAGCCTCGGCCATGCCGTTGTAGAGCCAATTGGGTGCTACATCGAAGCTGGCATCGTGACCGTGCTGATAACGCGCCAAGGCCATCGCCTCATCGGCAAGAATCGGCGTCACCACCCCCGCACCCGCGCGATAGGCGGCGGCTGCGATCAGCCGCACCAAGGGTAGGGCGGTCATCGGTGCTGTCAGAATCAGATCTTGCCCTGGCTGCAGCGCAACGCCGACATGCACCGCCACCTCAGCCAGTTTCGCCAGTTTCACCGGGTCAATCGCGGGGGTCATCGCAGTATCCTTTGCCCATTTGCCGCCGACCATAGCCGCAGGCAGGGCAGGGTCAACCGTCTGAGAAGAATCTGCGGCCCGCCGCAAGGGATGTATTGCGTGACGGTTCAGAATTTGTCAGACATTTGAAATTGACCCCACGTCGCCCTGACGCAAGCGGTCAAAATGCACCGGGCAGACCCGGGCATCCTGCCAATGAAAAGCCCGAGCATGGGCGTCAACACGGAGGAATAGATGCGACAGTTCCTGAAACTCGCAGGCGCGCTGATGACAGCCACGCTGCTTGCGACGACGCCGATCGCGGCGCAGACCACTGTATATAGTGCGGGGGATAGTACCTCTGGCACCTATATGGATTACATGAAAACCGTCTACGCCCGCGCGGGCAACCCCGAGATCATCCAGCTGCCGCTGACCAGTTTCGATAACGACTATGTGCTGAACCCGATGGCGGCTGAGTCGTGGACGCAATCCGAGGATGGCCTGACTTGGACCTTCAAGCTGCGCCCCGGTCTGGTGTGGTCGGATGGCGAGCCTCTGCGCGCCTCCGATTACATCTTTGCGCTGCAACGCGCCGCCACCACCGGCTATGATTTCGCCTGGTATTGGGGCTATGCGGGCGGCATCGAGAATTGGGATGCGGTGACCAAAGGCGAAAAAGATGTCGCCACTTTGGGCATCAAAGCCGTCGATGATCTGACGATTGAAGTCAAAACCGCAGCGCCGAAACCCTATTTGCCGAGCGTGGTTTCGCTGTGGTATCCGGTGCCGAAACACGTCTGGGACAAGCTGGGCGATGATTACGCTGCCAATGTCGATACGCTGGTATCCTCTGGCCCGTTCATTGTGGAATCGTGGGAGAAATCCAACAACAAGATGGTTCTGGTGAAAAACCCGACCTACACCGGGCCTTGGGCGCCGCAGGTGGACCGGCTGGAGATTGACCCGTCCTTGGGCGCGCCAGAGGTTGGTCTGCCGGCTTTCATGGCGGGTGAGGCGGATTTTTCCTACCTGAACGCAGGCCAAATTCCCTTTGTGGACCAACGCTTTCCGGGCCAGATCGCCAAGAATGCGGTGTTCGCGACCACTTATATCTCTTTCAGCCTCGACATGCCCCCCTTCGACAACATCAACGTCCGCAAGGCGTTTCAGGCCGCGATCAACCGCGATGAGATGACGGCGACGGTGCTGAAAGACCTCGCGATTCCCGGCAAATCGCTGCTGCCGCCAGGCTATCCTGGCTACAATGACGTGATCACAAGCCAAGCGGTGTTTGACCCGGAAAAGGCCAAGAAATTCATGGCTGATGCGGGTTATCCGGGTGGCGCAGGCTTCCCGGAAGTCGAGATTTGGTATCGTGATCAAGGCGGCTATAACGGGGCGATCTCGGGCCCGATGCTGCAATATCTGCAAGCGCAGTTCAAAGATGTTTTGGGAATAACCATGAATATCAAAGTGATGCCGACCAAGGACTGGATGGCGGGCATGATGGAGAAGAAGAACAACTTGTTCCTCGCACCCTATGAATACGACTATCTCGACCCGTCGAACTTCTACGGCATCTTCTTCAACGGTGGCCGTCACGACCACCATCTGCAGGCCTATGACGATCTGGTCGCCAAGGCGGATTCTGCGCCGAAATGGGAAGATCGTGAGAAGCTTTATGAGCAGGCCGAGCAAGTGCTGATCGACAACGCCTCGTTCGTGCCACTGGTGCATCCGATCACCAATGCGGTGGTGTCGGCGGATATGAAGGGTGATGGCACCAAGCCGAACAAGCTGGGCTTCTCGCCGCTGCGGCAGTTGGCGCTGTATTTCTACACGCATGTGTCGAAATAATCCCCCATGCCCCCTGGTTTTGGCCGGGGGGCTATTTTCGGAGCGATTATGACCCTGCTGAATATCGAAAACCTGAGCGTCAGTTTCCCGCAACACGACGGCGTCGTGCAGGCGGTGCGCGGGGTTTCCTTGCGCGTGGCGGCGGGCGAAAGCGTTGGAATTGTGGGAGAATCCGGCTCTGGCAAGTCTGTCACCTGCATGGCGGCGTTGCGGCTGCTGCGCGAACCGCCGTCGCGGATTTTGGCGGATAGGCTGGAATTGGGTGGCGTTAATATGCTGCGGGCTGGGCGCGGCCAGTTGGCGGCGGTGCGGGGCCGCATTGCGGCGATGGTGTTCCAAGACCCGATGACCGCGTTTGACCCGGTGTTCACCATTGGCCATCAGATCGTGGAAACCATCCGCGCGCATCGCGATCTGTCGAAATTAGCGGCGCGCAGCGAGGCGAGCGCTTTGCTGGCGCGGGTGGAAATCAAGAACCCGGATGCCATTCTGAACAGCTATCCGCACCAGCTGTCGGGGGGCATGCTGCAACGCGCGATGATCGCGATGGCTTTGTCCTGCCGCCCGCAAATCCTGTTCGCCGATGAGCCGACGACTGCGCTGGACGTGACCATTCGGGCGCAGATACTGCATCTTATCAAACAGTTGCAGGCCGAGTTGGGCATGGCGCTGATCATGGTGACGCATGATCTGGGCGTTGTCGCCGAAACCGTCGACCGCGTCGTGGTGATGTACGGCGGGCGGGTGATGGAAACCGCCCCGGTGCAGGATATTTTTGACGTACCCGCCCATCCCTACACCCAAGCGCTGATGGCTTCGATGCCCGGACGTAGCCCCGGCAAGCAACGGCTGATTGAGATCGCGGGGGCTTCGCCGAACCCCGCCAACCCACCGACAGGCTGCCCGTTTCATCCACGTTGCGGGCAGGCCGATGCGAGATGTGCGGCTGAAGCACCTGTTTTCAAAGCACTTTCCGACACCCGCGCCGCTGCATGTTGGAGGCTGGCATGATCCCGGCATTAGAGATGAAAAACGTCTCGAAAACCTATCAACTGCGCCACAGTACTGGGTTTTTCGCGCGTACGGTGGACCATCTCGCGGTGAACAACGTCTCGCTCACCTTGCCGCGCAATCAGATTTTGGGGCTGGTGGGCGAAAGTGGCTCGGGCAAAACCACCACCGGGATGATGGCGATGCGGCTGGTTGAACCCAGCGCAGGGCAGATCCTTGTCGATGGCACCGATATCACCGCTTTGGGCCATGCCGCGCTGAAACCGTTCCGGCGCAAGATGCAGGTGGTATTTCAGGACAGCTATTCGGCGCTCGATCCGATGATGACGCTGGCGCAGATCGTGGCGGAGCCATTGCATATTCACGGGCTGGGCAGCGTGTCCGATCAAACAAGCCAAGCGCTGGATATGCTGGTGAAAACCGGGCTCGACCGCTCTTACGGCAACCGCTATCCGCATGAGCTTTCCGGCGGTCAGCGCCAGCGTGTGGCCATTGCCCGTGCGTTGATTCTGCGGCCATCGGTGCTGGTGGCCGATGAGCCGACATCGGCGCTGGATGTCTCGGTCAAGGCGCAGATCATCAATCTGCTCTTGGATTTGCAGGCCGAGATGGGGCTGTCGATCCTGTTCATCAGCCATGATTTGTCGGTCGTCCGCTCCCTCACCGACAAGGTGGCGGTGATGTTCCAAGGTCGGATCGTGGAAGAAGCCGCGACAGAGACCATCTTCACCGACGCCCGCCACCCCTATACTCGCAGCCTGCTGGATGCGATTCCGGTGTTGAACCCGCGTGAGCGCCGCGCGAGAACCTTCCTGACTCGTGCCCAAATCGAAGCCGCAACGCCCCGGCTTTCCGGTAGCGAAGGCCTCCCGGAACTGCACGAAGTAGCCCCCGGTCACCGATTGGAGGCAATCCGATGATCCGCTATGTTCTGGGCCGTCTGGCCTCCATCGCGCTGACGTTCACTGTCGTTTCCATCATCGTTTTCCTGATGATGCACGCTGTTCCGGGTGGGCCGTTTGATGGCAATGACATGCCTGTCAATGATGCGGTGAAGGCGAAGCTGAATGCGTCCCTCGGCTTAGACAAGCCGCTTTATGTGCAGTATTTCAAATACATGTGGGGTGTTTTGCATTTCGATTTCGGTATCCCCTTCCAATCCCCCGGCGAGACTGTGCTGCAACTTTTGGGCCGAGCTTGGCCGCCCAGCCTGATCCTGGGCGGTGCTGGGGTGCTGATCGGCGCACCTTTGGGCATCCTCTTGGGCATGGCGGCGGCCCTGCGCCGCAATACCTGGATCGACTATCTCGCCTCGGCTTTTGCCACCTTGGGTCTGACGATTCCGGTGTTTGTGATCTCGATGGCCTTGATCATGGTGTTTGCGGTGTGGCTGAACTGGCTGCCAGCCTCTGGCTGGGGCAAGCCCAATAGTTGGATCCTGCCGATCATCGCTTATGCCGCAATCCCGATGGCGACCTACGCGCGCTACACCCGCAGCGCCATGCTGGATGTGCTGAACAAGCCCTTCGTCACCGTACTGCGCGCCAAGGGGCTAAGCGAGCGCCGCATCATCTTCCAGCATGTGCTGCGCAACGCCGCTTTACCGATGGTGACGGTGTTCCTGCCGATGTTCATTGGCACTGCGACAGGCTCGATTTTCGTTGAGGCGATGTTCCGCGTGCCCGGTCTCGGTGCCTATTTTGTCTCCTCGATCAACCTGCGAGACTACCCGTTAGAGATGGCACTGATCCTGATGATCACCATGATGTTCTGTGTCGCCTATCTGATTTCCGACATCATTTACGCGCTGCTCAATCCCCGCATCCGGTTCGGAGATGGCAAATGAGCGCCGCGAGACCCCGCAGCCCGGTCTATTTCGCATGGCGGCGCTTTGCCGATAACACGGCCGCGCTGGTGGCCGGAGCGATCCTGTTGCTGATCATGATGATGGCGATTTTCGCGCCGCTGATCAGCAAAACCGGCTATGCCGATCAGAAATTCCTCACCCAGGCCTATGCCTTCCCGCAGGCGGAATTCTGGTTCGGCGTCGATGATCTGGGCCGCGATTTCTTCACCCGCATCGTCTATGGCGCGCGGGTGTCGCTGACCATCGGCTTCACGGCGGCGGCGTTTTCGCTGCTGATCGGCATCCCTTTGGGCGCCGTCGCAGGCTATTACGGCGGGCGGGCGGATTGGTGCGTGATGCGGCTGATCGAGCTGTTTTCCGTCGTCCCCCCCCTGCTGGCCGCGATGCTGCTGGGGGCGCTGACCAACGGCGGCTTTGCCACCATCGTGCTGATCGCGGCTTTGTTCGGCTGGGTGCAGGTTTGCCTGCTGGTGCGGGCGCAAGTCAAAGCCATGGCGCAGAAGGAATTTGTCCGCGCCGCCCAAGCTTTGGGCGCGACCCCCGGCTATATCATCCGCCGCCACCTGATCCCCAATGCGATCTCACCGATCATCGTCGGCTTTGTGCTGGCGATCCCGCTGGCAATGATGCTGGAAGCGTCGCTGTCTTTCCTCGGTATCGGTGTACCACCGCCGATCCCAAGCTGGGGCCAGATGATCAATGTGGGGATGAATTTCATGTATTTTTACTGGCACTTGGCGGTATTTCCGACGGCCGCCCTTGCCATCACCGTGCTCGCGACCACGCTCTTTGGCGATGGCCTGCGAGACGCTCTCGATCCGACCCTGAAAGGGCGCTGAATTGCAAAACCTTGATGCCTTCTTCCTGTTGCGCCCCGACGTGACCTTTCTGAACCACGGCTCTTTCGGCGCCTGTCCGCGCCCGGTGTTTGAGGAATATCAGCGCTGGCAAATGCAGCTGGAAAGCCAGCCTGTTGCCTTCCTTGACCCCGTGCGGGGGCTTTCCGGCTGGATGCGTGATGCGCGCGTGGCGATGGCGGCGATGTTGGGCACCTCGGCGGAGAATATTGTCGGGCTGACCAATGCGACCTATGCTTTGAACATTGTGGCGCAGTCGCTGGACCTCAAACCCGGCGATGAGATCCTGACCACCGACCACGAATATGCAGCGCTGGAAAAGACCTGGGCCTATGTCTGCCGCAAAACAGGCGCGGTGATTAGAACCGTCAACTTGCCGCTGCCGCTGACGGAGGAGAGGCAGTTTACGGATGCCATCCTCGATGGGTTCACCGACAAAACCCGCGTGCTGTTTCTGTCGCATGTCACCTCGGCCACCGCCTTGGTGTTCCCCATCGCACGCGCTGTCGCCGAAGCCCGCAGGCGCGGCATCTACACTGTGATCGATGGTGCGCATACGCCGGGGCATATCCCACTGGATCTCGATGCGCTGGATGCCGATTTCTACGCGGGCAACTGTCACAAATGGATCATGGCCCCGAAAGGTTCTGCCTTCCTGCATGTCCGCCCAGAACTGCAAACAAGGCTGAACCCCTTGGTGATCAGCCATGGCTGGACCGAGGATGCCAAACTTCCGGGCGCGAAGGGGGTGTTCGGCAATTCGCCGTTCATCGACGGACTGGAGATGCAGGGCACCCGCGACCCTTCGGCTTGGCTGGCGGTGCCTGCAGCGCTGCAGTTCCGCCAGGATCATGACTGGGACCGGATTGCCGAAAGCTGCCGCCAACTGGCGCAAGAGACTGCGGCACGGGTGCGGGCGATCACAGGTCTGCCCGCCCTTAGCTCCCCGGAGTTCTGTGCGCCGCAGATGGTGTCGATGCCGGTCACTCGCTGCGATCCGGCCGTGCTGAAAACCCGGCTTTATGACGACTACCAGATCGAAATTCCATGTTTCGATTGGCAGGATCACAGCATCGTCCGGGTTTCGGTGCAGGGCTATAATACCAAGTCGCAGATGGACCATCTGGTAACAGCCTTGACAGAATTGCTGCCGCAGCTATCAGCCAAAGCTTAACGCGCGGCCTCGCGCACCGGAGAGATCATGTCGCGCGCCGCCATTCGCTACCTTGTACCGATTGAGACCGCCGCGCGCGGAGTGGCGGTGCTGGATGCTTTGGCCGAGATGATCGAACGGGCCGGGCTGCAGGTCGGTGATCGTTTGCCGCCTGAGGTATCGCTGGCCACGGCGTTGGGGGTAGGGCGGTCGACCATCCGCGAGGCGCTGAACCGATGGGAAGGTTTGGGGATTATCCGGCGGCGTCGCGGCGATGGCACCTATCTGACCGCCAAAGTGCAAACCTCGCAAGGCCCGCTGCCAACGATGATCCAGTTGGAGGGCGAGGCGATTCTGCGGCTGCTCGACATGCGGCGCGTGATCGAATCCGGCACGGTGCGGCGCGCGGCACAGAACGCGACCCTCGCGCAGCGCCAGCAGATCAGCCGTTTGTGCGATGTGTTGTTGCAGATTGTTGATACCGGTGAGCCCTACCGTGCCGCCGATATGGCGTTTCACAGTGCGATTTGTGACGCCACCGGCAATCCGATGTTTGGCCAAGTGCTCGCACGGATGGATGATGCGCTGGAACGTTCGGCGGAATCGCCGTTCTCGGTGCCGGGATTTGGTCTGGCCAGCTTCCCACCGCACCGCGATCTCGCCAATGCCATCGTCGCGGGCGACCCGGACGCGGCAGAGGTGGCGATCAATACTATCCTCGATTCCGTCGAATCCGAGATCAGACAGATCATTTCGCCCACCCAAACTGCCTAAAACTTATCTAAAATTGTCATCCTCTGTGCTCAAATATCCCATGGGGGTCCGGGGGTGTGAAACCCCCGGCTCGGCCAGCCCCGATCATGCCGCCTGATACCGCGCATACCCCAAATCCGCAGTCTCAATATCCGCCGCACGGCCTGAAATCATATCCGCCAGCACCCGACCCGAGCCTGCCGCCATCGTCCAGCCCAAAGTGCCATGCCCGGTGTTCAGGAACAGGTTTGAGATCGGCGAACGGCCCAAGATCGGCGTGCCATCGGGCGTCATCGGGCGCAGACCGCACCAGAAGGTTGCGCGCGATTGATCGCCTGCGCCACCGAACAGATCCTCCACCGAATGCACCAAAGTCTCGCGGCGTTTGGCGTGCAGGGTCATGTCAAAACCTGCAATTTCGGCCATGCCACCGACGCGGATGCGGTCGCCCAACCGGGTGATAGCGATCTTGTAGCTTTCATCCATCACGGTTGATTCGGGCGCGCGGGCAGCGTCAACGATCGGCACGGTGATCGAATAGCCCTTCACCGGATAGACCGGCAGTTTGATCCCCAATGGCCGCGCCAGCAGCGGAGAATACGACCCCAGCGCCAGCACAAACGCATCCGCAACCATGCGGCCTTCAGAGGTATGCACAGCGGCAATCTTGCCGCCTTCGGCCTCCAGCCGATCAATCCGCACGCCGTAGCGGAAGGTGACTCCCGCAGCGATAGCCATGTTTTGCAGCGCGTTGGTGAATTTAAAGCAATCGCCGGTTTCATCGCCGGGCAGCAGCAAACCACCCTTGATGGCGTCGCGGCGCGGGGCCAGACCGGGTTCGGCCTTGATGCAGCCATCGGCGTCGAGCACCTCAAAAGGCACACCATCGGCCTGCAACACCTTGATATCTTTATAGGCGCCATCGACCTGCTTCTGGGTGCGGAACAGCTGCAGTGTGCCCTGCATCCGCTCCTCATAGGAAATTCCGGGGTCGCGGCGCAGATCCATCAGGCAATCGCGGCTGTATTCCGCCAAGCGCACCATGCGGCTTTTGTTCACCGCATAGGCGGCGCTGGTGCAGTTCATCAGCATCCGCATCACCCAGGAAACCTTCGCCAGATCGGGAGCAGGCTGAATGATCAGCGGCGCATGGCGCATAAACAGCCATTTCATCGCTTTGGCGGGAATACCGGGGGCCGCCCAAGGGCTGGCATAGCCGGGGCTGATCTCGCCCGCATTGGCGAAGGATGTCTCCAAGGCCGGACCCGGCTGGCGATCCATCACTGTCACCTCATGCCCGGCTTGCGCCAGATACCAAGCCGAGGTGACGCCAATGACGCCCGCGCCAAGAATGATAACCTTCATGTGCAACCCCTAATTGTGCAGGCCCTGTCGATTTGCCGCACCATAGCGCAAAGCTATGAAAGGAGTTTGGAAAGGTGACGGATGAAAGGAAATATAATCGAAGATTATTCCAATATTTTTCATAAGGCTGAAATTTTAAACGCCATATGAACGACGGAGCCGCGCAACACACCTTTTCAGCCTTCGTTCTCCATCGGCCAAAACCAAAGATTCCGACTGCGACTGCAGGGCTAAACAGCCACTGGCTGGCGCGGCCCTGCCTGATTTGAAAGCATTTGCCTCGTAACCCTGAAAATCGAGCGGTTTCTTGATCCACCAATCAACAAACCTTGTTGACACAATCCCCCTGCACAGTAGTAGGCTTTGCGCATGGCTCTCGCCCGCGCTGTCATAAAACTGTCATGTGGGTGGAGTTTCTAAAACAAGATGCGCAAAGCATCTGCTGCCATCCGCCAAAAAGCGGATCAACACTAGGGAGACTTTCGTGAAAAAAGATATCGCATTGAACCGCCGCAGCTTTCTAAAGTCGTCGGCCATTGGCGTGGGCGCGTTGGCGGCCCCCGCGATCATTTCCTCCAAGGCGCTGGCCTCGTCGGGCGAGCTGAACTTCACCGGCTGGGCGGGTTATCCCACCATGGCGACCGACGTGTTCCCGGCCTTTGAAAAGGCCACCGGCATCAAGGTGAACTTCACCGA
>JBKJTI010000203.1:0-4264 GCA_046590425.1 Cypionkella sp. | reverse complement strand
TGCCCTTTGGGCTCGCGCTCCCCCACCGGCTCAATGCAATCTGTTTGACGTTCAAGTCTCTACTCGAGGCGGAACAAAAGGCCACGGTCGGAAATAGAATTGCACTCACTAGAATCGGCTTCGTGCCGGTGCGCGAAACGTCCGCGCAGAAATTTGACCGAGCTCTCAGCAAAAAGACAACAGACGACCAGATAGAAAATGCGGCGTCCTTTACTGATGCGGATGCTGCTAAACTTGAAGAGGTCTCAGGAATCCTAGCAGCGGCCTCGACGGCAGCGGTCGACATGGCGACGCTGGTTTCCTGGATAGATGCGCTCGCGCTCGAATGCGCAACCGCGTCGATGCACCTGGCTGACGAGGCGTTGGCGGGCTTGTCCTCGCTGAAGATCAAGGCGCAGGCAGCGCGTGGCGCCGCTATGCTCGCGGCAAGTGCCTTGTTCGATGACGATCCGCTCGATGGTGTCGGCAGTGCCAGCTGGCGTGCGCTGTGGGTTGCTGCGCGCGATTACTCTGTTGCAGAATCCTATCCTGAGCGGCCCTTTCCAGTCCTCAGCGGCGATGGCAAGGACGCCTCTTGCGTGCTGTGCCAGCAACCGCTGCAACCCGATGGCGCAGATCGAATGAAGCGCTTTCAAGCCTATATGGACGACACACTCGACACCGCCGCCACGCTCGCCGAAAAGGCGGTCAGCGACGCGGCTATCGGCTTGCCGGCCCTAAAGTTGTTTCGCGCCGATGATTTCGCCGAGCGATTGCAACAGGTTCGCGCGCGCGATAGCGATCTGGCCGATGAGTTATCCGCGTTTCAGGTGGCAGTCGTCGCCCGTAGTGCGGATGGCGCAGCACGCCTAGCGGGAGATGCGACGTCCGAGCTGACTGAGTTCGTCGCGCCATCTGACGGCGTCAAGGTATTGGCCGCAAAACTGAGCGAAGAGACAGAAGCACTGGCCAAGGCGAACGATGCGGAAGGGCGTGAAAAGCTGTTGTCCCAGAAGGCTGACCTCGAGGATCTGAAGATCCTCAGCGCCAACAAAGCGATGCTGACCAACCGGCGCGATCTGATGATGGTCGATGCAGCCTATGCAACGGCGCTCGGCCTAGTCGCTACCGCGGGCATTACTAAACGCGCCAATGAGCTGCTCGACACACATCTCACGGCAGTCGTAGTTACCCAGTTCGAGACTGAGCGTGACAGGTTCGGTATCAAGCATCTCAAGGTCGGACTGGCACGTAAGAGCGGGCAGACCAAGGCTGAATACGAGATTGATCCGCAGACGAAGCTCGCCAAGATTACGTCGCAGATTTTGAGCGAAGGCGAGCAGCGGGCGCTAGCTTTGGCAGCGTTCCTGACGGAGGTAGCCTTGACCGAAGGCGCAGGCCCGATCGTGATCGACGATCCTGTATCGTCGCTCGATCGTGATCGCAGCGCTAAGGTCGCTGAACGGATCGCGCAGGAAGCGCAGCAGAGGCAAGTTGTCGTCTTCACACATGATATCGTGTTCTTCAATGAACTCTGCCGTGCGGCCGACGCAGTCAATATCGATCCGGTCACGATCGCGCTGTTCAGCGACCAGAATGCAGCAGGCAAAATCGATCCAACCGGCATGGTGTGGAAGGGACTTAATGTCGCCAAACGCATAGGTCACATCAAGTCCCGCTTCGCGCCGATCGCGAAACTGCACACCACCAGCCCGGCTGATTATGAGTATGAGGTGAAAGGTCTCTACGGGCGGTTGCGCGACACCTACGAGCGAATGGTCGAGGAAGTAATCTTTTCGGATATCGTGCGACGGGGAACCGATGTCATCCAGACGCAGTTGCTGCGATTTGTTACTTTGCCGGATGATCTTGCACTGCGATTTCATGGGGGAATGACGCGCGCCAACACCTACAGCCATGACAATCCTGCGTCGGATACGGTGCCTATCCCCACGCCTGAGGAGTTCAACGCCCACGTCGCCGAGCTAGAGGCGCTGATCACGGATTTCAAGGCAGCGAAGGAAAAGGTGGAGGCCGCGCGCCCCGAGATGAGGATTAAGAAATGACGCCCCTCGCATCGCAGGAACGCAAATTATCCGTCTTCAAAAGAGAAACGCCCGAAGTCGCGAGACACGAAGATTCGCGATTGAAGTTCCTTTGCAGCTCCCGCGAGGACTAACCTCAAACTAAAAGTTCATGGACACTCACATCACCGCCGCAAAGTTTGCGGGCAATGTCCACCACATGTTTATGATGGGTCAGGTAAATTGCCTGACCAGTCTGGCCAATCTGACGCAGCAGGCCGCAGGCGGCGGTGGTGCGGGATTCGTCGAAGGTCTCAAAGATATCATCGCAAAAGAACGGCAAGATTGTGCCTCCGGCTGCAACTTGTTCATAGGCGGCGGCACGCAAGGCGAGAAAGAGCTGGAACTTAGTGCCCTTCGACATCTCACGCGCTTGCTTTGAGCTTCCGCCCAGCGACTGGATCGCCACAAGCGCTTCGGATTGGCCTTCCGCTTGGGTGGTGAGCGACGCATAGGCACCGTTGGTCAGGGTGCGGAATGCGGTCTCGGTTGCGACCAACATGCCTCCACGATGGGTGTCGCGGTAGCGGCGGAGGGCGCGCTCTGCGAGCAAATGTGCAAAGCGGTCCTCCAGATAGCGCAGACTGCCCTCCTGCATTTCGATTTCAATGGTGCGCTGCTGTGCAACACGTTTTGCCACATCGGCATCGCCTTGAACCTGATCAAGTGCCGCCTGAGCTTTGGTGCGCGCCTCGATGGCTGCCTCGATGGCTCCAGTCAGGCGGGCTGTTTCACCAGATAACGATGCAAGTGCCGCCTCTGCGTCTTGGAGGGTCTGTCTCGCAAGAGCAGCCTCTGCCGCTTCGCGTGTTGTGACGCCAAGGCGCGCGATAAGTGCGGCCGAATCTTTGGCGATGGCAGCGCGAAGATCGATGGCAATCTTGCCTTGCGCCAGCCCTGAGCGCAGCTCGTGCAGCGTATCGGTGGGAATATTCGGCGCAAACGCCTCAGCAAGCTGGCGAATCTGTGCATCTTGTGTGGCAAGCTCCGAAACTGCGGCGACATGAAGGGCTTGAGCCTCGGCCAAGACATCGGTGAGCTGAGCCGACTTGCTTGCAGCCGTGTCAGCGTCGATCAGGGATTGGCGGGCGTGCTGGCAGATGTCCAATGCCGTAGAGTTGGCGGTAACGCCCAGTAGCACGCCAAGCGGCGTAGCGCGCGTGACGAAGCTGTCCCTGTCACGCGTCATACCGCTGATTTGGCGGCTAAGACCCCCGACAGCCTCATTGATTTCGCGCAGGCTGCGCAAGGTTGGTAGCGCATCGTGCAGGTTTTCGAGCGGCGTCTCGGCTGGCAGAGCGGCGGCGGCTCCGGTCTGCCAAAGGCTTTGGGCAGCGTCGAAGGTATCCTGAGCTGTGTCCATAGCGGACTGGCGCGAAGAAACCGTCGCGGAGTCTTTGGCACGGGCAGCTTGATTGATATGCAGCACCGAGAGCAGGCTCTTGCGCGTTTCGCTTTGTGCCACGGCGAGGCGAAAGAGGGTGTCGACGTCACCATCTACCGGCATGCCGGGCAAAGCGGATAATGCTTGCCGCAGGGCCTCGGCATTGCCAATGACCTGCGCCGACGCATCTTGCGCGGTCCGCAGTTCGTCCGAGGCGGCGCTTGCGTCAATGTGCTGTCTTACCCAGTCGGCCAGATCACTGGCCGACAGATCCAGCGGCAAAGCGAGTGCGGCAAGATAGCCCTTGCAGGTTCTGTCCAAAGCGTCACGACCTTCGATTGCCGCGGTCAAGCGATCTGTTGCGGCATGCTGCTCTGTTTCGGCCTCGCTCGCCGCTATGCGGGCTTGATGATATTCGGCGATCTCGCGGGTTTGCGCTTGACGCAAAGCAGTGGCGGCATCGTCGGTCTGCATGGCGGCAGCAAATCGGTCAGCGGTGGTGTCATCCAGCGTTGCGCGATGGTCGGTCCAGCATGCGTTGCGTTCAGCACGACGGGTGGTTGCGATTTCATCGGTGACAAGGTCTGCCGCCGCAGTCAGCACGCCAAGCCTTGCTCGTGCTTTAGCGGCCTTTTCGGCGGCGACAGACAGAGCGCTTCGCAGGGTCTCCAGCTGCTGATCTGCCTTGAGGCTGGCAGTAGCCTGCGGATTTCGCGAAGAATGGGCGCTGATTTCGCGCGATCGTGGGCACGCGTTTCGCGCCATGCTGGGCAGCCATTTCACGGGATCGTGGGCAGGCTTGCCGACGCTTTCATGG
>JBKJTI010000145.1:0-11019 GCA_046590425.1 Cypionkella sp. | reverse complement strand
CAGTGCCGCAGGTGTTTGCAGCCGTCGACAAACGCCTGAACCGACGCGGCGTCGGTCAACGCGCAAAATGCGTCGTCCTCTGCTCCGGCCAACCCGCAGACCGCCGCCAGGGCACTGGCGTCCTCTGACCAGCCCACATATTTGCAGTGCAGGTGGGCATCCGTCAGAAACGCCCTTGCTGCCGGTGTTGTCGCCAGACTGTCGTTGCCCGGCAGGATGGCCACCGCGTCGAACAAAACTGACGGCGCGCCGCCGATCTTTTCATCCACCGCGTGCAGGTTGTTCTTGCTGCAGGTCACGCCGCCGATCCGGGCTGCGATGATCTTGATCAGGCCGCCGACTTCAGCCACGGCTTTTTCCAGTGCCGCCAGCAGCGACCCGTCACCACCGTCACTCAGCATCACGCCTATCACCTGGCCCTTGAAGGTACCCGGCGGATTTGACTGGATACTGAGGGCATGGGAGGTCTTCAAGTAAGTGCGTGTCGGCTGTGCCGCGGGGGCAGGCGCGGGCATATCTTCCAGCCCCAACCCCTCGGCGACATGCGCCGCCAAAGCCCTTGCAGCAGCGGGTCACGGCGCGGTCAAGTTTCATCGTGCCGGTGATCTGAATTGGGCATAGTGAATAGATCGGGTGGTTGCCGTCCAGCGCCCTTTCGTTGGGGGGTGTGTATGGCATGATCAGGTCTTGGTATCATCGCGCTCGGGGGAGGGCAGTCTAAGGAGGATATTAATATCGGGGTGGATCTGGCAAAACGCATTTTCCAGCTCCACGGCGCAACTGGATCTGGTGAGCTCCTTTTCCGCAAGAGGCTGACGCGGAGGATTACCGAAATCCGGTCAAGGCGACGACGGCATGAGTCTCATGCTTGATCTGCGCTGAAAGCCGGTGCGATGGAGTGAGAAGACGACGACTATATGGGAAATGATCGAAAAGATCAGGATAGGGAAAACCAGTTAGGGGCTACGAGACCATAAGCTCGCTGAATAGATTTGGACCCGATTACGCTGATCACCATATCGGCCCGCGGCCTTTGATAGCGTCGCACACTGAGGCCTGACAGACGACCGCACTCGATCTCGCCCAAGGTCAAATTCTTCTTGCTTCCAGGACGGCAACCACAGCAGACGCCATCACCTCTGCCGACCGCCGCGCGTGGACAGGGCTTTGGTTTTAATTATTTCAATGGGTTATGACAGGGGTATTCATAGGTTGTTAACTTTTTGCCCGGATGGTTTTGGTGGCGAACGTGGCGGCGTGGCTTTTGCCTGTTGTGGCGTGGGGGAGATCGGGGTGTGTCGTTCTGCCTGGTTCCGCGTCATGCGTGATGCTGCGGATAGAGATATTCTGTGACCTGCAATGGCGATGTGTTGGCCACGGGCTATCTTTGGGCCGTTGGTGCGTCGCACAGATCGCGGTGCGCGGGGTTGGAGGATCAGGATGCGGGCTTTGGTGATTGGGGCTTCGGGCGGGATCGGCGCGGCTTTGGTGCAGGCTTTGGCAGCACAGGGTGAGGTGGTGGCGTTGTCACGCTCGGGCGATGGGTTGGATGTGACGGAGGAGGCTTCGGTGGCACGGGTGTTGGGAGCGGCTCAGGGGGTGTTTGATTGGGTGTTTGTCGCTTCGGGCGCTTTGGGAGTGCCGGAGAAATCTCTGAAAGCGGTGTCGGCGCAGGCGATGTTGGAGCAGTTTGCGGTGAACGCTGTGGGGCCTGCGTTGGTAATCAAGCATCTGGTGCGACTGTTGCCGAAAGATCGCGCGGCGCGGGTGGGGGTGTTGTCGGCGCGTGTCGGCTCGATCGGCGACAATGCTTTGGGTGGGTGGTATTCCTACCGGGCGGCGAAGGCGGCGCTGAACCAGATCGTGCATACGGCGGCGGTTGAGTTGGCGCGCAGCCATCCTTTGGCGGTGCTGGCGTGCTTGCATCCGGGCACGGTGGCGACACCGTTCACAGCTGGCTATCCGGGGCAAAAGGATGCAGCCATTCTGGCCGCCGTGCGATTGATTGCGGTTATGCAGGCGCTGGCGCCAGCGCAATCGGGTGGGTTTTATGATTATGCGGGTAAGACGGTGCCTTGGTAGGTCAGGGCGAACGGCGATCGGACCTGCTTGCGGGGCACTCTGAGGCGTGGCGGGGTGAAGCCCGCCCTACCTTTGTGCTGAAAGCTTGCGCTGCTTTGTTCGGGCTGAAGCCTTCGGCGGGGATATTTGAGCAGAGAGGATGACCACGAGATGACGTGTGGCTGGTTGCAGCGTGATGGCGCTTGTCAATGCGGCTTTCTGGCTGCGCCAGGCGGACGCCAACGCTCGGATCAGGGATCAGGCGTGGGTGTGGCGGTGCCGTCAGCGGGCGCGTCTGTGGGGGTCTCCGCGGGGGCGGTGGGGGGTTCTGGCGCTGCTGGTGCCGCAGGGGTTGCGGGGGCTTCAGGCGGTTGCGGCGCGGCTGGAGCATTGGGCAGCGGGCCGACCAGCACCCCTGCCTTCCACATCCCTTCGGAGATTTCGCCGCCCTTATAGGTCAGCTTGCCCGCGCCCTCGCGTTTGCCTGCGACAAAGCCGCCCTCATAGGTGTCACCCGTCGGATAGCTGGCAATACCATTGCCCTGCATCGCCCCCGCCAGCCAGTCGCCAGAGTAACTGAAGCCGTCGGGTTGCGTCAAAGCGCCCTTGCCTTCGCGCAGGCCGGCTTTGAAATTGCCCTTGTAGACCGTGCCGTCTGCCCAAGTCGCGGTGCCGACACCTTCGCGCACTCCGGCTTTCCAGGCACCTTCATAGCGGAAGCCATCGGGGTAGGTCATGCGGCCGATACCTTCGGGCTTTTCCCCGACCAAAGCCCCGGTGTAAGTCGCGCCATTGGCATAAACCGCAGTGCCTTGCCCGGTGATAGCACCTTTCGCCCATTGACCCGCGTAGCTGGAGCCATCGGCATAGCTGATCTTTCCTGCGCCATCCGGTTGGTCGGCCTTGAAGCCGCCCTCATAGGTCGAGCGGTCGGCATAGACCATGCGGCCCTGACCCTGCATCTGGCCTGCGACCCAGTCGCCGGTATAGCTGCTGCCATCCTTGGCGGTGAACGTGCCTTTGCCCTCGCGCTTGTCGGCTTTGAAGCTGCCTTTGTAGATATCTCCATTGGCATAGGTTTCGGTGCCCTTGCCCACCCGCAGGCCTTCGACAAAATCGCCCTCGTAGATATCGCCATTCGGCTGGGTCAGTTTGCCCAAGCCGTTGATCTGGCCATCTTTCCACGCGCCAACATAGGTTAATTTGTTTGGCATGGTCAGCGTGCCGGTGCCTTGGCGCGCGCCGTTTACCAAGCTGCCCGTGTAGGTGGTGCCATCAGGATAGCGGATCACGCCCTCGCCCTGCTTTTCGCCCATGCTCCAGTTGCCGGCGTAGCTGTAGCCATTGGCATCGGTCAGCTTGCCCATGCCGTCATGCTTGCCATCGCTGAGCGCCCCTACATAGACCGAGCCATTGGCATAGGCCGCGCGGCCTTGCCCGGTCATTTTGCCACCGCGCCAGTCGCCCTCATAGGTGCCACCGTCGGCGAAGGTGATCTTGCCTTTGCCTTCGGGCTTGCCTGCGGCGAAGCGACCTTCATAGACCGAGCCGTTAGGATAATGCGCAACACCAGTGCCGCGGATTTCGCCCGAGACCCATTCGCCAGAGTATTCATAGCCATTCGGCAAACGGTAGGTGCCCTTACCGTCTTGCAACCCATTGACGAAGGTGCCCTCATAGACCGAGCCATCATCATATTGCTTGCTGATGATCTCGCCTGCGTCCTGTGCCAGCGCTGCTCCTGCCAGAGCCACCACCATCGCCGCCGCCAAGCTTACGTTGCGCATCACCAATATCCCTGTTGTAGCACTGCACCCTAGCCGAGCCCGCGCCCCAATGACAAGTCGCCCGCTTGGCCTTCCCCTTGGCTCTGAACCTGATAGAACCGGGAAAACCCTAGCCCGGAGCATGATATGGCCGCGACGTTCCGCCTGACTTTGGCACAGTTGAACCCCACCTTGGGCGCGATCGAGGCCAATGCAGCGCTGGCCTATGAGGCTTGGGTGCAGGGACGCGCGGCGGGGGCGCAGATGGTGGCGCTGACCGAGATGTTCATCACCGGCTATCAGACACAAGATCTGGTGATGAAACCGGCATTTCATCGGGATGCGATACAAGCGGTGGAGGCTTTGGCTGTGCGGATCGTCGATGGTCCGGCGCTGGGGATTGGCGGGCCTTGTGTGCGGGATGGGCTGCTTTACAACGCCTATTACATCCTTGAGGCCGGCAAGATTGCGGCCACCGTGCTGAAGCACGAACTGCCGAACAACGATGTGTTTGACGAAAAGCGGGTGTTCGCTTCGGCCCCGCCGCAGGGGCCGTATCGGATGGGGCCGCTGCGGATCGGCTCGCCAATTTGTGAAGACGCCTGGCATTCGGATGTGTGTGAGACGCTGGCCGAGACGGGGGCGCAGATTTTGCTGGTGCCGAATGGCTCGCCCTATCACCGGGGTAAGCCAAGTGTGCGGACCAATCTGATGGTGGCGCGGGTGGTCGAGACCGGGCTGCCGCTGGTCTATCTGAACATGATCGGCGGGCAGGATGATCAGGTATTTGATGGCGCGTCGTTTGTGTTGAACCCCGGTGGGGTTTTGGTCGCGCAACTGCCGCAGTTTGACGCTTGCGTGACGCATGTGGATTTTGTGGAGACCGATGCGGGCTGGCGGGCTTTACCCGGTATCATGGAGAAGATGCCGATTTCCTATGAGGCGGATTACCGCGCTATGGTGATGTCTTTGCAGGATTATCTGGGCAAGACCAGATTCAAGAAGGTGCTGTTGGGGCTGTCGGGGGGGATAGATTCAGCGATTGTGGCCGCTGTGGCCGCCGATGCGATTGGGCCTGAGAACGTGCGCTGTGTGATGCTGCCGTCGCGCTACACTTCGGCGCATTCGTTGGAAGATGCAGCACAGGTGGCGGGGGCTTTGGGATGTCGCCTCGATACCGTGTCAATCACCGCGCCGCAGGATGCGGTGGGCGAGGCTTTGGGGCATTTGTTCGAGGGCACCCAGCCGGGGGTAACCGAGGAGAACGTGCAGTCGCGGTTGCGGGGGCTGTTGCTGATGGCGATGTCGAACAAGTTTGGCGAGATGCTGCTGACCACGGGCAATAAATCCGAGATGGCGGTGGGCTACTGCACGATTTATGGCGATATGAACGGCGGTTATAACCCGCTGAAAGATCTGTATAAAACCCGCGTGTTTGACACTTGCCGCTGGCGGAATGACAACCACCGTCCTTGGATGCTTGCCCCGGCCGGGGAAGTTATCCCGCCGCGCGTGATCGACAAGCCGCCGAGTGCGGAACTGCGCCCCGATCAGAAGGACGAGGACAGCTTGCCGCCCTATCCGGTGCTGGATGCGATTCTGGATGGGCTGGTCGAGCAGGAGTTGTCGGTGGCAGATCTGGTGGCTAAGGGCTTTGATCGTGCCACGGTAAAGAAGGTCGAGCACCTTTTGTATATCAGCGAATACAAACGCTACCAGTCCGCACCCGGCACAAGGCTGACCCGCCGCGCCTTTGCGGGCGACCGCCGCTATCCCATCGCCAACCGCTGGCGGGATGAGGGCTAAGCACAGGGAGAACCGCTTGCCGCTCTATATCCTCGCCGCCTTGTTTGAAATCGCGGGCTGTTTTGCGGTGTGGAGCTGGTGGCGGGGGGCATCGGCGCTGTGGTTGATCCCCGGAGCCGTGGCTTTGGCGGGCTTTGCCTATCTGCTGGCGCTGCCGCCGCCGAGCCATGCCGGGCGCAGTTATGCGGCTTATGGAGGGGTTTATATCGCGGCGTCGCTGTTGTGGCTTTGGCTGGTTGAGGGCAGTCGTCCTGATTGGGCCGACCTTGGTGGTGCCGCTTTGGCTTTGGCAGGGGCGGCGCTGATTTTATGGGCTCCGCGCGGCTAAACGTTGCTGGTTGCGCATTCTGCCAGCAGGCGTTCAACATCCTGCAAGCGACAGAGTTGCGTCGCGTCCGTTGTCACCGCCGCACTGGCAGAAGCCGAACCATAGGCCAGCGCAAGCGCGGAATCCACGCCGCGCGCAAGGCTGAGCACAAAGCCCGCGACAAAGCTGTCGCCCGCACCCACGGTGCTAACGACCTGCACTTTCGCGGCTTTCGCAAACACCCGCCGCCCGGCTTCGGCCATCACCGAGCCATCCGCCCCGCGCGCCACGATCACCCGCTGTGCGACGCCACGTTTGACAAGATCGGATGCAAAA
This sequence comes from Cypionkella sp., assembly GCA_046590425.1. Lineage (GTDB taxonomy): Bacteria > Pseudomonadota > Alphaproteobacteria > Rhodobacterales > Rhodobacteraceae > Cypionkella. Next base: position 4,743 of record JBKJTI010000145.1, on the reverse strand, counting down.
TCAGCACTTTGCGCGCGCGTCTCTAGCTTGTATCCGGCGATGCTTTCGGCTTCTTCGCCATCCATCCGCAGCACGAACAGGCCCGGAATCGGGTGGCTAACCGCTTCGCGAAGCGGTGCGCCTGACGTATCCAGCACCACGTTCAGCCCCGGCATCGAGCGGGCTAAGCGCGCGGGGAAATCGACCGGAACGCCCGGCGGCTGGCTGCCCGAAATCACCCCAATCGCCCCCGGTCGTGCAGAGGCGCGCAGCAGTAGGAACACCCGTTCCTGATCCGCCTCTGACCACACCGGCCCCGGCAACATGAAGCGATACTGCCGCCCGGTTTTAGCTTCGGTCACGGTCAGGCTTTGCCGGGTTTCACCGGGGGCGGTCAGTGCCAGAAACGGCACCGATTCCGCGCGGATCAGCCCCGCCAGCCGATCTCCGGTCAGCCCACCCAAAGCGACGAAGGCAAGGCTTTCGCCGCCCAAAGCCGCAATCGCGCGGCTTACATTCAGGCCACCCCCGCCCGGATCAAGCAGGGGTTCCGAGCAGCGCAACTTTTGATCCGGCACCAGTTCCGCCACCCCGGTCGCCATATCCAGCGCGGGGTTCAAGGTAAGCGTCAGGATTGGGGTTTGCTGGGAAACCATGGGGTCGTGGCCTTATTCGACGATCTCAATGGTATTCTGAAATGTGCCGGATTTTTCAGAGTTCTTATCACGCAAGGTGGTTTCCAGCACATAGCGACCGGGGGTGATGCCCGACAATGTATAGGTCAGATTGGCCTGAAACTCGCGGTTCTGATAGCGCGAAGTCAGATCCAGATTGGCGACCGAGGGCAATTCGCCCAACACTTCGCCCGCTTCGGTCATCACCTTCAGATCGACCATGAACCCAATAGTATAAAGCCCGTCGCCGCCCGAGCCATAGCTGAACCCATAGGGCTCGGCATAGATCAGGACAGGTTCGTCCACTTTGAATTTCTCATCCGGGCGCGGGTTGTAGATGCCATATCCCGCAGCGGGCTCAGTCACCAGAACGGTCTGACGAATACCGATGTCCTTGCCGCTGTCCCACACCGTCGTAAACAGGGCGTTCGCCGCATCTAACGCACCGCTGGCATTGTCGGCGGCCATCAGGCCTTCGATTTCAGTCGCTTTGTCAACCACCGGCCCCGCAAAAGCCGGGAGGGCAAGGCTCGCGCTGAGAACGGCGGCGAGGATGGATCTTTCAAACATGGGTTAGCTCTCCTAAATACAGGCAAAGAATGTGGCGTATCGCTATGATAGAAAGATTTATGCGCGCTGTCCAAGTGACAAGCGCCGTCATCGCGCAGCAGTTACTCCCACCAGGGATCAATCGCGCCGATTTCGGCATCGCTCCAGCCGAAATGATGCGCAAGTTCGTGGACCAGGACATGGCTGACCAGTTCTTGCAGGCTGACATTGCCGCGCTCGACCCATTCATCCAGGATCGGGCGGCGAAACAGCCAGATCATATCGGGTTGAAGCACTTGATCTAACACGGATTTCTCGGTCAGTGGGATGCCGTCGTAGAGGCCTGTCAACTCGAACGGGCTCTCAACGCCGAGTTCGGCCAACATGTCATCGCTGGCAAAATCCTCGATCCGCAGCGCGACGTGCTGGGCGGCGATGCGGTAGGGTTGCGGCAAATCGGCGATGGCTGCGCGGGCGAGGGCCTCGATTTCTGCGCCATCGGGGGCGGTGAGGCTGGCATGGGGCTTGGTCATGCGCCACAGCCTAGTCGCCGCGCTGAAAGCTGCAAGGCGATAACTGGACAAATGGTGGGCCATATGACAGGGAAGGCCGATTGCAGGAGAGCCGAAATGACCGATCGTCCCACGATTACCCGCTTTGCCCCGTCGCCCACCGGCTATATCCATGTCGGCAATTTGCGCACGGCGTTGATGAATTATCTGATCACCCGGAAGGCTGGCGGCACGTTCATTCTGCGGCTGGATGACACCGATCAGGAACGATCAAAGCAGGAATACATCGATGGTCTGCTGTTCGATCTGGAATGGCTGGGTCTGCACTGGGACCGGGTGGAACAGCAATCTCTGCGGTTTGATCGCTACCGCGAGGCAGCGGATCAGTTGCGCGCGGCGGGGCGGTTTTATGAGTGTTTTGAGTCGCCGGTTGAGTTGGACCTGAAGCGCAAGAAACAGCTGAACATGCATAAGCCGCCGGTTTATGATCGCGCGTCGCTGCGGATGACGGATGCGGAAAAGGCAAAAGCGCGGGAAGAAGGTCGTGCGGGCTATTGGCGTTTTCTTCTGGATCAACAGCGCATTGAGTGGACTGATGGCATCCTCGGGCCGATCTCGATTGACGCGGCATCGGTGTCTGACCCGGTGCTCATCCGGGCGGATGGGCAGATCCTGTATACCTTCGCCTCGTCGGTCGATGATATTGATATGGGCGTGACCTCGATCGTGCGCGGGGCGGATCATGTGACCAACACCGCGACGCAGATCCAGATCATGCAGGCGATGGGTGGGGTGCCGCCGAACTTCTCGCACCACTCGCTGCTGACCGGACCGAAGGGTGAGGAACTCTCCAAGCGTCTCGGCACGCTCAGCCTGCGCGATCTGCGCGCACGCGGGGTAGAGCCGATGGCGCTGTTGTCGCTGATGGCGCGGCTGGGGTCGTCAAAGCCGGTGGAACTGGCGTCGTCGATGCAAGACCTGATCGACGGCTTTGACATCGGCAGCTTTGGCGCGGCCCCGACGAAATTCGACGCGGAAGATCTGTTCCCGCTGACCCGCGCGCATGTGCAATCGCTGCCTTTGGCGAATGTGGCCGAGAAAATCACGGCGCTGGGCGTGCCTGCCGACAAGGCAGAATTGTTCTGGAACGTCGCAAAGGCCAACATCACGGTGCTGGCCGATCTGGAGGGCTGGTGGGTGCTGTTCCGCGATGGCGCTGTGCCGCTCGTCGATGAGGAAGATCGTGAGTTCGTGGCGCAAGCCTTTGAGATGCTGCCAGAAGGTCCGTGGACAACCGCGACGTGGGGCGAATGGACAACGGCGGTGAAAGAGGCGACGGGGCGCAAGGGCAAAACCCTGTTCCGCCCGCTGCGCCGTGCGGTTACCGGGCTGGATGCTGGGCCAGAGATGGCGGATGTGATGCCGCTTTTGCAGAAGCGCCCAAGCCTTTAAGGCTTTCATACTGGCTCAAATATTCTGGGGGCGCGGGGGCTAGCCCCCGCTCGCTCGGACTGCTCAGCGTGCCAAAACCAGCCAGCCTGCGACTTCCGCCAACTGCTGCATCGCGCCCAGAACATCGCCGCTCTGGCCGCCGATCTGGCGTAGGGCGATACGGGCGAAGATCAGTTGAACGCCTAGCTGCGCTGCAAATACCGAAACCGCACCCCACGGCCACGGCAGCAAGATCACCAAAGTCACAAATGTCAGCGCCAGCCCAATCATCGCGCGCGCAAAGCTGGTGCCTGCCGCCGATTTCCCCATGCCATCGCCGCGCGCGGCGGGAAGCCACAGCAAGGCAAACCCCAGCCCGGCACGGCTCGACATTGCCAGAGTGATGAGCGCAAGAGGTGCGAAAGCCGGGTGCTGCGCCGCCAAAATCGCCATCGCCTGCCAGCGAAACCCCAACGACAGAATCATCGCCAGCCCGCCATAGCTGCCGATCCGGCTGTCGCGCATGATTTCCAGCTTGCGCGCCCGGTCGCGGCCGCCGCCAAAGCCATCGGCGCAGTCGGCGAGGCCGTCTTCATGGAGGCCCCCGGTGGCCAAAATGGCTGTCGCCAAGGCGAGCCCTGCCGCCAGCGGTGGAGCAATGCCCAGCGCCAGCGCTCCAACCAAAACCGCCGCCGCAATTCCCCCGACCAGCGCACCGACCAGTGGAAATGCCCAAACCGCTGCACCAATTGCAGGGGCTTCGGCCATCCGCCCCGCAGGCAGGCGGGTCAGCAGCACCACCGCCAGTTGCACCTCTGCAAGTCGGGCGCGCAGCGGGGTCATGCCCCCGGATTCTCAGATTCAGAAACCCCGGCCTCGCCGAAGGTGGCCATGCCGTTGTGACACTCCAAGGCCGCGCGCAGAATGCCAAGGGCGAGGGCAGCACCAGAGCCTTCGCCCAAGCGCATGTCGAATTCTAGCACGGCGCGTTTATTGATTGCGGTCAAAAGCTTGCGGTGGCCCGGCTCGGCGCTTTGGTGGCCGACGAGGCAGTGATCCAGCAGGGCAGGGTCCGCCGCATACAGTGCCGAAGCCGCTGCGGTGCAGATAAAACCATCAAGAATCACCGGAATCCGCGCCGCGCGCGCAGCGAGCACCGCGCCGCAAATCGCCGCCTGTTCCCGCCCGCCCAAGGCCGCCAGAATGCCCATCGCGGGCAGGCCGTTGTGGCGGGCAAGCCCGGCCCCAATCGCGGCGATCTTGCGCTTGATGCCGTCGCTGTCCGATCCGGTTCCGGCACCAACCCATCCGGCTACATCACCGCCAAACAGCGCAGAAGTCATCGCGGCCGCCACGGTGGAATTGCCGATGCCCATTTCGCCGAGGATCAGCACGTCAGCGCTGACATCCACCGCATCCGCCCCGGCCTGCATCGCGGCCAAGGTTTCGGCCTCAGTCATCGCAGGGCCTGCGGTAAAGTCCGCCGTGGGTCGATCCAACTCCAACGCAATCACCGACAATTCCGCGCCATTCGCCCGGCACAGCTGGTTGATCGCAGCCCCCCCGGCCTGAAAATTCCCCACCATCTGCGCCGTCAC
>JBKJTI010000136.1:0-9313 GCA_046590425.1 Cypionkella sp. | reverse complement strand
GGCGCTTGAGCAATTTGAAGGCTCCGCGCCCGGCGCGCTTGCCCAAACCGAAACCACCGACTATCAAACCCAAGGACTCTCGTTATGAACGAGGGACGACCGGGGGGCAGGTCACTTGTAATAGAGGCAAAACCCCTGCCCATCCCAGAACAGAAGCTTGATCCGGTCACCTCGACGACCTCGAAACGCAAACACCGCCCCACTGGCAGGCTTTTGCCGCAACACGTCCTGGGTCAGCGCTGCCAACCCCGCGATCCCCTTGCGCATATCCGTGACCCCGCAGGCCAGATACACGCGCACACCGGTGCCGGGGCCGATCATGCCCCGTCCACCGCGCGGATCAGCGCCGACAGCGCAATCGGGTCGATCGTGCTTTCAAAATGCAAACTACGCCCGCCACGCAGGCGCAATTCAACAGCAGCCGGGGGTGGCCGCTCAGCGACCGGTGCCTGCGCCACCGGAATCCCTGCCGGCACTGGCATATCCAATGGAAAGAAACGCGCCCCGGCATCGGGCGACCAAAGACCCTTCTTCTCCAGCTCATGCCGCCAGGCGTAAATCTGCTGCCGGGTCACCTCATGGCGCTGTGCCACCTGCGTCACCGTCGCCCCGGCGATCCCAACCGACACAATAATCTCCAGCTTGTCCTCGTCGCGCCAAAATCGCCGCCGCTCCATGCCAAGAATTTCACCACGCATCGCACACCCCGCATAAGACACGTCGTTAACGACGTCTTTAGCAACGTATCTTAGATCGTCGCCCCGCCGTCAGGTAGGCGGTGCCAATGGGGTGGTTACCCCCTTACTTTCGGGGGGGATTACCATCCGGCCATCGCCGCCGCCCGGTCGGGCAATCCAGGACCTTGATCCGCGACACTCCCTTCGACCCGCGCACCTCCATCCGGTGCTCGTTTTGGGGCTCCACAGCCAGCCTCCCGCGAACTTAGTTGCAGGACGAAATGCCCGAAGTCACATCAAGCCGAAATCACGGGGGTGGCGCACCGCTTACACCCCATCGGCCCTCGGAAACATCCAACCGGCAAAATTAGCCACGAAAAAGAGAGAAAATGCAGGCCGCCTAGGCCCAGAAATCATGCCATAAACGCCGCTAAGCGGAAACCACGGGGCGGGTACAGCCCTTACAACCAAACCTCAATTGGCGTCGCTACCAACGGAACAACACTTGGACGGGCGCGATACCATCGGATATCAGCTGCTTTATCAGATGTGAGCAAGGATCATAGATGCGCAGCACGCCTGAATGGACAATAGAAACTGCGTTTCGTGCAATACTTCAGTTATTCGTAGTAGCTATTTGCTGCGGCCTCATTCCAAAAACTGCGGGATCGAAATTCCTCCCCGCCGACAGTACACGCGTAAAGGCCAGAGCTGTATTCACATCCATCGCGACTGGTCTTTCCAACAGATAGGGCACCAGCATGAATGGCGGTGCAGCCATGTCCGATGCGACCGATCCCATATAGCGTTCGGCCATCTGGGAGATGATCAGGTTCGGGCGAACCATCATAACGATTTCTTCGTGAAAGAAGCGGCTACGGCAAAAGACGATTTTGCGAAAGAATAGTGCGAGCAGGTTCAACGCATGAAATATGTAACTGTCGCCAAAAATCAACAATGTTTGCTCAGTCGCGGAATCCGGGCTTTCGATGACAATCAGCCTTCCATCATTGATCGGCTTCTTGAAGTCATGCCCCATGCCATTTTCATAAGTCTTGTGATTAAAGACAGTGTCAAATCGTAATCGCGGCTCGCCTTGTTGCACGCTTAGTTTGCGGCCGAGATCACCAACGAAAGATCCTCCGTCGGCCTTGATCGACGCTGCAACCGGTTCAAGAACTGCATCGACGCTTGTAGCATTCAGGCCGGCCCGGCGGGCGACCAAACCAGCTATTGCGATAAGTCCATGCAGTGACCAATGACTGTCGGTCTGACTGTAAGCTCTGCCGCCTTTTGCTGCCCGCAACTCTGCCACCGGATACACCAAATCATCAAAACGTTTTGCCAGATAAGCGCTGGCGAAGTGTCCCGGCTGCGGCACCGGGAAATTCTCCGACTGCACCATGTATTTTTCGGGCGCTACCAGTTGGAGGAACTCGCTGTTGTAATGCTGCGATAGCATCTGGCGCCGCACAATGTTGTCATGCAAAAGTTGGGTGGTCCGCGCGGGCAATTCGCGGCCAAGGATGAACTCTACAATCTCGTGCGTTCCACCAGCAAGAAAAAGGTCCCCATCTCGCCCAATCAACACTCCGTTTTCGATCTTCAGGTCGGGCGTATTTGTCATCCGGCTGTTCTCCCAATATTCTAGCGCAACCCAGATAGGCACTAGTTATAGTATAGTTTACTTTCAAGATGGTTGAAAAGATCGACATGGACCTGGCCTGACGCTAGGCGAGTTTCGGCGAATTTAATGGCGACGCTTTCGACGATCCAGCGAGCAACATTATCGAGCAGAAGGTCAGCAACGGCACTAGCGAAGTTGTCGATCTCTGCCACCTTCAGAGCCCCGCTGCGTGTTGCCTTTTCAAAGCCGCGCGCGCCCACCGGTGTGGTAACTAGGGCACGACCCATCGACAGCGTCTCCACTAATTTGACGCTGGTTCCGGTGCCGAACCGGATCGGATTGAGCGCCACTGCGCTTGCTTCGTAGATAGGTCTCAAATCGTGAACGATCCCAAGCAACTCCAGCGAAGGCTGCGCAAGATCGGCCACAATCTCCGCCACTTTGCCAGCCACTACCAACCGGGCATCCGGTACTCGGGCGAGCACGGTCGGCCATTGCTCTATTATGAATTTGCGGATGCCATCAATATTCGGTTCATAAGCGTTGCCGACGAATAGCACTTGACGGCAATTCGCTGCGCTGTGTGGCAGGGCGACACCGTTGAACGCCGAAACGCCGGCCCAAACCACCTTGGCCGGGTTAATGTGATTTACGAGATAGGCCTGTTCTTCCCGCGAAATGGCGATGAGCGAGGCGGCCTTGGCCAGAAGCTTCAACTCGTCGTCAAGTTCGACGTCGAACTTGCTAGGATCCGGCACCGCATCAGTGCCGAAATCGACGCGGGCCTTGCGGAAGACCTCGGCCCGCAGCGCCTGCACGTCGATGGTGTCGATCATGCCGTGTATACCGGGGCGAAGAAAGTCGTGCATCCCGCCGCTCCAAGCGTAAGTTGAAATGACGGCTTTGGGCATCAGGATATTCACTAGCGCTGCGGCGACCATGTTGAATACCGGATCGATCCGTGCCACTAGCGCATGGTTCTTGATCTCCTCGTGCATGCCTTCGCCAGCACTACGTAGGGCTTCGACAAAGGTTTTGCCGCGCACTTTGAAGTCTGGAGGGATTAGGCGGTGATCAGCATCGATCTGTTTGGCCAACGTCTCGGCAAACTTGTATTTTATCCCTTGGGGCACCATCAGATGTAGATCGCAAATCTCACGAAATTGACGATAGGCCGCAGGCCGTTGCAGTAAAGTCCACGGCTCGCTGCGGTCGATCAGGACGGTCGCATAGCCTGCCTTATGGAAACTTTGCATCAGGTCGACCAGGCGTTGTAGCCCGCCGCCGTTCGCTCCAGTATCGATCCGCCCTTGCATCACGAAACATATTGAGGCACCGGACATCTTACTGTTTGCCACGTAGGTTTCAGACAGATTAGTTGCCAGTTCGTCGACTCCCATCCGCTCGAGTGCGACGTGCCCGACGACGAACAGCGGTTTCAAGGTGCCCGAGTTTAACGTACCAAGCACCCTACCCTCGCCATCTTGAAAGCGCAGCACGATAGTGCTGCCTGGCTGCATGGCGGCGTTAACCTCATGCGTCCAGCTGAAGTAACCCATACCATCATGCGCCGAAATCTGCACTGGAAGCGGCACGTCAATTGGGCGTTCGTTCACAAGAAGCTGCGCGTGGGTGGGGACAATCGGGCAAGCGATCTCCCCGGATGCATGAAAGACATTGTTACGGCGATCGAACTGCAGGAAGCCGATGCGCCCTATGTGCACCTCTGAAGGCACGTTATCCTGCTCTATCTCATGTAGAACCTGATCACGCGTCATCAATCGCAGACGAACCTTGAAGCCGGTGGCATATAGTGCGTCGGGATGCTGGAGTGCCGCATTCATTTCCCCTACCAATTTGAATTCCTGCGCCATCCGACCACGAAAGCCGAATAGTTTCTGGATGCGTTCGCTCGGGGCAATTTGTGGCACACCATAGACAGTCTGGCCGTTCACTTGCAGCTCAATGCCGGTGACCGCTTGGCGACTGCGCAGCCAGCCCTTGATGCTGATATCGCCCTGCATCCAGTTGATTGCAACCTGCTCGACGGCAGCTTCCGGCAAGTCCATCTGCACCAATTCAGGGGGGATGAACCAACGATGATGACTGCCGTCGGTGTAAAGAAGATCCAAGCTGGCGGTTCGGACATCACCTTCCCCGACATGAGGGATCCGATCTATGAAACCCGAATAGAGCGCACGGCCGAAGGGATCCTTGTCAACATCACCAGGACGGAATTGGAAGATTTTGCGGATGAAATGTACACGGCCCTTGGTGAAATTAACCGCTATTGCACGCAGATTCCTTTCCGGAAAGACACACCCGCTGAGCCTCAGTTGGCGACTTTCAAAATCATAGGCGAACATCAGGTCGGTCAGGCGGGCGCTTTGCCCCATAACCCGCGTAGCCTTGCCGACCGGACGTCCAGTGCTACCGATGAAGGTTGCTTCTAATGTCTGGCCCAATTTCGCCGACTGCGAATTTCCTGCAAAAACAAAACCAACCGCTGTGCACAGTGGCATTCCCAACTGTTGGGATACATCCGGTCGCGCCACTTCTAGGTTTGCAACACCCAGCGTCTCGTTGCCGATCCTCAAACGCACGACGGCAATTGCCTGCGGCATGCTGGTCCAGCCGCGCACGCTGATGTCGCCTTTTCTGCCAAAGAATACTGCTTCACTGATAACGAAGCTTGGCACTTGCACGCTAACCTCGGATTGAATTATCGTTGAGACAGTCGAGTTGCTCACGGTACCCAGCCTGATTTTGACGCCTGTCTGGGTCAAAACGTTACCTTCTGCATCCACGAACCGTGCCCACACCATCGCGCCTTCGCCAAACGTTGAATCCAACGTGACGGCGAAACCATTTAGCTCCGCTGGATCGCGGCCTTGCGCCGCCGATATATCGACTCGGCGCAAAGTCAGGCTAGCTTCGCCCAGGGACTCACCGCCGGGCCCTTCCAGAAAAATGGACGCTATATTGGTCGGATCGCTCACCCAGCCTCGAATAAGTGCAAACCCGGACGCAGCATCTGATGTCGCCTCGGAAATTCCGCAGCGACGCGGGTCGCCGGATGGTGCGGCAGCTTCTTGAATATCTGGAATGGCTGGTTTAGCAGAGGATTTTGAGGGCGATACTGTTTGCTTGCGCATGGGTCTTTTCATCGTGCGGGTGCAAAATCGGAGCTTCCCACCGCGTCCCGCGGACGATGAGAATACATGACTGTGTCTTCAGATCAGGTCTTCTAGACGAGCACGACGGATACTTTCGGAAACGAGCGAAGCGGACGACACTACGATTAACTCAATCTCAGCATCAGAAAGGTACTGGTTCCAACCTTCGCTTGCCAATATGCAAGCTTCTACCTCATCCGGAATTATTCGGGGTTTGTTGTAGAGGACGCCGTTCTCATGCAGATAACGATTGCGTTCTGCCACAGGTTTCATCTTTTCTGCAACCGCTAGGATCCCAGTACGGTATGGATCGGGTTTGTCGTAGAAATGTGGCATTACTGAAGAATTCTTCGCGCCGACATCCCAACCCAATGTAATCACCCGCCGCGCCCCCAAATGTTGGGCGAGATAGAAGCCTATCTCATACAAGACACCGGGACCCCAAGGCCGGTCAAGCGAGCGTGCAAAGCTGAAATCAGCAAAATTCTGCTTGCGGGCAAGCTGCTCGGAAAGGGCACTCGGTTTCTTCACAACTAGATTCAGGTCCGAGTCCCCAAAAACTGGCGGATCGCCAAGCGCACCCTCGCGCAAAATGAACGGGCGACGTCGTGAATAATCATATCGCTGACTATTCCAGGTATTGAGAATCTGGAAATCTGCAAGGTCGGGAACAACGTCGTAAGCCTGTTTAACCACTATGACGCAGGAGCCGCTCAGGTATTCGCGCAGTTGGTCGGCACTATATTCCGAAAGCGACGGGCCGCAGCTGAGCACAAACACATCTTTCCCAGCAGCACGTCCCGAAAGTGCATCAAGCTGTTCGAAAGGATCACCAAGATTGATCAGATCGCTGATTTCCTCATCAGAAAGAATAGGCAATTCCGTTTCTCCACTGCTTGGACTCTGATGCACAAATCGCGAGGGCTTCCCTGCATCACTCAAAATTCGTTTGTCGTAGTGGCCGATGTTTGTCAAACAAGTTGTGCACCGATTTCATGCAGGTAAGCGTCAGAGGTGATCGTTCATTCTACCGTCAGATGTCCGGAATATCCAGACTTAAATTTTCGACTGATGCATCGTCAGCGTTGTCCCTAGATCTTATGACCGCATTTAGCCCGCTGCGCGGAATGGCATTGCCCCGGCCAATGCCGCCAGCACGGCATCCAAATCGACTAGAGCTGCGATTCCCGGCGAGCCGTAATGCTTGACGAAATGCGCGATCACACAGCGAACGAGTTCGATCCGAACGTGGATCATGTCGTCCATCCAAGTGGCGGGCGGCGAAGATTCAATCACTGCTTCGTAGCTTGGGAAATAATCCGCTGTCCCCCTGGCGGCGGTAAAATCGCCCGCGACGGCGCGAAGCGTGGATTTTGAGTAGCTATTGGCGGCGACGATATCCTCGCCGGTGAAGGTCGCACCAAGCGGCACCGGCGAGACTGTCACAATCAGCCGAATACCCGGATTTACCGCTGTGACTCGGTCATGCAGTTCTTCTAGTGCCGCCATGTTGGCGCGATAATCGAGGACGTGGACATTGAACCGGTGAGGATATTTTTTGATTGTCCCTGCCGTCGGAGCGCCGTTCAGATAAAGATTGGTTTCAGCGTCATGCCAGCACTCTACCAAACCAAGCGTCAGAATCAGGTAATCGGCACTGCGCACATCCGCCATGATGGAACTCACCCGTGCGCGAATTTCTTTAGCCCGCGCCAGCGACGCGAAGTTTGCGGGCAATTGCCCGTCGCTCCAGCGCCCGTCAGCCTCGGTGAAACCCGCCTCAGGGAAAGGTTCGCCTGAAACAGCCCAGCGAATTTCGTTCAACATCGAAGCGGTGGTGTACTTGTTGAAGAAACCATTCGCCGAGGTGCATTCTTCTGGGCTGACAAAATTCTCCGGGTTTCGTGTGCGGAAGCTGTAGCCGTAGGTTTCCAGAACCGATTCAACATGGCGTGCGAAGCATGAGCCAATGGTGAAAATGGTTTCTTTGGCATCAAAGCGGAACTTCGGTGACACGCGGGGTAACATAACAAGCTTGCCCGTTCGCGATGGCGCAGGTGCATCTTTGGGTGAATGCTGACCCCAGCGAAAAGCCTTGTTCGTCCGAAAAGAGGCCCAAGCATCTTCGCCTGAAATGACGCGCATTATCCGTCTCCAATTGTGCGGCAAACTGCCCGGCTCTGTTCCGGAGCCATTTCAGCGCCGTATCCCAACGCAGCATTGCCCGATCATGACAAACACGCCTCAATCACACAAGATGTTATACTGTGGCCTGTTAATCCTTCCGGCGCGCAAAGAAGGCGTAGGATTGCCGCTTATGCACATGACGAGCTAGGCGAAGCCGGTCGCCGCGTTCGTCCCAGACACTGCGTGCCACCGACCATTCGAAACCAGCTGCGTCCAAGGCTGTCAGAACCGGCAACAGGGTGTTGCTATCCTCCATGCTGTGGGATTCACCGATGATCGTTTCGCATGCGCGCAGTTGTTGCCCTGCCGCCCGAAAGATGGCGCCTTCTGCGCCCTCCACGTCAATTTTGAGAAGAGTCACCGGGCGATCCAGCAGACTGCGGATGTCAACCGTGGGGACGCGGATTTCCTGCGCATCTTGAGGCGCACGCGCTGCAATCAACGAAGAGGCGGCATCCTCATCCGCCGACACAAAGAACGAGGTCTCGCCGTCGCGGTCCGAGATCGCCACGCGCTGCAGGTTTACCGCAGCGTTCCAGTCATTGCGGTCGAGGTTGAGTTGCATAATGTCGGCCAGTGCCGGATTTGGTTCAAAGGCTTCAATTAGCGAGTTGGGATAACAACGGCGGAAGAAGAAGGTGGCAAGTCCGAAATTCGCGCCTAAGTCGATGATGCGGGGTTCTGATGCGGAAGTCTCGGCAAAATATTCCTGAGCGCAAAGGATTTCTTCGATAAGCACATCGAGGGCTCGTCGCGAGGCAAAGCGCCATCGTCGCGACAGCAGCAGGTCGTTGCGGTCGGTAATTGCGGCGATTACTTTAGGCCAGAACTCGGCCGGACTTTGCCCATCCGCCTCGGTCACTACTGCATCGAAGGCATTCAGCACTGCTGGCGCAAGAAATCGACGAAGCCGAGATAGAGCTAGAAGGCTCCTGTCCTGATGGAATGTCATCGTCAGATCTCCCTTGGCTGGACTGCGATCTTCGAGCTTGCGTTCTGCAGGGTCAATGCCTTAGAAATATGTGGTTGGCACTATTTGCGTTTTTGTCTATTTTATAGACTTTACAGGCAAGCTTGGCAGGACATCGTCTTGACCGACATAAGCGCAATGTTATCCCATCTCACACAGGGCAGTATCAAAACGCGGGCACTGCTCGCCATGTTGCAGACGGCAATCTGGCGTGTTAGTCGCTTGCGCAGGCCCGATGTAGCCCGCCCGGGGTCTGGGATCTGCCGCGGCAAGACAGGCTGAAATGCGGCGTCTTGCGGCGTAAGCTATTGGAAAAAGAAGCATGTTGAATTTCGGGATTATCGGCTACGGCAAGATGGGGCAAACCCGACACGAGGCCGTGCTGCGCACAGGGTCAGGTCAGGTGCGCGCGATCTATGGATTCCCAGCCGATACCCCGCCCGAGGATCTGGCGGTGGCCAGCCCAGAAGCCATCTTCCAGGATCCCGCGATTGATGCGGTGTTCATCTGCTGCATCAATGCTTTGAACAAAGATATGACCATCGCGGCTTTGCGCGCAGGCAAGCATGTGATGTGCGAAAAGCCCCCGGCCTTCACCGCAGCCGAGGTTGAAGACATCCGCGACGTCGAGGCGGCTTGCGGCAAGGTGCTGATGTATGGCTTCAACCACCGCCAC
>JBKJTI010000030.1:0-20851 GCA_046590425.1 Cypionkella sp. | reverse complement strand
AACTACGTCCGCCCGAAGATCAACTCGCTGTTTTCGCGCCGCGAGGTGCCCGAGAATCTTTGGACGAAATGCCCGGAATGCGGGACGATGCTGTTTCACCGCGAACTGGCGGCGAATCTGAACGTCTGCACCTCCTGCGATCACCATATGGCGATTTCCCCGCGCGATCGGTTTATTGGGCTGTTTGATGTCGGCGTGTTTGTCGAGGTGAAGGTGCCGGAACCGGTGGTCGATCCGCTGCATTTCCGCGATCAGAAGAAATACCCGGACCGCCTGAAAGCGGCGCAAAAGGTGACCGGCGAGCGCGAGGCGATGCTGGTGGCCGAGGGCGAGGTGGGCCGTACGCCGATCATCGCGGTGGCGCAGGATTTCAGTTTCATGGCCGGGTCGATGGGCATGTATGTCGGCAATGCCATCATCGCGGCGGCGCAGCGGGCGGTGGCGACCAAACGGCCGCTGGTGCTGTTCTCAGCTGCGGGCGGCGCGCGGATGCAAGAGGGGATTTTGTCCTTGATGCAGATGCCGCGCACCACGGTGGCGGTGCAGATGCTGAAGGAAGCCGGGCTGCCCTATGTGGTGGTTTTGACGCATCCGACCACCGGCGGCGTCACCGCGTCTTATGCGATGTTGGGCGATGTGCAGATTGCCGAACCCAACGCGCTGATCTGTTTCGCAGGCCCGCGGGTGATCGAGCAGACCATTCGAGAAAAGCTGCCCGAGGGCTTTCAGCGCGCCGAATATCTGTTGGATCACGGTATGCTAGACCGGGTGACGCATAGGAAAGCTTTGCGCGAAGAATTGGTGACCATCCTGCGGATGCTGATGAACCAGTCGCCTGCGGTAAAGGGTGATTTACCGCCGCCGGGCGATATTCTTGAGGCGGCAGAGGTCAAAGCGTGAGTTCTGACGCGGTACTTGAGCGGATGATGACGCTGCATCCCAAGGTGATCGACCTTGTGATGGACCGGGTGGAGCGGTTGTTGGCGGCACTGGGCAACCCCGAACGCTCGGTGCCCCCGGTGATCCACATCGCCGGAACCAATGGCAAGGGCAGTACGCAAGCAATGATCCGGGCCGGGCTGGAGGCGGGAGGATCGCTGGTGCACGCCTATACCTCGCCACATCTGGCGCGGTTTCATGAGCGGATTCGGTTGGCGGGCGAGCTGATTTCCGAGGATGCGCTGACGGCGTTGCTGGATGAATGTGTGGTGGCGAACGGCCCGGATGAGATCACGTTTTTTGAAATCACCACCTGTGCGGCGTTTCTGGCGTTCAGCCGGGTGAAGGCGGATTATACTTTGCTAGAAGTCGGTTTGGGTGGGCGTTTGGATGCAACGAACGTGGTGGCCAAGCCGATCTTGACGGTGATCACCCCGGTTTCGATCGACCATCAGCAATATCTGGGTGAAACTTTGGCCGAGATTGCGGTCGAAAAGGCCGGGATATTGAAGCGCGGTGTGCCGTGCGTGATTGGCCCGCAAGAAGATGAAGGCATGGCGGTGATTGAGGCACGCGCGGCGCGGTTGGGCTGCCCGGTGCTGGCGTTTGGCCAACAGTGGAGTGCCTGGGAAGAACGCGGGCGGCTGGTCTATCAGGACGAAAACGGGTTGTTGGACCTGCCCTTGCCGAACCTGCCGGGGCCGTTTCAGGTGCAAAACGCCGGGGCGGCGATTGCGGCGTTGCGGGCGTTGGGGAAAGATGCGGCGGCCTGCGAGGCGGCGGTGACGAAAGCCAATTGGCCCGCAAGGATGCAGCGGTTGCGGGTGGGGCCGCTGGTGGACAGTGCTCCGGGCGTCGAGTTGTGGCTGGACGGCGGACACAATCCGGCGGGCGGGGCGGCGGTGGCGGCGACTTTGGCGCGGATGCCTGCGCGCGAGACGCATCTGATCTGCGGCATGTTGAACACCAAGGATGTGCGGGGGTATATGCAGCCATTGGCCCCGCAGGTGAGGCGGCTGCACGCGGTGTCTATCCCCGGTGAGAAGAACACGCTGCCCGCCGATGTGACGCGTGATGCGGCCCTGAGTGTCGGGATGGATGCGGTGGTCGCGGGCTCGGTGGCCGACGCTTTGGCTGCGATTGCGGCAGAATCGCCCAGTGCGCGGGTGCTGATTTGCGGGTCTTTGTATCTCGCGGGCGGGGTTTTGCGCGAAAACGGTTAGGGTTTTGCCCCGTAGCGCGCCATGAACATACTGACGGCACCCTCAATCACGCGGTTGGCGTCGGCGGCGGTGCAGCACGGGTTGGGCGTGAAGATCATCCGGTCTTGAATGTCGACCTTGCAGAGCTGCGCGAATTGCGCGGCGGCAAAGGGGATGTCGTCGACGACCAACTCGCCGCGCTCGGTGGCGCAACGCAGGATTTCGGCGATGCGGTCTTGCACCAGTTTCGGGCCGGAATGGTAGAATTGATGTGCGACAGCGGGGAAATTTTCTGATTCCGCCACGGCGATGCGGTAGATACGTTGGCCGAAATCCGACAGCATGAAGGCAGTGATCTTTTGCGCGGCCAAGCGCAGGATGTCGGCAATCGGGGTGTTGGGGTCGATGTGGGATTCGGCATCATCGGCCTGACGGCGGCATTCGGTGCTGGCAATTTCCAGGAAAAGCAGGCGTTTGTCGGGGAAATAGGCGTAAAGCGTGGCTTTTGACACCCCGGCCTCGCGCGCGATGTCATCGACCGAGGCGCGTTCAAAGCCGTCGCGCATGAATACCGTGCGCGCGCCTTCCAGCACTTGATCGAACTTGCGACCCTTAACGATCAGTTGTGGCTTGGCACCCATGCTGTCCCCCTTACCACAGTCTATAGCGGCGGCAGGGGGACGAGCAAGCGGTTGGTCACTTGCCGGGTTGTGCCGCATTTTGCGACGAGATGCTGGTGGTGGTCGGCGGGAAGGTCAGGTCGGGGAGATTGACGCTCATCGAGAAGGCCGAGACTTGGGTGGCGGCGGCGAGGGTCAGCAGCACGGCGGTAGCGAAGGGTTTCATATCGAGTTCCTATATCTGAACTGTTTGGTTCAGATTGCAAAATGAACCGATTCGTTCAGTTTGGCAAGTGAAATCTGAACTTGACGGTTCAGATTGTGATTTGGGCTTGGTGTTTGCGGCGTGATCAGGATATTTAGAATCATTCCAAATCAAGCCGAGATGAGTCTGACATGGGTTTCAATATTTCCAACCGCAGGCGTTTTGCCGATCTGACCGAGCAAGAGGTGGTAGCGCTGGCGATTTCGTCCGAGGAGGACGACGCGCGGATCTACCGGACCTATGCCCAAGGGCTGCGGGCGGAATATCCGGCTTCGGCGGCGGTGTTTGACGAGATGGCGGTCGAAGAGGACGGGCATCGGCAGATGTTGATTGACCTGCATGTCAGCCGCTTTGGCACGGTTATCCCGCTGATCCGGCGCGAACATGTCGCCGGGTTTTATGCGCGCCGCCCGGTTTGGCTGACCGAGAATCTGGGGCTGGAGCGTATCCGCGACGAGGCCCGCGCGATGGAGCATGGCGCTGCGGAGTTTTACGCCCGTGCGGCGGCGCGGACCAAGGATGCGGCGACGCGGAAGTTGCTGGGGGATCTGGCGGCGGCGGAGGCGGGGCATGAGCAGCACGCCGAGGGGTTGGAGGCCGATCTGCTGGGGCCGGAGGTGCGCGATGGCGAGGATAAGGTGGCGCGGCGGCAGTTTATCCTGACTTGGGTGCAGCCGGGGTTGGCGGGGCTGATGGATGGCTCGGTTTCTACCTTGGCACCGATCTTTGCGACGGCTTTTGCCACTCAGGATACATGGACGACGTTTCTGGTGGGGACGGCGGCGAGTGTGGGGGCGGGGATCTCGATGGGGTTCACCGAGGCAGCACACGATGATGGGGTGCTGTCAGGGCGGGGCAGCCCGTTCAAGCGCGGACTGGCGTCGGGGGTGATGACGACGCTGGGCGGGATGGGGCACGCGCTGCCTTATCTGATCCCGGATTTCTGGACCGCGACCAGCATCGCGATGGTGGTGGTGTTTGTCGAATTGTGGGCGATTGCCTGGATTCAGAACAAGTTTATGGAGACACCGTTCTTAAGGGCGGCCATGCAGGTGGTGCTGGGCGGGGCTTTGGTGTTTGCAGCCGGGGTGTTGATTGGCGGAGGTTGAGGCTTTGTCCGCGCGTGGGCAGACCTTGCGCTTAAACAATATCAACGGGTTATGGTGGCCCCGTTAACGGTTTTTTAGGGTTTGCGCGGTTGTGCTGACGCCAACACACCTCTGTGCCAGCCGTGGCCTTGTAACTGCCAGCGCGGCGTGAAACTCTGACCCTATGCTGACAATCCTCTTGAAAACTCTGCCGTTCTTTGCGGTGATTGGCCTTGGCTATGGCGCGGGGCGGGTGCGGTTTTTCAGCGCTGAGGCCACGACCTACCTGACGAAATTCGTGTTCTACTTCGCGCTGTCGGCGATGCTGTTTGGTTTTGCCGCCAATCTTGACCTGAGCGATGTGTTCTCTTGGGCGTTCGTCTGGGCGTATTTTCTGGCCTCGGCTTTGGTCTGGTCGATCGTGGCCGGGGTGGCTTTGCTGCGCGGGGCGAAGCCGGAGGTCGCGGTGTTTGAGGCGCACACTGGCATCATCGGCAATGTCGGATTTCTGGGCATTCCGATGCTGACGCTGTTGCTGGGTCCGGCGGCGGTGGGGCCGGTTTTGCTGGTACTGGCGGTTGATCTGCTGGTATTTACTTCCGTGTTGACGCTGGTGGTGACGGGGTTGCGCGAAGGCCGGATGTCGTGGGGTATCTTCCGGGTGCTTGCGCTGGGCGTGCTGAAAAACCCGATGATCGTCTCGGTGGTGCTGGGGATGGCTTGGGGGGCGACCGGCTGGGCGTTGCCGCTGCCGGTGAATGAATTCATGACCATGCTGGGGGCTGCGGCCACGCCCTGCGCGCTGTTTGCGATTGGCGCGAGCCTTGCCGGGCGCAGTGCCGAACGGCTGGAGCTGGCGGCTTGGCTGAGTTTTGCGAAATTGGTGCTGCATCCGGCGGCGGTGGCACTGGCGGCACTGGTGATTTTCCCGGTGGAGCGTTATGCGGCGGGGGTGATGGTTGCGGCGGCGTCTTTGCCTGTGGCGGGGAATGTCTTTATTCTGGCGCAGCACTTCGGGGTGGCCCCGCAACGGGTGTCGACCGCGATCCTGATCTCGACCGCCGCTTCGGTGTTGACTGTGACGGCGGTGATTGCGTTTGTGACGAACTGAACCTGAGGGGGCATTATGAAAACCATTTCTGAAAACCGGGCTTATGGCGGCGTGCAGGGGGTCTACAGCCATGCGTCTGCGGTGACGGGCGGCGAGATGACCTTTGGGCTGTTCCTGCCCGCAGAGGCCGAAGAAGGACTGGTGCCGGTGTTGTGGTATCTGTCAGGGCTGACCTGCACGCATGAGAATGCGATGGTGAAGGCGGGGGCGCAGCGCTGGGCGGCGGAAGTGGGCATTGCGTTGGTGTTCCCCGATACCAGCCCGCGCGGGGAAGATGTGCCGAACGATGCGGCTTACGATCTGGGGCAGGGTGCGGGGTTCTATGTCAACGCGACGCAAAGCCCGTGGGACAAGAATTTCCGCATGTGGGATTATGTGACGGAAGAACTGCCGCGCGAGTTGTTCAAGGCGTTTCCGATTGCCGAAGCCGCGCAGTCCATCACCGGCCATTCGATGGGCGGTCATGGCGCTTTGACGATTGCGATGAGCTTTCCGGGGCGGTTCCGGTCTGTGTCGGCTTTTGCTCCGATCTGCAATCCGACGGCGAGCGACTGGGGCCGCAAGCAGTTCAGCGCCTATCTGGGGCCGGATGAGACGACCTGGGCCGCGTATGATGCCACATTTCTGACCAAAAAGCGTGGTTTTGATGGGCCCATGCTGATCGACCAAGGCACCTCTGACCAGTTTTTAGACCTGCTGAAGCCCGAGGCTTTGGCGCAGGCTATGGCCGAGCGGCGGCAGGGCGGCAGCTTTCGGATGCAGAAGGGCTATGACCACAGCTATTTCTTCGTGAGCACCTTCATGGAGGAACATGTGGCATTTCATGCGGGGGCACTGAATGCTTAAAGCGAGATTGATTCAGGTATCGGTTGTGCTGGCTTTGTTGGCCCAGCCTGCCATGGCGAGTAGTCCAGAGGATCAAGTGTTGGCGGCGGTGAACAATGCGCGGGCGGGGGCTGGGTGTCCGGCTTTGAAGGTCAACGCCAAACTGGTCGCTGCGGCGCGAGACCATGCCAAGGCCATGGCACAAGGCAATTTTTTTGGTCATGCGAACAAGCATGGCAGCAAGTTCTCCAACAGGATCAAGCGTCGGGGCTATAGTTTTAGCAAGGTCGCTGAAAACATCGCGGCGGGGCAATCTACGGCTGCAGGGGTGTTCAAGGACTGGTTGGCCAGCGCCGGGCATCGCAGAAATATCCTCGATTGCCAGTTGAACGAGACCGGGATCGCGGTGGTCTACCAGCCAGATGACAAACCCTTTAATGGGCAGAAATATGCGATGAAATACTATTGGGTTGAGGTTTTCGCGAGCCCATGACGGGACGAATTTTCATAGATGCCGATGCTTGCCCGGTGAAGGCTGAGGCCGAGCGGGTGGCTGTGCGGCATGGCATGCGGATGATACTGGTCTCAAACGGTGGCATCCGGCCAAGCGCCAACCCGTTGGTGGAAAGTGTGTTTGTCGCGGCGGGGCCGGATGAGGCCGACAAGTGGATCGCCGAGGCCTGCGGGCCGGGCGACGTGGTGGTGACCGGGGATATTCCGCTGGCGGCGAAATGTGTGGCGGCGGGGGCGAAGGTGGTCAAGCACAATGGCGAGGAATTGAACGGGGCCAATATCGGCAATGTGCTGGCGACCCGGGATCTGATGCAGGATTTGCGCTCGGCGGACCCGTTTCGGCAGGGCGGCGGGCGGCCATTTTCCAAGGCGGATCGAAGCCGGTTTCTGGAAGTTTTAGAGCGGGTTGTGCGGCAAGCGAAGCTTTGATGTCGCCTCTGGGCTAGATTTGCGGGCCGGGACACGGTGAGTTGCACTATGTCCGACAATCCCCAAAAACCCGCTACCGGTATCCTGTTTGCACTTGGCGGCGGTGTGGTGCTTTCGGTCAATGATCTTGCGATCAAGGCGTTGTCGGGGACTTATGCGCTGCATCAGGTGATCTTGCTGCGGGCGTTTGTCGGCATGGCGATCGTGCTGGCGGTGATCTGGGCTTCGGGCGGCGGGTTTCGGCAGTTGCTGACCAAGCGACCCTTGGATCACCTGTTCCGGGTCTGCATCGTGATGTGCTCGAACGTGACCTATTTCGTCGGGCTGTCGCTGATGCCGCTTGCCGATGCGGTGGCGACGGCGTTTGTGGCGCCGTTGTTCGTCACACTCATGTCGGCGGTGATCTTGCGCGAACAGGTCGGGCCAAGGCGCTGGGCGGCGGTTGGTGTGGGCATGCTGGGCGTGGTGGTGATGACAAGGCCGGGGGCTGGGGTTATTCAACCGGCGGCGATCCTGGTGCTGATTTCGGCGTTCTGCTATGCCTCCAGCCATATGATGACGCGGCGGATGCGGCTGACCGAAAGCGCAATGACGTTGAATTTCTTCGTACAATGCGGGTTTATCGTCGTCAGCCTG
Source organism: Cypionkella sp. (assembly GCA_046590425.1). GTDB lineage: Bacteria > Pseudomonadota > Alphaproteobacteria > Rhodobacterales > Rhodobacteraceae > Cypionkella. Next base: position 13,223 of record JBKJTI010000030.1, on the reverse strand, counting down.
TGCTTTGGTCTTGTGGCAGGCGATGGCGGTTTGGCGCAGGCACCTGGCAGCACTTGGGAATTCTTGTTCCGGCCCTGGCACACGCCTCCGATCGGCGACTGGTGGGCGTTTATCGCGACGGGGGTGGCAGTGGGCGTCGGCGGTTTGATGATGTCGCAGGCGTACCGGACCACCGAGGCCGCATTGATCGCGCCGTTTGAATATATCGGCATGCCGATGGCAATTTTCTGGGGTGCGCTGGTGTTTGGCACTTTCCCGGACAGCACGGCTTGGGTGGGGATTGCGTTGATCTGCGGGGCTGGGCTTTATACCCTGTGGCGCGAGACGGTGCGCAAGAAAAAGGATCTGGATGTTGCAGCCCCAAGCGGTGATATTTGACATTGGCAATGTGCTGACGCGCTGGCAGCCAGAGGCGTTTTACGACCGAGTGATTGGTGAGGACCGCAGGCGGGCTTTATTTGACGCGGTTGATCTGCACGGCATGAATGACCGCGTGGATGAGGGCGCCTTGTTTCGCGAGACGATCTATGAGTGGGCCGACCGGCACCCACAGTGGTCTGCGGAAGTGCGGCTGTGGTATGATCGCTGGATTGAACTCGCCAGCCCCCGGATTGAGGGCAGCATCGCGTTGCAGCGGGCGCTGCGGGCCAAGGGGGTTCCGGTGTTCGCGCTGACCAATTTCGGGCGCTATTCGTTTGAGGAAGCCGTGCCAAAGATGGATTTCTTGGCCGATTTCGACCGGTTGTATGTCTCGGGCGTGATGGGGGTGATCAAGCCTGATCCGCTGATTTATCAGATGGTTGAGGAAGATTGCGGTATCGCACCGGACAGGCTTTTGTTCACCGATGACAAGGCCGATAACATCACAGCGGCGGCCCGCAGGGGTTGGCGCACGCATCAGTTTGAAAGCTGGCAAGGCTGGGCGCAACGTTTGGTTGCCGAAGGGTTGCTCAGCAAAGAAGAGGCAGGGTTATGAGCATTGAAATCGTCGGGCCAGAGGCCGAGGCGCTGTTGTCATGGGTGGGGCTGTGTGAGGCGTTTGAGGCCGGACATCGGTTGCCGCGCGCTGAAATCAACGATCTGTTCTTGTATCGCGGCGCGGATACCTTGCTGGACCGGGCGGCGTGGATTGATGGCTTGGGCAGTCTGGTCAAGGTCGCCACGGTGGTTCCGGGCAATGCTGCGCGCGGTCTGCCCAGCATCCATGGCGCAGTCAATCTGTTCAATGATCAGACCGGGGTGCTGGAGGCTTTGGTGGATTTCCATCTGGTGACCAAGTGGAAAACCGCTGGCGACAGCTTGCTTTCGGCCAGCAAACTGGCGCGCAAAGACAGCCGCAATATCCTGCTGGTGGGCGCGGGGACGGTGGCGCGTTCGATGATTTCGGCCTATTCGGCGCTGTTTCCCGATGCCCGATTCAGCATCTGGAACCGCTCGCCTGCCGGGGCGGAAGCTATGGCTGCGGCGGATGGGCGGGTGACGGCGGTGACGGAGCTGGAGGCGGCGGTGCGCGCGGCCGATGTGATCTGCACCGCGACCATGAGCCGCGAGCCGTTGTTGAAGGGCGAATGGCTGCAACCGGGGCAGCATATCGACCTGATCGGCGCCTACACGCCTGCAATGCGCGAGGCCGATGATGAGGTGTTGCGGCGGGCCTCGGTCTTTGTCGATTCACGCGCCACCACGGTGCATCACATTGGCGAGCTGAAAGACCCGATTGCACGCGGGGTGATCACGGAAGCGGATATCAAAGCCGATTTCTACGACATGGCTCAGGGGCAGTATCGGCGCAGCTCGGACGATGAAATCACCGTCGCCAAGAATGGCGGCGGGGCGCATCTCGATCTGATAACCTCGGCCTATATTCTGGCGATGTGGCGGCAGCGCTGAGGGATTTTTTAAACAAAAAGCGCCCTTCAGGGGACGCTTGGCGTGGTGGGTAATCTCGGGAAAATTTGGTCGGAGCGAGAGGATTCGAACCTCCGACCCCCTGCTCCCGAAGCAGGTGCGCTACCAGACTGCGCTACGCTCCGACCGTGGCGCGGGGTTAAACCGTTGCGTGCGGGTTTGCAAGAGGGAGGGTGCAGGATTTGTGCCCCAGTTTTAGGCCCGAATTTATGCGTCACCATCGGTTCCGGACAGGCCCTCGACCTTATCGCGCAAGCGGCGGCGGTCGAACAGGCGCAGCCAGAGGCCGATGCGGGGGATCGCGCCGAAATCGAAGCGCGAGCGATGTTCCAGCACCGGGCGGTTTTTCGACACCGAGGGTTTGTCTTCGCGCAGCACGATGTAGACCCCGGCGGCGATGATCACGCCGGTGCCGACGGCGGTCCAGAAATCAACTTCTTCGTTGAAGATGAAAAAACCGTAAAGGATCGCCCAGATGATCTGGCTGTATTGCATCGGGGCTACAATGATCGCGGGGGCGCGGCGGTAGGCGGCGATGGTGAGCATGCCTGCAAACAGGCTGAGCAACGCCATCGCACCCATCATGCCCATATGTTCAATCGGAACAGGCACATAGACGAAGGGCAATGCCAGCGCCATCACCACGAAGTTCGCCACCATCGGATAGAGCATGAGCACAACCGAGCGTTCATCATGGCCGATCTTGCGCACGATCACCGAGGTCATAGCACCTAACAGGGCTGCTGCCAGCGCCGAAAGGTGGCCGAGGCTCAGCGGCTCTTGCCCCGGCCGCAACACGATCATCACGCCTGCGAGGCCGATGACGATGGCAAGGCCACGGTGCAGGCCGACCTTTTCGCCCAAGATCGGGATTGCCAAAAGGGTGATCAGGATCGGCATGGCGAAGAAGATCGCGTAGCATTGTGCGAGGGGCAGCACGGAAAACGCGTAGAACCCGGTGATGCCGTTGACCACGGCAGAGGCCGTGCGCAGGGCAGTCCAGTAGGGGTGTTTCGGGATCAGGTTGCCGTCGGTGCGGTCGCTCATCAACAGGATGGTGATCAGCGGGAAGGTCAGCAGGCCTGAGAAGAAGATCAACTGGAACGCGCTGTAATGTGCGCCGAGAAATTTCACCAACACGTCATGGGTGGCGTAAATCGCGAAGGCGGCCAGCGCCAAAAGCGCCCCACGCAGGTTCGATTGAGCAACGGGCATGGCGGGTATCCGGGGCGAAAGAGTGCAGCTTTGGCGGTGCGCCTAGCTGTCGGGCCTTCACGGTTGAACTTCAAGAGGGAAGCTGCAAGGCGCGGGGTTTCTTGCTGATTTTTCGTCAGAAGTCGTTGCCCTTGAAGCTGGGGTTCAAGGGCAACGACAGGGTGTTACAGGCTGGCTTCCATCGCGGCGATGATCGCATCGCCCATTTGCGTGGTGCTGACAGGTGAGCCGCCTTCGGGGCCCATCAGATCGGCGGTGCGCACGCCATCGGCCAGCACTTTCTCGACGGCTTTTTCGACGCGGGTGGCCTCGATGCCCATGTCGAAGGAATAGCGCAAAGCCATCGCGAACGACAGGATACAGGCGATCGGGTTGGCTTTGCCCTGCCCGGTGATGTCGGGTGCCGAGCCGTGGACGGGCTCGTACAGCGCTTTCGGGCGGCCATTGGCTTGCGGCAGACCCAGAGACGCCGACGGCAACATGCCGAGCGATCCGGTCAGCATCGCCGCCATGTCGGACAGCACATCGCCGAACAGGTTGTCGGTGACGATGACGTCGAACTGCTTCGGCCAACGGCAGAGCTGCATCGCACCGTTGTCGGCATACATATGGGTCAGCGCCACATCGGGGTATTCCTTGTCGTGGATTTCCTGCACCACATCGCGCCACAGGATGCCGGATTCCATCACATTGGCTTTCTCCATCGAGCAGAGCTTGTTGCTGCGCTTGCGGGCGAGTTCAAAGGCCGAACGCGCGACGCGGGCGATCTCGGATTCGGTGTAGCGCTGGGTGTTGATGCCGACGCGCTCGTTGCCCTCCATGAAGATGCCGCGCGGTTCGCCGAAATAGACGCCGCTCGTCAGCTCGCGCACGATGACGATATCAAGGCCCGCGACAACTTCGCGTTTCAGACTGGAGAAATCGGCAAGCGCATCGAAGCACTGCGCGGGGCGCAGGTTGGAGAACAGGTCCATCTCTTTGCGCAGGCGCAAAAGACCACGCTCGGGCTTCACGCTGAAATCCAGCTTGTCGTATTTCGGGCCACCGACGGCCCCCAGCAAAACCGCATCGGCTTCCTGCGCGCGGGCCATGGTTTCATCGGTGAGGGGCGTGCCGTGGGCGTCGTAGGAACAGCCGCCGACCAATCCTTCGGAGACGTCAAAGCTGACAATGCCCTTGGCGTCGAACCAGCTGATCAGTTTTTTCACCTCGGCCATGACTTCAGGACCGATGCCGTCGCCGGCGAGGATAAGCAGGGAGGGATTTGCCATCATAGGCTCCAGGTTTGAAGGGTTGACGTTGGCCTAGCCAATGGGGGGGGCAGGGTCAAGGTTTAGCGCCCTGAAATGGGCGGCTAAAGCATCAAACACCCGGCGGATGCGGGGGGTGTGGCGCAAAGAATCGGGCGCGGTCAGCCAGATCGGCAGGGATTGCAGGTGCAAAAAGGCGGCGGCGCGGGTGACGGCTGGGTCGGCATCGCCGATCAGGGTCTGCATCCCGCCCAAGCCCAGGCCCGCGCGGACCAGCGCCCAGGAGACGATCTGATCATCGCAGCGGGTCGGGAAACCTTCGCGCCGCGCGTGGATGCCTTGGCCGGCCATCATCCGCAGCATCAGGTCGGAACGGTCAAAGCCAACGAATTCATGGCTGAGGATGGTTTCCGGGGTGATCGGATCTGGGCTGCGGGCAAGGTAGCTGTGCGCGGCGTAGATCGCCATCGGGATGTCGCAGAGATGTGCGGTGATCAGATCGGGCTGCGTCGGGCGATACATCCGCAGCGCGATATCGGCCTCGCGGAACTGCAGGTTATCCGAGGCATCGGTGGGGGAAAGCTCGATCTCGATGCCGGGTTCTTCGCGGCGCAGTTCGGCCAAAACCGGCGGCAGATGATACAGCGAGACGATGCGGCTGGCAGTGATGCGGACCGGGCCGCACAGGCGGGTGTCGCGGCCCGCCACGGCCAGTGCCAGTTTGGCCGCCGCATCGCGCATGGTGCGGGCGTGCGGGATCAGGGCAGCGGCCTCGGCGGTTGGGGATAGGCCGCGCGGTTGGCGGGTGAACAAGGGCAGGCCGATAGCCGCCTCCAGATCGGCGATATGGCGGCCAAGCGTGGGTTGGCTGAGGCCTAGCTGGCGCGCGGCAGCCGAAAGCGATCCGGTTTCGGCCACCGCAAGGAAGGAACGGGTGAGGGTCCAATCAAGGGAATCCATGCAGATATGAATAGCACATCGGCGATGGGTGCCAATGTTATGAATGGAAGGCGGCTGCTAATTTCATCTTGCAACAACAGGAGACGGATCATGGCAGTGGTTTTGGTGGTGTGCCGGTGATCATGCTGCGCGGCAGCGATTTCATCGACGCAGAGGGCAAAACGCAAGGTATGGGCATGGCGCTGCGTGGGCTGGCCAAGGGCAAGATCATGACGTTTGGCGGGGTGGATGTGCCGCGCGCTTACGCCTACCTGCCGGATATGGCGCGGTCGGCGGTGGCTTTGGCCGAGGTGCGCAGCAGGCTGCCGCGCTACGCCGATATCCCGTTTGCAGGCTGAAGTTTACCATGCAGGAGTTGGCGGACAGCTTTCAGCAACAAACCGGGCGGGTGTTTCGGATCACGAAATTTCCGTGGTGGTTGATGGGGTTGGCGGCACCGTTCTGGGAATTGGCGCGCGAGATGCGTGAGATGCGCTATCTGTATGAGCTGCCGCACCGCTTGGACGGCGCGACGATGCATCTTGTGTTGCCAGAATTTCAGACCACCGGGCTGGCTGAGGTGACGGCGGCGCAACTGCAATGGGCTGGCCTAACGCGCAAGATCAACCCAGAGCGGGTGATGGCGTGAGGCGGCGGTGAGCATGGCTGCGGTGGGTGCGCTGTCAGGCGGCCACTCCACCCCCGAAGCTTGGATGCGCAGATCCTTTGAGGGCAGAATCACCTCAACCCGCAGGCCGCCGATTTTCGGGTATAGGGCTGTATCCAGCGCTGGATCGCCGATTTGGCCGGGATCATGCCGCGTGGACTGCCCGCGCGGGCGGGGGTCTTGCAGTGCAGGGTGGTGCAGCAGCGCCGTGATCGCCTGCTTGCGGCCCGCGCCATCGGCGGGGTCGAGGTCGCTTTGCCCCAAGATCACGAAGGGCGGCTCAGGCGGTTTGAACGGCAGATCGCCCGCCAGCAGGCGCAGCCAGAACGCGGATTCATCATGGTTGCGGCGGCCATTTCTGTCCTCAGGACCATCGAAAATCGGCGGGCTGGCGTAATAGGCAAGAAGGCGGAGCGTTTTGTTATCGGGCAGGATGATGGGTATTTCATAGGCGCCGGTGGTGGACAGTAGCTGGCGGGGGGGCGTGTTGGGGGGCATCAGAGTGTCGGGCAGATCGGCCCAAAGGAAGCCGCTGAAATCACGGATGTTCTCGCTTTCGATGGGCAGTCGCGACAGCACCGCCATGCCGCCTTCGCCCGCCCAGCGGCCATAGGCCATCGCGTCTCGCGGCTCGCCCAAGATGCCGTTGCCATCCAGATCAAGCCCGGTGGTCACGCCGGTATTCGGGCGCAATGGCAGGCGGTAGGGGTAGGGCGCGCCCGCTTCGGCCAGACGTTTCTCCAAGGCGGCAAGGGTGTCGCCGCGCAGATCATAGTCGATGCCGGTCAGCAGCAGCACATCGGCATCAAGCCTTGCGATCACCTGAATGGCGGCGAGTTGTGCGGGATTGTCGCCGCGTTGCAGAGATTGCAGCACCAGACCAGGGCCTTTGGCCCAAAAGTCGATGTTATAGGTGGCGATCCGTAGATTGGGCCGCAACTCGGCGCAAGCAGGCCAAGCCAACAGCCAGATCAGGCAGGCACATAGCGCTTGCCATCGCCGCCGAGGCTGTTCGCCGCGCGGGTTTCGGTGATCATGTCGGCGATGCGACCCATCGCAATGCCGCGCATGAACAGGCTGGCGGGAAGAAAGGCCCATGCCGTCATTGTCCAGATCAAGGTTTGTGGCGAGGTCAACGTCAGCGGCTCGAATCCCGTCGACGCGATCTTCACCACGGCTGGTGTCAAGAATGGCAGCAAAAACCCTAACGCAATGTTAATGCGGGCGTCCCGCGTCAGGCGGGTGACCACGTCGGCCCCGGCGGTCGGATCAAAGGTGGGCAGATTGACCCAGACATTGAAGGCACGGCTGCGTGACGGCCAACGGCCTGCTTTCAGGATCACGACATAAACGGATAAGGAGATCAAAGAGATCAGGTAGGCCATCCCAGCGGCAGTGCGCACGGCGGCGATCTGTTCGGGCGTGGCATCATTCGCGACCATCAAGGTGGCCAGCCGCACCGGGCTATAGGGGAAATCCATCGAAATCCCGATCAGCGTACCCACCGCATCGGTAAAATCGGTCAGGGTTGACGGCATGATTCGCCCGCGCGCGATCATCGACAGCGAGACGACAGTGGCCAACAGCATCAGGTATCTCACCCGGTTGAACGGCGGCGCGTCACGAAATTCGACCAGACTGGGATAGGTGGCATTGTATTCGACAAAGGTCAAAAGCCCGATGAACAGCGCCACAAGCGCCACCATCTGTTTGGCATCTGCTGTCACGTCGACCAAAAGCACGGAGGGCGTGGCGACCAGCACCATCACCAGAATCATGCGAACGATCGCGCCTGTTAGCCGCGAAACCACTGCCCTGCCACCCTTCAATCGGTCTTGTCTGGAGTTTTGCCAGGCAAGGGTCCCGAAGATTTCCCGCACTTTAAGGCGGGTTGCCTCAATATTGCCCAAATCTTGCCTTCTTTCAGCCCGTGCTGCAACCGCTGGGTTAATGATCGGTAAGCACTGTGGCAATTCCGTGTTCAAGGTGTTGCAGGATTGAATCAAACTGACGGTAACAAAAAGGCCACCCCGGAGGGTGGCCCTAGATGTAGTGGTTTTGGTTCGCTTAGGCCCAAGGATGCAGGACCGCGTTCTTTTTCTCAAAAGAATCAATGGCCGTGGCTTTTTCCAAAGTCAGTCCAATATCGTCCAAACCATTGATCAAACAGTGCTTGCGGTGGCTGTCGACGTCAAATGGGAACACCTGACCGTCCGAAGTGGTGACGGTTTGTGTCAACAGATCAACGGTCTGCCGCGCATTGGCGCCCTTTTTGGCGTCTGCCATCAGCACGTCGACGACGTTCTGCGGCATCACAATCGGCAGGATGCCGTTCTTGAAGCAGTTGTTGTAGAAGATGTCGGCAAAAGATGTGGCGATGACGCAACGGATGCCGAAATCGAGCAAAGCCCAAGGCGCGTGCTCGCGACTGGAGCCGCAACCGAAGTTATCGCCCGCCACGATGATCTGGGCGTGGCGATAGGCCGGATGGTTCAGCACGAAATCAGCGATCTCGCTGCCGTCGAGATTATAGCGCATCTCGTCGAACAGATTGACCCCAAGACCCGAGCGCTTGATGGTTTTCAGGAACTGCTTGGGGATGATCATATCGGTGTCGATATTGACCAAGGGCATCGGCGCCGCGATCCCGGTGAGGGTGGTGAATTTATCCATCTTTACAACTCCTTAAACCGTCTCTGCCATCATCTCGCGCACATCGGTCAGATGACCGGTGATTGCGGCGGCGGCGGCCATGCCGGGGGAGAGCAGGTGGGTGCGGCCTCCGCGACCTTGACGGCCCTCGAAGTTGCGGTTGCTGGTTGCAGCGCAACGCTCACCCGGAGCCAGTTGGTCGGGGTTCATCGCGAGGCACATCGAGCAACCAGCCAGACGCCATTCAAAACCAGCGTCGATGAAGATCTGCGCCAGACCCTCTTCTTCCGCCTGCGCGCGCACCAGGCCAGAGCCGGGGACGACCATCGCGCGGATGCCGTCTTTCTTTTTCTTGCCCTTCAGGACCGCCGCCGCCGCCCGCAAGTCTTCAATCCGGCCATTGGTGCAAGAACCGATGAACACGGTGTCGATCTTGATGTCCGACAGTTTTTGACCGGGGACGAGGCCCATGTAGTCCAAGGCGCGCTGCACGGCTTCGACCTTGCCGCCGGTGAAATCTGACGGCGACGGCACGACTGCGGTGATCGGCAGGACGTCTTCCGGGCTGGTGCCCCAAGTCACCAAGGGGGCAATATCTTCGCCCTTGATCGTCACCACCTTGTCGAAATGCGCGCCTTCATCGGTGAACAGGGTCTTCCAATAGGCAACGGCGGCCTCCCATGCGGCCCCTTTCGGCGCGTGCGGGCGGCCCATGCAATAGGCATAGGTCTTCTCATCGGGGGCAATCAGGCCAGCGCGAGCACCGCCCTCGATCGCCATGTTGCAGACGGTCATGCGACCTTCCATCGACAGCTCGCGAATGGCTTGGCCACAATATTCGATGACATAGCCGGTGCCGCCGCCGGTGCCGGTCTCGCCGATCACCGCCATGGTGATGTCTTTGGCAGTCACCCCGGGGCGCAACGAGCCGGTGATTTCGACCTTGAAGTTCTTCGCCTTGCGCTGGATCAGCGTTTGCGTCGCCAGAACGTGTTCAACCTCGGACGTGCCGATGCCATGCGCAAGGCTACCGAACGCGCCATGCGTCGCAGTATGCGAATCGCCACAAACAACGGTCATGCCGGGCAGGGTCCAGCCCTGCTCGGGGCCGACGATATGCACGATGCCTTGGCGGACATCGGACACGGGATAGTAGTGAATACCGAAATCGCGGGCATTCTGATCGAGGGCGGCCACCTGAATCCGGCTGTCTTCGGTCATCGTCGCGGCGTTGGCGCGATCCAGCGTGGTGGGCACGTTGTGATCCGGCACGGCGATGGTTTTTTCAGGGCTGCGGACCTTGCGGTTGGTCATGCGCAGGCCTTCAAAGGCTTGCGGGCTGGTCACTTCATGCACCAGGTGGCGGTCGATATACAAAAGGCAGGTGCCGTCATCGGCCTGATGGACGACGTGATCGTCCCAGATTTTGTCATAGAGCGTGCGAGCGGTCATGGCTGGCTCATCCTCGGGGTTTGGAAAAGGGGGAAGCGAGAGGCGGGGCGTTTCCCATCACTGGACGCCCGGGTTTACCGGTCAGACGCGCGCTAGAATGGCGCGGGTGGCCCCGTAAAACCGCCACGGCAGGCGGTCATGGTCAGCGATGTCAAAAAACCGGATCATGCCAAGGATATACGCCTTTCTCGCCTTGCTCGCAAGGGTCGAGACAGAGCTATATATAGCAGTGAGGCCATATATAAGAGTGTGGCCGACGTCGAGCGGCCTGCTCGGGCATCCGGTGGCGGGTGCGCCCCCGATGCAGATTTAGCTTATCGTCGTAGTCTTGGTCAGGCGGTCAGAATGCGGCGATCAGAACTGCGAGAAACGTCCGCGTTCGATTTCGCGCTCACGGCATTCCAGATCATAGATGCTGACAGCGCCGTTCAGATATTCAAGCTCTGCCTCATGGCGGCTTTTGCGACGCGGCAGCAGTTTAAGAAACTTATTCATGGTATTTACTCCGTTGTTCCCTCCCTGCTGTAATATGCTGCATCGCAGCGTGAATGTGTAGCTATGCAATTTGTATTGCGGTTATGCGATGAGCGCATGACTTTGCGCCTGAGTTTTGGTCAGTGCCGCTGTCCTGAAAGCCAACTCCCCCCTTGCGACTCCCCGTGCAGACCGCTATGCGCGCGGCTTGCCCCGCCGTTGAGATTGTTGCCCTGCAATGATAGGCTGGCCTAAGCCCTGTGCCGGGGCTGCATCGGCGCGCTATTTGGAGGACGTTGTCCTGTCGCATTCTGATCCCGCCACCGGCCTTCCGGTTGGCCCGCGCGCCACCCGCGCCTCTGACGATTACACCGCCGAAGATCTGCTGGCCTCTGTGCTGGCCTCGGTCGATGACGATAAAGCCGAAGACATCGTGCAGATTGATCTGCGCGGGCGTTCGGATGTGGCGGATTACATGGTGATCTGCTCGGGCCGCTCGTCGCGGCAAGTGGCGTCGATTTCCGAAAAGCTGGCGGATCGGCTGAAAGAGCAGTTCCATTTGTCGGCCAAGATGGAAGGCAAGGAAACCGGCGATTGGGTGCTGATTGATGCGGGCGATGTCATTGTCCACGTCTTCCGCCCCGAAGTGCGCGAGTTCTATGATCTTGAAAAGATGTGGCTTCCGGGAAGCGCGCATCGCGGGGCGTAAACCTTGCGGCTGCATGTTTGCGCTGTAGGTCGGCTGCGGGCAGGCCCCGAGCGCAATCTGGTCGATGATTATTACACGCGGCTGGATCGCACCGGGCGGGCTTTGAGCCTTGGCCCGGTGAGCGAGCTTGAGGTTGAGGATAAGAAGAACCTCGGCATGGCGGCAGAAGCGTTTCTGCTGGAGCGGGCTATTCCGGCTGGGGCGCTGATTGCGACGTTGGATGAGCGCGGCAAGGTTCTCAGCAGCCCGGAATTTGCCGAGATGCTGGCAGGTTGGCGCGATTCCGGGCGGCAGGATGTGGCCTTCGTGATCGGCGGCGCGGATGGGATTGATCCTAGCTTGCGGGCAAAGGCGGGGTTTTCGCTTAGCTTCGGGCGCATGGTCTGGCCGCATATGTTGGTGCGGGTGATGCTCGCGGAGCAGTTATATCGCGCCGCAACGATTCTCGGCGGCGGGCCGTATCATCGGGCTTGAGGGGGCGGGAATGAGCGACAGTTTTCGCACCATGCAGGCGGTCAGTGACCTTGTGCATCATGTAAAACCTTTGCTGGCGCGGCATTTGGCGGCGGTGTCCGAGGCGTCGGGGCTGACGCTGCGCGAGACGGGAGAGGCATTTGCGCGGCTGCGCGACGATGGATTCCGGTTTCAGCGCGATGAGACTTTGCCTCTGCTGGATGGGTTGGAGACGATTGCGATCACCCAAGCCGAGGGGTTTGATCTGGCCGTGGTGGTTCTGCTGGCGGATGTTTTGCAACGGCGGCAGGTGTCGGGGTTGTTGACCGAGGCTTGGGCTGAATCAGTTGTGCGTTTACGAAACTGGCCTGCGACTTTGCGGGCGGCGGTGGCAAATGGGTTGCGTCGGGCGGTCGAATTGGGCGCTATCACCTTGGAGAGACCGCCAACGGATGCGGATTGTCAGACCCGCCAGCCAGCGGAGATTGCCGAGTATTTGTTGCAGATTGCGCGCTCGATGCGGCGGGAAGAATTGGAAGCCGTGGCACAGGCAGATTACGGTAAAGATGTTGGCGAGCACCTTGCTGGCTTGCAGAGAGTAATCCGCGAACAGGATGGCGTTTATGAGCACAAAGGGGACCGCGAGTTTCCAGGCAGAGTCGTTAATTCAACCTCGATTGCGCCAAATGAAATGGGGTTTCCGGGGTGTACGGCGATTGTCTTTATCAATGCACTGAGACTTGGCCCACGCTTTGAATATCACGTTGAATCGGATTGGGAAAACTTCGATGCAGCTTATAGCGCGCTGCCCCCGTCGCAACGCGACCCCATCCTTGCGGCGTTTCGGCACTTGTATGAACTAGACTGGCTTTGGGATATTGATACAGATCTTACCATTCCAGTCGTAGACCAACTTTAGCCACCCAGCCGTTGCCCTACGGCAATCCCAGCGCTAGAAGCATCTGACGCATTGGAAAGGTCGCTTCATGTCCCGCAAACCCGTTGTTCTGTGCATTCTGGATGGCTGGGGGATCAATGCGGATCCGACCTCTAGCGCGCCTGCGCAGGCCAATGTGCCGAACTTCAACCGGATTTGGGCGACCTGCCCGCACTCGACGTTGATCACCTTTGGGCCGGATGTTGGCTTGCCGACCGGGCAGATGGGCAATTCGGAAGTGGGGCACACCAACATCGGCGCGGGCCGCGTGGTGGCGATGGATCTTGGCGCGATTGATCTCGCGGTCGAGGATGGCACGTTTGCCACCAATCCTTCGCTGTTGGAATTTGTCGCCAAATTGAAGGCGAGCGGCGGGACAGCGCATCTGATTGGCATGGTGTCGGATGGCGGGGTGCACGGCCATATCACCCATGTGATTGCGGCCTGCCGGACGATCACGGCTTTGGGCGTGCCTGTTGCGCTTCATGCGATCACCGATGGCCGCGATGTGTCGCCCTCATCCGCCGCCGAATTCATCGACATGTTGATGGTGCAACTGCCGAGCGG
>JBKJTI010000308.1:0-5576 GCA_046590425.1 Cypionkella sp. | reverse complement strand
GCGCAGAGCGACGACAAGGTTCTTCGCACCCGAATCGCGCAGGTTCAGCGCATGGGCGTGGCCTTGGCTGCCGTAGCCGAGGATGGCGACTTTTTTGTCCTTGATGATGTTCACATCACAGTCACGGTCGTAATAAACGCGCATTTGGGCGCTCCTTCTGAGGTTGATGGGCGCAGCATAGGGATTTTCGCGGTGTTTCGCGTGCATTGTTTGACTGATCTGCGTATTTGGTGGATAGATCATGCGGCATAATGAAGATTGGTGATGAAATCATGCAACTGGACGACGCCGACCGCAGGATTTTGCGGCATCATCTGAGCGAGCCTGCCTTAACGCGCAGCGCGTTGGCGGATCGGGCTGGGGTGACGCAGGCAACCTTGTCGCGGCGGCTGGAGCGCTTGACTGAAGCCGGGGTGATTGCGCCGGCGCGGGCGGTGATTGATTGGCGAAAGCTCGGGTATGAGGTCGAGGTGTCGTTGCGCTTTACCCTGGATAAGACCAACCCCCGCGCGTTTGACGAGTTTATCGCGGCGGCGCGCGAGGTGCCCGAGGTTGTGGCGATTGAGACGTTTCTGGGTCGGGTCGATGTGCGGCTGAACGTGATCGCGCGGGATATGGCACAGTATCAGCAGGTGTATCGGCGGCGGATTCTGGCCTTGCCGCATATCGCCGAGGTTGATGCGCTGATGCTGATTGCGACGATCAAAGACAGCGAGGGGCTCCCGCTGTGATCGACTTGGATGATCTGGACCGGGCGATTTTGCGGGCGCTGAGCTTGGATGCCGGGGTGTCGGCGGGGGAATTGGGGCGACGGCTGGGGTTGTCGCAGCCGGCGGCGTGGCGGCGGGTGAAGCGGTTGGAGGCGGCGGGGGTGATTGCGGGCGCACGGGTTGACGCCGATCGCGCAGCTTTGGGCTTTGGCGTGACGGTATTTCTGGGGGTGAAGCTGGCCACCAAGGGGCGGGTTTCGCTGGAGGATTTTGAGCGGGCGGTGATGGCGATCCCCGAGGTGCAGGTGGTGCAGCATGTACTGGGGCTGTTCGACTACCGCCTGCGGGTGGTGGCGCGGGACATTGCGGATTTTGAACGGGTGCTGCGGCGGCGGATCATGACTTTGCCGGGGGTGGGGCAGGTGGAGGCGAATGTTTTATTGACCGAGGAGCGGCGGCCGGGGCCGTTGGGGTAGCGGACTTTCAGGATTTGGCGACAATGCCTTCTGCGAAAAGCACGAAGGAGGTGTCGGTTTTTGCGCGGCTTTGGCGGAAATTGGCGCTACATTGCGGCAAAGCTTATCAGGAGTGCCGCGATGAAACTGCCACATGCTCATGTTGACCCGGATGGGTTGGAAGAATTCTCGGTGGTATTCACCGACCGCAGTTTGAACCACATGTCGGCGAAGTTTCAGGGCGTGATGCGTGAGGTCTCGGGGCTGTTGCGTGAGGTCTATAACGGGGCTGCGGTGGCTTTGGTGCCCGGCGGCGGCACCTACGCGATGGAGTCGGTGGCGCGGCAGTTTGGGCAGGGCTCGGCTTTGATCGTGCGGAACGGGTGGTTTTCCTATCGCTGGAGTCAGATCTTTGAGGCGGGTGGGTTTGCCGAGCCGACCGTGGTGATGGCGCGGGCATCGGGGAACGGGGCGCAGGCGGCTTTTGCGCCGCCTCCGGTAGAGGAAGTTTGCGCGAAGATCCGCGAGACGCGTCCGGACGCGGTGTTTGCGCCGCATGTGGAGACATCGTCGGGGATCATTCTGCCGGATGACTATATCGCACAGGTGGCGGCGGCGGCGCATGAGGTGGGCGCGCTGATGGTGCTGGATTGCATCGCGAGCGGCTGCGTTTGGGTGGATATGGCGGCGACAGGCGTGGATGTGTTGATTTCCGCGCCGCAGAAGGGATGGTCGGCTTCTCCGGCGGTGGGGATCGTGGTGATGAGCGCGCGGGCGGAGGCTCGGTTGGCTGCGACCACCTCGAACAGTTTCGCGCTGGATTTGAAGAAATGGCGTTCGATCATGGCGGCGTATGAGGGCGGTGGGCATGCTTATCATGCCACGATACCGACCGATGCGATCGTGGGGTTCCGCGATGCGATGTTGGAAACGAAGGCGATGGGGTTTGATGTCGCCAAGGCCGCGCAATGGGCATTGGGTACGGCGGTGCGGGGGCTGCTGGCTGAGAAGGGCGTGGCTTCGGTGGCGGCGGCGGGGTTTCAGGCGCCGGGGGTGGTGGTGAGTTTCACCGAGGATCCTGCGGTGCAGAACGGGTCCAAGTTCCGTGCTTTGGGGATGCAGATTGCTGCCGGGGTGCCGTTGCAGGTGGGCGAGGGGGCGGAGTTCCGCACCTTCCGGCTGGGGTTGTTTGGGCTGGATAAACTGGCGGATGTCGGGGCCACGGTGGCACGGTTGCGGCGGGGGGTGGACGCGGTTTTGTGATCTGTCCACGCGTGGACAGAGATACGATCATTAACTTATCAATGGGTTGGAGATAGGTCGTTAACCCATTGATAAGGATTTCTGCCGCCGGGGAGACGATTTTCGGGAAGGCCGAAAATCGTGGTCTTGCGATGCGGGTCTGCGGGTTTTGGGCTGTTGCTTTCGGTTGCTGTGGCGGGAGTGCTCCGCACGGGAGTATTTCGAAAAGAGCAAATCCGGGGGATACTCAGGTGGACAGGCCACGTGCTGCGGCCTGCCGGATGTGTGGAGCGTTTGGACCGGGCCACGATTTTCGTGTTGAAAATCGTCCTGGAGGCCGCCTCAGGTTTGCGAGCCGCCGACTGTCAGGCCGCCTATGAGAAGCGTGGGTTGGCCGACGCCGACGGGCACCCATTGACCGGCTTTGCCGCAGTTGCCGATGCCGGGGTCGAGTTTCAGATCGTTGCCGATGGCGCGGATTTGTTTGAGCGCGGTGGCGCCGTCGCCGATCAGGGTGGCTCCCTTCACCGCTTCGCCGATGACGCCATTTCTCACACGGTAGGCTTCGGTGCAGCTGAACACGAATTTGCCGTTGGTGATATCGACCTGACCGCCGCCAAAGCCTACGGCGTAGAGGCCGTCTTTGAGAGAGGCGACGATGCCTGCGGGATCATCCTTGCCCGAGAGCATATAGGTGTTGGTCATCCGGGGCATTGGGATATGGGCGTAGCTTTCGCGGCGACCGTTTCCCGTGGCGGCGACCCCCATCAGGCGGGCGTTTTGGCGGTCTTGCATATAGCCGACGAGTCGACCGTCTTCGATCAGGGTGTTTTTCTGCGACGGGGTGCCTTCATCATCAACGCTGATGGAGCCGCGCCGGTTGGGGATGGTGCCATCGTCCAGCACGGTGACGCCGGGGGCGGCGATCATCTGGCCCATCAGGCCGGCGAAGGCGCTGGTTTTCTTGCGATTGAAGTCGCCTTCCAGCCCGTGACCGATGGCTTCGTGCAGCAAGATGCCGGGCCAGCCGGGGCCGAGCACCACATCCATCATGCCAGCCGGGGCGGCGACGGCGTCGAGGTTCACCAAAGCAATGCGCAGGGCCTCTTTCAACATCGGCTGCCAGTGGCTGGGTTCCATCAGACCTGCGAGGCCGTAGCGGCCACCGCCGCCGGTGCCGCCCTGCTCGCGTCGGCCCTTGTCTTCGATGATCACCGAGACGTTCATCCGGGCCATCGGGCGCACATCGCTGTAGCGCAGGCCTTCGGGGCGCAAGATTTCGACCTCTTGCAGACCCGCCGCGATGGTGGCCGAGACTTGCACCACGCGCGGATCAAGTGCGCGGGCGTAGGCGTCGATCTCTTTCAAGAGATCAATTTTCACCGCGAAGATGGCGTCGGCCATCGGATCAGCATCGCTGTAGAGTTTGATGTTGGTGCGTTTGGGGGCGGAGGCTAAGGTGCCGCCGCCGTCGCCGACGGCAAGGCGGGCGGTTTCAGCGGCGCGTTTCAGCGCGTGTTCGGAAATCTCGGTCGAATGGGCGTAGCCTGCGACTTCACCGCGCACGGCGCGCAGGCCGAAGCCTTCGGAGGCGTCGTAGCTGGCGTTTTTGATGCGGCCATCGTCGAGCACGATGGCTTCGGAGCGGCGGCGTTCAAAGAACAACTCGCCGTCATCGGCACCTGCGGTTGCGGCGCGCAGGGTGGCGAGGGCGGTTGCCTCATCGAGATGCGACTCGAACGGGCGGAACGGGGCGTCGGTGGAGGCGGTGGACATCAGCACAGGCCTTTCGGGGCGCGATCTGGCCCGGTTGCAAGGAACTTAAGCGGCGGGCCGGGGCATCGCAAGGCGCGGTTTGGGGTTTTCATAGCGCGAGGCGCAGGGATTGCCAGCGCCAAGCCGTGGGATTTTTGCTTTGATCTTGGTCAAGTGGCGCGGTTTTGCCGCAGCTTACTCTTGTCGGGAAGCGGCTAATATGGTTTCACAGGCCAGAGATAACGGGATTCTGCCCCCTGTTTGGGCATGGTCAAAAAGGCGGCATGAAAGCTGCCCTTGGATACGGGAAATGAACATGCGTCTTAAGTCCACTTTCAACGCTGTTGCGGCCGCCAGCCTTGGTCTGCTGATGCAGCCTAGTTTTGCATTGGCGCAGGCTTTGGAAACCGTGGGGGCTCCGGTTCCGTATGGCACCGAGCATCAGCCGGCGGCGACCAACATCGCCCGCGACCTGCAATGGCTGGATCATATGATCCTGGTCATCATCACGGTGATCGTGGCGTTTGTGACCTTGCTGCTGGCGTATATCATTGTGCGATACAACCGGAAACGGAACCCGGTGCCTGCAACCTTCACGCATAACTCGCCGCTGGAAGTCGCGTGGACGATCATTCCGATCCTGATTTTGGTGTTCATCGGCTCGTTCTCGCTGCCCGCGCTGTTCACCCAGCAGGAAATTCCGGTCGCGGATATCACCATCAAGGCGACGGGCAACCAGTGGTATTGGTCGTATGAATACCCGGATGTGAAGGTCGGTGAGGCGGATACGCTGAAGTTTGACGCCTTCCGCATTGATGGCGCGATGAAGATTGACGATGCGGCAGCAGGTTGGGGCGATGATCAGCCGATGTCGACCGCTGGCGTGATGAGCGATGTGGCCGAGAAGAAGCTGGCGTATTACGGCTACAAGAAAGAAGATTTCCTGCTGGCCACCGACAATGCCGTGGTGATCCCGGTGGGCAAAACCGTGGTGATGCAGGTGACCGGCGCGGATGTGATCCATGCCTGGGCAATGCCTGCGTTCGGCGTGATGCAGTCGGCGGTGCCGGGGCGTTTGGGCCAGTTGTGGTTCAAGGCCGACCGTGAGGGCATTTACTTTGGCCAGTGCACCACGTTGTGCGGCAAGGACCATGCCTATATGCCGATCACGGTGAAAGTGGTCAGCCAGGCGGCGTATGATGCCTGGATCGCGCAGGCCACCACGACGGGCAATCTGCGGCTCGCGTCGAACTGAGACCCAAGCTACGGCACAGCGGGCCCTCGCCGATGGGGGCCTGCGTTAGACCAGAAAGCCAGGACGTTATGACCGATATCCGGTCTTTTGAGGCCCCGAAAGAAGCGGGATTTGGCGATTTCGTGCAGCTGTTGAAGCCGCGCGTGATGTCGCTTGTGG
>JBKJTI010000205.1:0-11980 GCA_046590425.1 Cypionkella sp. | reverse complement strand
GTGACGACAGACTTTCTGAACGCCTGACTTGGCCCGGAAGACCTGGATTGCACGGCCCGGGGTAATATCGCCTCGGGAGGGTTGAGATAGGAGAGACGGCATGCCAACCGGCACCGTAAAATGGTTCAACAGCACGAAGGGCTACGGCTTTATTGCGCCCGATGATGGCGGGAAGGATATCTTCGTTCACATCTCGGCAGTCGAGCGCGCCGGGTTGAAGGGCCTGAATGACAACCAGAAAATCGGCTTCGAGCTGCAATCTGGTCGCGATGGCAAGGAATCCGCAGGCGATCTGCGATTGCTTTAAGGTTTGAAAGCGGCCCTTCAGGGGGCCGTTTTCCTTATAGCAAGGCAGCTTGCACTGCGTCATCCCAGCCGAGGTAGAATTTGCCACCCGCGTCAATCACCGGGCGTTTCATCACGGCGGGTTGAGCGGCTATTTGTGCCTCAGGGTCAGAGGCTTTCAGGAAATCACTGAAGCCGCGATAGGTGGTGGACTGCTTGTTCACCGCGCGGTCGCCAAATTCCGTCACGACCTTGTCGATTTCAGCCTCGGAAAGCGGCTCTGCCCGGATGTCTCGGAAGGTCACGGATTTGCCCGCAGCCTCCAGCGCTTTTAGGGCTTTCTTGCAGGTGTCGCAGGTGGAGATGCCATAGAGGATCATTGCAGGCCTTTGAATATCAATTTGGTCAGATAGACCCCGCCCCAAGCGGAAACGGCGGTCAGGGCGGTTCCCCAGATCAGGTCGGTGGCGACCATCTCGGGGCTCCAGGCTTTCATAACCGCGTAGCTGGTGAATTCATAGGTGCCGTAGGCCATCGCCCCCAAGATCGCGGCCGGGATCAGCACCGGGGTGTCGGATTTCAGGCCGGGCACTGAGATCAGGTATAAGAGCCCCGCGATATAGGCGGCGTAGAAGGCGGCGGCGGGGAGATAGCGGATTTCCGGCAGCAGTTGATCACCAAGGTGGCGGCGGAACAGCGGTTGCATGTGGAGGGTTAGCATCACCGCGTCCAGAATCAGGAAGATCAGCGCGGTCAGGATATAGAGGGTGACGATTTGCATGGGGCTCTCCTTTTGCTGAAAGGTAGGCTGCGGCGTGGATTTGACGAGGGAGTTTCGCAGGGTCCCAACTCGGGACCCTTTTAAATGTGTTTTCTATCAATGGGTTGACTATCTCTTTTTAACGGAAAATTAGGATTTTACCCCAAACAGCCGCCGGATTTGAATGTTCAGGCGCGGCAGATACCACGCCTCCCAGTGCAGAACCGGTGAGGCGAAGGCGGCGGTGAAGGCCCAAATGGCTGCGAAAGCGGCCATCAGTTGCAGCAAAGCGCCGAGGCTGGCGGTGTTCCCCTTAGGCGAAACTGCCAAGCGTCAGCACTCCGATGGTGTGACTGATGTAGAGCGGGAAGGACCAGCGGCCGAGACCTAGTCAGAACGGGTGTAACAGCAAACGCGGTGCCGCGCCGGGCGTCCTGACGCCCCAGAGCGGCAGTGCCACCCCCGGCAAGGTCCCCAGCGGTGACGGCTCACCCGACGCAGGGGCTGGGGAGCCCAACACGATCAGGACCATTCCCAGCGGGGGGAGGGATAAAAGGGCGCTTTTCATAGGCAAAGGCGAGTGCTGCACCAATGGTAAAGGTGGATTTATAGCGATTATTGCGCGAGTTGGATAAATGGCTCACATTCTTGGCATTGCTGTGAAAAACACTCGGTGGATCGGCGTAAATCCATATGCTGGCAATGGAATTGGGGGGGGGGGGCCGCATGATCGACGCGAAACTTTTGCCGCTGCAGCGTTGGCTGTTGCGGGGATCTGCGCAGCGGTTGGCCCGCTGGGTTTCGGCGGATCAGGTCTCGGTGGTGGGATTTGCTTTGGGCGCGTTGGCGGTGCCTGCCTTGGCGTTTGGGTTTTATGGGCTGGCGCTGATTTTGCTGGCGCTGAACCGGGTGGCGGATGGGCTGGACGGTGCTGTTGCGCGGATCAGCGGGCCGACGGATCGCGGGGCATTCTTGGATATCGCACTCGATTTCGTGTTTTACGCGCTGTTTCCGCTGGGGTTTGCTTTCGCCGATCCGGTCGCAAATGCCTTGCCCGCTGCGGTGCTGATCGCCAGTTTTGTCGGCACCGGATCGTCGTTTCTGGCCTTTGCCAGCATCGCGGCGCGGCGCGGTCTGACGGCGAAAGCGTATCCGAGCAAGGGGATCTACTACCTCGGCGGCTTGACCGAGGGCTTTGAAACGATTGCGGTCTTTACCCTGATGGCGCTGAATCCTGCGTGGTTTGCCGTACTGGCTTATGGCTATGCGCTGGCCTGTTGCCTGACGACGGCGTTGCGGTGGCGGATGGGCTGGCAGGCCTTTGCCTCGTAAGGTGCGCGGACTATATCCTGCTGATATGATATGAAATTCTAAGATTGGAGTTGCCATGAAACTGCCGCTTATCGCCGCCCTTGGATTGATGTTTGCCACCCCTGCGCTTGCCGATTGGGCGCAGGTTTTGGCCGAAGCGAAGGGGCAGACGGTGTATTTCAACGCCTGGGGCGGCGATGCGCGCACCAATGCGTTTATCGCTTGGGTGAGCACGCAGACTGAGGCGCAATATGGCGTCAAGGTCGAGCAGGTGAAGCTGACCGATACCGCCGAGGCGGTGACTCGGGTGATTTCCGAGAAAGCAGCGGGGCAGGATACCGGCGGTTCGGTGGATCTGATCTGGATCAACGGGCCGAATTTTCTGGCGATGAAGGATCAGGGCCTGCTGCATGGGCCGTTTGTGGCCGGTTTGCCGAACGCGCGGTATCTGGATCTGCGGGCATCGTCGGCGGCGTCGGTGGATTTTACCGTGCCGGTGGACGGTATGGAAAGCCCGTGGCGGCTGGCGAAGTTTGTGTTCAGCTATGACAGCGCCAAGGTGGCGGAGGTGCCCAGCGATATGGCCGGATTTGTCGGTTGGGCGGCGGCGCATCAGGGCCGGATGACGCATCCTGACCCGTCGAATTTCATGGGGGCGACGTTTTTGAAGCAGGCGTTGATCGAGTTGGCCCCCGATCCGAGCGTGTTGCAGCAGCCGGTGACCGAGGACGCGTTTGCGGCGGCGACGGCTCCGCTCTGGACGTGGTATGACGCTTTGCGGCCGAACTTGTGGCAGGGCGGCGCGACGTTTCCGGCCAGTGGCGAGGTGCAAAGCCAGATGCTGAACGATGGCGAGGTCGATATTGCGATGTCGTTTGATCCGGCCTCGACCGCGGCGGCGATCTCCGAAGGCACATTGCCTGAGAGCGCGCGGGTGTTCGTGCCTAAAGCGGGCAGTATTGGCAATATCAGCTTCGTGGCGATCCCGTATAATGCGGCGCATGCGGCGGGGGCGGAAGTGGTGGCGAACTTCCTTTTGGACCCGGCGACGCAGGCGCATATGCAGGATATAACGGTGCTGGGCTCGTTCTCGGTGCTGGACCCGGCGCGACTGGATGATGCGGGCAAGGCGGCGTTTGCGGCTTTGCCAAAAGCTGACGCCCTGCCCGCGCTGACCGATCTGGGGCCGGTGTTGCTGGAACCGCATGCCAGCTGGATGATCCGTCTGGTTGAGGAATGGGCCAAGCGTTACACCAAATGAGCGGGTTGCGCGGCGCGGTTCTGGGGATCGTGCTGATGGGGTTGATCGCACCGATTGCGGTGGGATTGGCGGAAACCGCCTGCGCGGCCTTTGGGGTGTTGCCGGCTTTGGGGCGGACGCAGTGGTCTTTGGACCCGTGGCGAATGCTGCTGGCGCAGCCGGGGTTTGGTACAAGCTTGCGGTTGACTTTGGTGACGGGACTGGGATCGACGCTGATCGCGCTTGCCCTGGCGGTGGGGTTTTGTGCCAGCATGCCGGGACGGATGTGTTGGCTGGCTCCGTTTCTGGCAGTACCACATGCGGCGATGGCGGTGGGGTTGGCGTTTGTGCTGACGCCCTCTGGCTGGATCGCGCGGGCTTTGGCTCCGGTGATGGGATGGGATAAGCCGCCGGATATCGCCTCGGTGCATGACGGATGGGGGCTGGCGCTGATGCTGGGGCTGGTGGTCAAGGAGCTGCCGTTTTTGCTGTTGGTGATGGCGTCGGGGCTTAGCCAACTGCCCGTCGCGCGGTACATCGCTGTCGGGCGGGCGATGGGCTATGGCCCGGGAATCGCGTGGATCAAGCTGATCTTGCCGCAGCTTTGGCCGCTGATCCGGCTGCCCGTTTGGGTGGTGCTGGCCTACGGTTTGTCGGTGGTGGATATGGCGATCATTCTGGGACCATCGAACCCGCCGACCTTGGCGGTGGCGGTGCTGCGTTGGTTCAGTGCGGCCGATGTGGCGATGATCCTGCCCGCCTCGGCGGGGGCTTTGTTGCAGGCGGGGCTGGTGGTGGGGTGTATTGCCGGGCTGTGGGCGGTGGAGGCTGTGCTGCGTGTCGTGGGGCGTGGGTGGCTGCGGCGCGGCGGTCGGGGGGTCTCTTGGGCACCGGGTTTGCAGCTGGCGCGGCTTGGGGTGTGGGGGCTGATGGGGCTGGGCTGCGCGGCGCTGTTGGCGCTGCTGCTGTGGTCGCTGGCGTGGCGCTGGTCTTATCCGATGCTTTGGCCGGAAGTGTGGTCGGGGGGGCTTTGGATGAGCGCCATGTGGGGTAAGGCTTTGATGAATACTCTGATCTTGGCGGCGGTGACAGTGGTGCTTTCGCTGGCATTGGCGGTGTTTTGGCTGGAGGCCGAAGGCGATCTCCCGCGCGCGGGCTGGGCCGAGGCGCTGATCTATCTGCCGCTGCTGATGCCGCAGATTGGCTTTCTCTATGGGTTGAACGTGGTGTTTTTGCGGGCTGGGCTTTCGGGCGGTTATCTGGCGGTGATCTGGGCGCAGGCCTTGTTCGTGTTCCCCTATGTGATGATCACATTGTCAGAGCCGTGGCGGGCCTTGGATGCGCGGCTGTTGCGCGTCGGGGCGGCCTTGGGCGCGGGGCGCTGGCGGCGGTTGATCGCACTGCGGCTGCCGATGTTGCTGGGCCCGATCCTGACGGCAGGCGCGATCGGGGTGGCGGTGTCGGTGGCGCAGTACCTGCCGACGTTGTTTTTGGGCGCGGGGCGGATTGCGACGCTGACGACCGAGGCAGTGACGTTGTCCTCTGGCTCGGATCGTCGGGTGAGCGGGGTTTATGCCAGCCTGCAAGCCGCCCTGCCCTTCGCGGCCTATGGACTCGCGGCGTTGATCCCGGCGTGCTGGCATCGCAACCGGCGTGATCTGCGGGGAGGTGGGGTATGAGTCTGGAACTGGCGGAGTTTTTGGTGCAGCGGGCGGGGGTGGCCCTGTTCGCGCCGCTGTCATTGCAGGTGGCCTGCGGGTCGGTGGCGACGGTGATGGGGCCGTCTGGGGTGGGGAAATCCACTCTGCTGGATGCGATTGGCGGGCATCTGGCGCATGGTTTTTCCTGCACAGGCCGCGTGCTGGTGATCGGACGGGATGTGACAGGACTGCCCGCCGAGGCGCGGCGGATCGGGGTGATGTTTCAGGATGCGGTGCTGTTTCCGCATCTGTCGGTGGGGGATAATCTGGCGTTTGGGTTGCCTGCGGCTGTGCGCGGGCGGGCTATGCGGCGCGCAGCGGTCGAGGCGGCTTTGGCACAGGCCGGGCTAGAGGGCATGTATCTGCGCGATCCGGCGACGCTGTCCGGTGGCCAGCGGGCACGGGCGGCGTTGATGCGCACGCTGTTGGCCGAGCCTTTGGCGTTGCTGCTGGATGAGCCGTTTTCCAAGCTCGATGCGGGTTTGCGCGGCGAGATGCGGCGTTTTTTGTTCGGCCATCTGCGCGCGCGCGGCATTGCGACGCTAATGGTGACGCATGATCCCGAGGATGCGGCAGAGGCTGGCGGGGCAGTGGTGGTTTTGTGAGGATTGGTTTTGGCGGCAGCCACTGGGGGTTTCAAACCCCCAAACCCCCGTGGGATATTTGAGCACAGAGGATGACAATTTTAGATAAGTTTTAGCAAGTTAGCAGCGCAGGTATTCTGTGGCGATGCAGGCGGGGGCCTCGGCGCGCAGTGGGATTGATCGGAGTTGCTGCCAGTCTTTTACGTCAAAATCCGGGAAGAAGGCGTCGGCGTCAGGGATATCTAGCGCGACTTCGGTGATCAGCAGGCGATCCGCGAGGGGCAAAAGCGCGCGGTAGATGCCTTCGCCACCGATTCCGTAAGCGCGGGCGTAGCCTTGGCTGCGAGCGAATTCCAGTGCGGCTTCGGGAGTGGCGAAGACGTGCTCGGTCAGGGTCGGATCAGACGAGACCACGCAATTCAGACGGTTTTTCAGGGGCTTGAACGGCAGGCTTTCCCAAGTTTTGCGGCCCATGATGATCGCCCCTCCGGTGGTTTCGCGTTGGAAAAACGCCAGATCCTCGGGGGCAAACCACGGGATCAGATTGGCTTTGCCAATAGCGCCATTGCGGGCGCGGGCGACGACGAGACTAAGCATCAGACCGCCACCGGAGCTTTGATCGCAGGATCGGGATCGTAGTTCAGGAATTCAAAATCGTTATATGTGAAGTCGAAGATAGAGGTGACTTGGCGCTTGATCCGCAAAGTTGGCAGCGGTTTTGGGCTGCGCGCCAGTTGGGTTTGCACCTGTTCGAGATGGTTGGAATAGATATGCGCGTCACCCATGGTGTGGATGAAATCACCCGGCTCGTAGCCCGTCACATGCGCCAGCATGCATTGCAGCAGGGCGTAAGAGGCGATGTTGAACGGCACGCCGAGGAACATATCGGCCGAGCGTTGGTAGAGCTGTAGGTGCAGTTTGCGACCCGCGATACGAACTTGCCACAGGGTGTGGCAGGGCGGCAGCGCCATGTTGGGCACCTCTCCGGGGTTCCAGGCCGAAACGATCAGGCGGCGGCTGTCGGGGGTTTTGCGAATCGCCGCGACCAGATCCGCGATCTGATCCACGCTGTCAGCGTAGTAGAGCGGGCGGCCTTGCGGATCGGCCCCTGCTGGAATCAGTTTCGGAAACCGCCGCCATTGCGCGCCGTAAACCGGGCCGAGATCGCCGTTCTCATCGGCCCATTCATCCCAGATGCCGACACCATTGGCCTTCAGATAACCGATATTGGTGTCACCGTTCAGGAACCACAGCAACTCGTGGATGATGGATTTCAGATGTAATTTCTTGGTGGTAACCAGCGGGAAGCCTTGCGAAAGATCGTAGCGGCTCTGCAGGCCGAAATGCGAAATTGTGCCGGTGCCGGTGCGGTCGGTCGAGGTTTGGCCCTCGGCCAGCACTGTGCGCAATGCGTCGAGATAGGTTTGCACGTTTGTGTTCCGATAGGATTGAGGGTTTTAATTTGCGGGCTTGAGGCAAGTTGTTGTCGGGTTTGGCGGTGGTTTGTCTATATATAGACATGATGCGGGCGTTGCGCCAAGGGCGAAGCTTGCGCCCTGCCTTAGGTGATGCCGGGCGGGCACAGCGGCGAAAGATTGGGTAGCTAAATCGAATCCGCTTTGACTTTCAAGGGTTTTGCACGCAAAGTTGATGTGATTTTCGTGAGGGTGGGGCCGTGATGAAACCGATTTATCTGCTACTTGCCGCAGCGCTGACTTTGGCGGCTTGTGGCGGCAATCCGTTTGTTGACACTCCTCCGGTGGATCCGACCGATCCAACCAACCCTGACTCTCCGGTGACGGTGGATCCCAAGGTGGCGGTCGATCTGCGCTCGATCATCTATGATCCCAGCGGGGCGGGATCGCTGACGATGAATATCAACGGATTGGCCGGTCAAAATGCCAATGTGCCGTTTATCCGCGATGGTTCGTTGGATGTGGCAGGCTATGAGGCCTATACGTATCAAAACCGCAGCACGCAGCGGTCTTATATCGCTTTGGTGGCCAACAATGCGCGCGGATCGCTGCTGGCTTCTGCGGTTTCGGATGGTGGGCAGTTTAACCGGCATTTCGGCGGCGGCACGTTTGCGCGCCTAGATGTCTATACGGCGCCGACAACGGGCACGTTCTCGTATGCGGGCACCTATGCCGGGATTTTTGCCCCCGGTGATGCCTCAAGTGATCTTCCGGCTGGTTTGGTGGCGAACAACCCGTATCGGGTGCAGGGCGACGCCTTGATGAACGCCAGTTTCATCAACAGCAAGGTCGACGGTGGCGTGGTCAATCGCTGGCTGTTGGACGCAAGCGGTGCCAGAATTGATCTAAACGCCGACGGCGTGGTGGATGATAACGACAAACTGCTGGATATCACTTTCCCAGAGATGACCATCACCGCCAATGGGCAATTCCTTGGCGATGTTGAAGTTTCTGTGGCACCAGAAGTGCCGGATGGCGCAACTGTTATTGGCTCGGTCAACGGTGTGTTTGGCGGCGTACAAGCCTCCGATGTGGCGGGGGCGATTGTGATCAATCCAATCCCCAGCAGCGACGGTATTTGGGAACACGGCGCGTTCAACCTGCCGCGCTGCGGTCTTGCGGGTGAGTCGCCGCTGTGCAATCCCACGCCGACGCCGTGACACGCGGGCGGCGGGCTTGGGCGGTTTGGCTTGGGCTTTGCTGGGCTGGGGCGATGGGCCTCAGCGCTCCGGCGGGTGCAGAAACGGTTAAGCTTTCGCTGGATCAAAGCCGGATGATTGCGCGGCAGGCGCTGATGACGGGCAATGCGGCGTTGGCGCGGGCTTTGGCCAAGGGGCTGTTGCAGGCGGACGGCGATGATCCTTATGCGCTGCTGATTTTGACAGCGGCAGAGACTCAACTGGGCAATCCAAAGGCCGGGCGGCACGCGGGGCGGGCGGCTTGGACGGCGGCGCGCGGGCTACCGGACGGTTTGCGCTATGACATTGCGCGTTACACGGCGTTGGCGGCGCTGCAAGAGGGGCGGATTCTGCCGACGCAGTTTTGGCTGCGACGGGCGGTTGATACCGCGCCCACGCCGCAAGCCCGCGCGCAGACGATCAACGATTACAAGACTTTGCGCCGCAATACACGACTGCGCTATGCCATCGACCTTTCGGTGACGCCCAGCGACAATCTGAACGATGGCGCGTCGAGCAAATACCTGTCGATTGATGATTGGTTCGTACTGGGACTGCTGTCGGGTTCGGCGCAGGCACTGTCGGGGGTGCGGGCGGATGCGCGGCTGCGGCTGAGCTATCTTTTGCGGACGAGTGCGCAATCGCAGACCAGCCTTGGCTTTAATGCAGCGGCGTCGCGCAATTTTTTGTCGGATAAGGCGAAGCTGCTGGCCCCCGATCTGCGCGGCAAAGATCTGGATCAAAGTGCGGGGGAGGTCAGTCTGACGCAGGATTTTCTGTGGCCGCACAGCCAGCACCCGATCAGCGTCAGTCTTGCGCTGGGGCAAAACTGGGCGGCGGGCAGCGTGGCGGGGCCCTATGCGCGGGCGCAAATCTCGACTCCTCTGTTGCAGCGCGACAGTGCGGTGATCCGGCTGGAGGCTACAGCGCAGCGGGCTTGGCGCAAAGATTCCACTATAAACGCCAATGCTTTAGCCCTAGAGGGGCAGTACCGCTTGGGCGCGGGCTCGATCAACTGGGGTTTGGCGGTGAGCGATGTGGCGGGCACGGCGATCAACCAAAGCTATAATCGCGGTTCGGCCAGTTTGGGCTACCGCTTTGACAAGCCGATTGGGCCAGTGAGTTTGGCGACCACTTTGACGGCGGCCAACAGCCATTACGACATCTATCAACTTCTGGGCGCGCAACTGACCAAGGGGCGCACCGACACGCAGTTTGATATCAGCGTCAATATGACGTTCCAGAACATCGGCTTGATGGGCTATTCGCCGACGTTGAGTGTGTCGAAGACCACCACACAATCGAACGTCAGCCGCTTTGAAAGCAACGGGGTGAATATCTCGGTGGGGATCACCTCACAGTTCTGATCCCCCTCGCCTTTCCCGGTTTGCCTGCTAGGTTGCAGGGAAACAAGGAGACGCGCATGACAATCCGATATTTGCACACGATGGTCCGGGTGCTGGACCTTGATGCTTCAATGGCGTTCTACCGCCTGCTGGGGTTGGAGGAGACCAAGCGTTACACCAATGACAAGGGCCGCTTTACGCTGGTGTTCTTGGCACCTCCAGGCCAGCCGGAGTGCCCGGTGGAGCTGACCTATAACTGGGATGGCGATGCGGGCCTGCCGTCGGACTCGCGGCATTTTGGGCATTTGGCCTATGAGGTCGATGATATTTACGCCACCTGCGCGCATCTCGCTGCCAATGGCGTGCTGATCAACCGCCCGCCGCGCGATGGCCATATGGCGTTTGTGCGCTCGCCGGACAATGTCTCGATCGAGATCTTGCAGAAGGGGGAATCGTTGGCCGCGGCGGAGCCTTGGGCTTCGATGGCGAATACCGGAAGCTGGTAAGCCATTTTTTTCTGCCCGGGGTGCGCGGGTGGAAGGCCTGCGCCTCCGGCGGGAGTATTTAAGCCAATGTGAAATGCAAGAACGCGTGCGCGCTAGAGGGACCAGAGGCTGTAGGCGTCTGGTCCTATGGTTTTTGTCTCGCGCAGGGTGAGCCGGGGGGCGTCTTTCAGGGCCGTGAGGTTCATCGCCGCAAGGCTGGGCTGGCCGTCACCGCCGATCAGCGCGCCCGCGGTGAACAGGGCGAGATCGTCCACCAGTTGCGTCCGGATCAGCGAGGCCGCGAGAGTGCCGCCGCCTTCGCAGAAAATGCGGGTGAGACCTTGGGCGGCGAGGGTTTGCAAAGCGGCGCGAGGGTTCAGGCTTTCGTTTTCGCAGGCGGTTTGCAGCAAGGTCGCGCCCTGCCCCGTCCACGCCGCGCGACGTTCGGCGGGGGCATCGGCGCTGTGCAGCAGCCAGACTGGCGAGGTTTTCGCGGTTTTACCCAAACGGCTGTCGGGGCTGTGACTGAGGCGGCTGTCCATCACGATGCGGATCGGTTGATGCAAGGCGCCAAGCTCGCGCACCGTCAGATCCGGGTCGTCGGCGCGGGCGGTGCCGGAACCGATCAGCACGGCATCATGGTTCAGGCGCATGGTATGGACGGCGCGGCGGGCGGCAGGGCCGGTGATCCAGCGAGATTCGCCTGATGCAGTGGCAATGCGGCCATCCAAAGTGGTTGCAAGTTTCAGGGTGACGAAGGGCAGGCCTTGGGTCACGCGCTTCAGGAATCCGGCATTGGCGCGGGTGGCCTCGGATTGCAGAATACTTTCAGTGACTTCGATGCCAGCAGCACGTAGCATGGCATGGCCTTTGCCAGAGACCCGCGGATCGGGGTCTTGCAGAGCAGAGACCACGCGTTTGACGCCTGCGGCGATCAAAGCTTCGGCACAGGGCGGAGTTTTGCCGTGATGCGCACAGGGTTCCAGCGTGACATAGGCGGTGGCTCCGCGCGCAGCCTCACCTGCCTGCCCCAGCGCCATCACCTCGGCATGCGGGCGGCCACCGGGTTGCGTCCAACCGCGCCCGACAATCACGTTATCGTTGATTATTACGCAGCCCACCGCCGGGTTGGGCCAAGTGCGACCCAAGCCCCGCGCGGCGATGCGCAGGGCGTGGGCCATATGATCTGCGTCGCTCACTCGTCCGCAGCGGTGCCGGGGCGGAGCTCGGACACGAAGCGGTCGAAATCATCGGCGGCCTGGAAGTTCTTGTAAACGCTGGCGAAACGCACGTAAGCCACAGTGTCGATGCGCGCTAAAGACTCCATCACGATCTCACCGATGACTTTCGATGAGATGTCGGTGTCACCCAAGGATTCCAAACGGCGCACTATGCCGGAAATCATCTGATCAATCCGTTCGGGATCAATCGGACGTTTTTGCATCGCGATGCGGATCGAACGTTCCAGCTTGGTGCGGTCGAAGTCCTCGCGCTTGCCAGAGGTTTTGACGACGACCAGATCGCGCAGCTGCACGCGTTCGTAGGTGGTGAACCGTCCACCACAAGCCGGACAAAACCGACGGCGGCGGATCGAAACATGATCCTCCGCAGGGCGG
>JBKJTI010000189.1:0-4688 GCA_046590425.1 Cypionkella sp. | reverse complement strand
ATGCGCGATGAAGGTTCTTGTACCTGTCAAACGTGTGATCGACTACAACGTGAAAGTGCGCGTGAAAGCGGACGGTTCCGGGGTTGATCTGGCCAATGTGAAAATGTCGATGAACCCATTTGACGAGATCGCTGTCGAAGAAGCGATTCGGCTGAAGGAAAAAGGTGTCGCAACCGAGGTTGTCGTGGTCTCCATCGGCGTGAAACAGTCGCAGGAAACCCTGCGCACCGCTTTGGCGATGGGCGCGGATCGCGCGATCCTGATTGAAGCCACCGACAACGTGCATACCGACATCGAGCCGCTTTCGGTGGCGAAACTTCTGGCCGCTGTGGTCAAGGAAGAAGCCCCCGGTATTGTGCTTTGTGGTAAGCAAGCCATTGATAACGATATGAATGCCACCGGGCAGATGCTGTCGGCCCTGCTAGGCTGGTCTCAGGCGACTTTCGTGTCGGAACTGTCGATTGACGGCGACAAAGCCATCGTCACCCGCGAAGTGGATGGCGGTTTGCAGACGATCTCGGTGAAAATGCCGACCATCGTTTCGGTCGATCTGCGCCTGAACGAGCCGCGCTATGCAAGCTTGCCGAACATCATGAAAGCCAAGGCCAAGCCGCTGGCGATCAAGACCCCAGCAGATTTCGGTGTGGATGTGGCCCCGCGGCTGAACATCGTGAAAACGGTTGAACCTGCGGGCCGCAAGGCTGGTGTCAAAGTGGGCTCGGTCGACGAGTTGATAGCGAAACTTAAAGACGAAGCGGGGGTAATCTGATGGCCGTTCTGCTGATTGCTGATGTAAACGAAGGCGCTTTGGCAACCGACGCTGTCGCCAAGACCCTCGCTGCTGTTGCTTCGCTGGGTGACGTGCATGTGCTGGTGGCTGGCACGGGTGGCGATGCTGCTGCCGCTGAAGCTTCAAAATTGTCCGGCGTTTCCAAAGTGTTGTTCGCCGACGATCACGCCTATAGCCACGGCATGGCGGAATCGACTGCCGCTTTGGTGGTGTCGCTGGCAGGCGGCTACAGCCACATCTGTGGCGCGGCTACCGCGTTCAACAAAAACGTGCTGCCCCGCGTCGCGGCTCTGCTCGACGTGATGGTGATCTCGGATGCGACGGCTGTGATCGACGCCGACACGTTCGAGCGCCCGATCTACGCCGGCAATGCCGTGCAAACCGTGAAATCGGCAGACGCCAAGAAGGTGTTTACCGTCCGCACCGCTACCTTCACGGCTGTCGAGTCGACCGGCTCAGCGGCTGTAGAAAAAATTGGTGGGCCGGGCGAAGCCGGTCTGTCGGCTTGGGTCGAAGACAAAACCGCAACTTCGGATCGGCCAGAGTTAACCTCGGCAGGCATCGTGGTTTCGGGTGGCCGTGGTGTGGGCAGCAAAGAAAGCTTCGATCTGATCGAAAAGCTGGCCGACAAATTGGGTGCCGCTGTTGGTGCTTCGCGTGCGGCGGTCGACTCTGGCTATGCGCCAAACGATTGGCAAGTCGGTCAGACCGGTAAGGTCGTGGCACCCCAGCTGTATGTGGCTGTCGGGATTTCCGGCGCTATTCAACACCTTGCCGGGATGAAGGACAGCAAAGTCATCGTCGCGATCAACAAGGACGAAGAAGCACCGATCTTCCAAGTGGCGGATTATGGGCTGGTGGGCGATCTTTTCACGATCGTGCCGGAACTGATCGAAAAGCTGTAAACCTGTAGAAAATTGAATTGGAAAGGGCGCTTTGCGGCGCCCTTTTTTCATATCAACTGATGGATGGCGGGCATCAGCAAATCAGCGACTTCGCGGTGCGCGGCGGGCCCAGGAAGCCCAGCTGCGGCAGGGGCCTCCATCGGTGCGAAGGCCATGCCATCTACGCCTTGCGACAGCGCCCCAGGGCTGAACACCGCCTCGACATAGGCAGCGACCGGCGTGCGGATCGCATGGATCATCTCCTTGTCGATCAGCAAGGGATTGCGTGCCAGATCGACCCTTCGCGTCGGAGATGGCGGCAGTTGATCCGACACCCAGAGCAGAATCACCCGCCGCCCCAAGCGTGAGAGCAGCAGCTTCATTCGCGCCACCCAAGCTGCACGCAACTCCTCGGCCAACACCTCAAACCTATCCGCCGAGGCGCTTTGCAGCGACATCAGCATATGCCGGGTAAAATTGAACTCGGTGAAATCAACGCGCGGGTAGATCGCGCGCAGCAAAGGCGTGGCCCCCAGAAACCGATCATTGCGGCGCGGATGCACGGCGTAGTAGCGGTTCGACAGGTTCTGCGCGCCCAAGATCTGTACCACGGTCACCGACGCCTGTGCGGCGATCTGAGTCACCGCAATCTCGTTCAAAAAAACATCCGGCCCCGCGTTCATACAGCCCAGATTGGCCACTGGCAGCCCCAGCTCCCGCTCGATCAGATCCGGGTAAGGCACTGGCACGAACTTGCCATAGGTCTCGGTTCCGCCCAGAACCGCGACATAGGCCCGCTCAATATCCCGCCTTGGCCCACGGAACAAAACCCGAGAGCTACCATACCGGCATGGAAAATAATCCAGCGACCCCTCGCCGGGAAACACATACGCCATAGCCCACCCATTCGTCTTAACACCCAAGACCGACTTTGACCGAATCGCCTTTCCAAATTGCTAATGCGGGCATTTGTGGCGAATTGTTCCGAACCGCCACAGGGTTGCACCCGCCCGCATTGGCTGCGTATTGTGCCGCGAGCAGGTTAAGGGGGCGTTTGCATGGAAATCCGGTCGGTGGGCATCGTTGGGGCGGGACAGATGGGCAACGGGATTGCGCATGTGTTCTCTTTGGCCGGGTACGACGTGCTGCTGAACGACGTGAACCCCGAGATGCTGGGCAAGGCGATTGCCACCATCGACAAGAATATGGAGCGGCAGGTGTCGCGCGGCAAACTGGCAGCCGAGGATAAAGCCGCCGCGATGGCGCGGATCAAGACCACGGCGGTGCTGGCCGATCTGGGGCCGCTGGATCTGGTGATTGAGGCGGCGACCGAAAAGGAAGCCATCAAGAACGCGATCTTTGACGGGCTGTTGCCGCATCTGGGTCCGGATACGATTCTGACCTCGAACACCTCATCTATTTCGATCACCCGGCTGGCCAGCCGGACGGATCGGCCCGAGAAGTTCATGGGCTTCCACTTCATGAACCCGGTGCCGGTGATGCAGCTGGTGGAATTGATCCGGGGCATTGCGACCGATAAGGCGACTTATGATTCATTGCTGGCCGTGGTGGGGAAGTTGGGGAAAACTGCGGCAAGCGCCGAAGATTTCCCGGCGTTCATCGTCAACCGGATTTTGATGCCGATGATCAATGAGGCGGTTTATACTTTGTATGAGGGCGTGGGGTCGGTGAAGTCGATTGATGAGAGCCTGAAACTGGGGGCCAATCATCCGATGGGGCCGCTGGAGCTGGCGGATTTTATCGGGCTGGATACCTGCCTTGCGATCATGAATGTGCTGCATGAGGGGCTTGGGGATACGAAATATCGACCCTGCCCGCTGTTGTCGAAATATGTCGAGGCGGGTTGGTTGGGGCGGAAAACTCAGCGCGGGTTTTATGATTATCGCGGTGAGGTTCCGGTTCCGACGCGGTGAAGTGTCCACGCGTGGACAGTTTTCGTCGCTAATATAATCAAGGGGTTACGGGTGTGGCATTAAGGAAGTTTTAACACTTCCACGGCCAAGTCGCCCGTTTAACCCTAGGCAAAACTTACGGCTTCCGGCCCAAATCCAGCGTGTGCTGGCGCAACCAGGCAAGGAAACCGCGCGGGTTGCCATCCCATTTATCCAACTCGGACGCCGGGATCGGCACACCGATATAGGGGCGCTGCGGTTTGAACAAGGCGCGCTTGATCTCGTACAGCAGCAGGCCCTGCCGCAAGGTGTCCGACAGCTTGTTGGCGATCAGAAAGGTCCGCGAATTCTGCCCGGTAAAGTGGATCGGCAGGATCGTCGCCCCCGAGCGCTGGATCATCTTATGGGTAAAGACGTTCCATTCCGACTCGATCGCCGGGCCAAAGAAGCCTTCCGACATCGCCACCTTGCCTGCCGGGAATACGATGATCACGCCACCCGCCTTCAGATGCGCCATCGTCTCATTGCGCATCTCCAGGCCCAGTTGCCGGGCATTTTCTTCATGCGGGAACGGCACGGGGATCATGAATTCAGCGACTTCGGGGATGCCGGTCAGCAGGCTGCGGGTCAGTATCTTGAAATCTGGCCGCACCCGGTTGACCATTTCAGCCATGATCATGCCATCGACCAAGCCGTGCGGGTGGTTTGCCACCACAACGAGCGGCCCGGTTGGGGGAATCAGGGCGATTTCGTCAGCCGGGGTATCAATGCGAATCCCCATCTGCTTGATGGCTTTCGGCCAGAACGGTGAACCAAACGGCGCACCCGAGCGTTCAAAATCGCGGATCAGCCGCAGCAAGGTGATCTTCGCCGTCAGCCATTCAATCGCGCGAATCGCCCCAGCTTTGAACGGATTGCTGAAGGTGCCGGCGTAAGACAGCCGCCGCATGTCGTATTCGCGCTTACCGCTGGGCGGCGTCGCGCTGACGGTCTCTGTCTGTGGCATGTCTGTCACGAAGCCTAAGCCTTCCCCGAACCGCGCTTCAGAACTCTTCCCCGAAGCGATTGGCCACCAGAGCCGCCAGAGCCTCGGCAAGCGCC
>JBKJTI010000181.1:0-17273 GCA_046590425.1 Cypionkella sp. | reverse complement strand
CCCAGAACATCACCGCGCATGCCACCCTCACATAAGAGACGTCCATAGCGACGTCATTATGGACGTCCCTAAACCAAGCCAGGTGCCTTCATAAGGCGGTCAATGTCGGGCGGTTACCATCGAGGACGAGAACTCACAAGAAGAACGCAAAGTATGTCGGTCCAACCGTCGAGCCAGTTATTCTCAAAGACTACTTTTGGAAGGATGGCAATTTTTGAAAATACTTTTCCGACATCTCTGAGTGAGACCTCCTTTTGTGCCGCAACATATGACACTAAGCTAGGTGTTCAGTCCCGGCATCTGGTAGATCGGGTCTAGGATGAATAGATCTGGCTCTGATGTCCGGATTTTGCAGATGTATTCGTAGGGGGTGAGGCCGCTGAGGGTCTTTAGCCTGCGGGCGAAGTTGTAGGCCGCCAGGAAGTCAGCGAGGTGTGTTCGCAGCTGATCGTGGTTTTCGTAGTGGAAGCGTTTTACGGTCGCGTCCTTGATCGTGCGGTTCATCCGCTCGACCTGGCCATTGGTCCACGGCTGGTTGGGCTTGGTCAGGCGGTGTTCGATCCCGTTGGCTTCGCAGATCATGTCGAAGCGCATAGGCCGGGAGTAGATCGTGTTCCGGTTCCTCGGCTGCTCGGCAAACTGGATTCCATTGTCAGTGAGAATGGTGTGGACCTGATAGGGCACGGCTTCGAGCATATGCTGTAGGAACTCCCAAGCCGTCTTTCTGTCAGCTGTTGCAACGAGTTGAGCGACAGCGAACTTAGATGTCCGGTCGATGCCGACGAACAGATAGAGCTTGCCCTCGGTGGTCTGCACCTCAGCAATATCAATGTGGAAAAAGCCAATTGGGTAACGCTTGAACTTCTGCCGCTTGGGCTTGTCGCCCTCGACGTCCGGCAGACGCGAAATGCCGTGACGCTGCAGGCAGCGATGCAGCGCTGACCGCGTTAAATGCGGGATAGACGGCTGCAGGGCATAGAGGCAATCGTCCAGTGGCAGGAGCGTGTGGCGCCGGAACGCGACGATCGTCGCCTCCTCGGCCTCGGACAAAACCGTCGAGCGTGGTTCCGTCGGCCCGGTCTTCATGTCCTCGACCGTCGCCCGCTTCCGCCACTTCGCCACCGTCTTCGGGTTGATGCCCAATTCCTTGCTCAGCTGCGCGAGCGAAGCTTGCGATCGCTGTATTGCAGTTCTGACGGCGTGCGTGGTCGTGGCGCTCCCGTGACGAACTTGTCCCATAGTGAATCCTTCCATTCCCGAGAAAGGATCGCACCATCAAACCGTGGGATCAAACACCCTAGATTCCCCTACTTCAAACGCCGCGATGAGGAAGTTGGCCAAATACATAGCAAACATCGCAAACAGTGAGATTAGACAACTTGGCAATTCCTGTTCGCGCCAAATGTCCGTGGCTGCGTTATCTGCTTTCACAAGGTCGCCAGACCCAGTAAGCATCCAAATCTTTGAAATTTTAGGACAAATCATGGCGCAAAATGCCACCATTTACAAAGTCGAGCTTTCGGTCTCGGACATGGATCGCCACTATTATGAGACGCATAAGCTAACCGTGGCCAAGCATCCGTCGGAGACCGATGAACGGCTGATGGTGCGCATTGTCGCTTTTGCGCTCAATGCCCATGAGAAATTGGAAATGACGAAAGGTATTTCAACGGATGACGAGCCAGACATTTGGCAAAAAAGCCTGAGCGGCGAGCTTGATGTGTGGGTGGCCTTGGGGCTTCCTAGCGAGAAAGTGATGCGTCAGTCCTGTAGCAAGGCCGACCGGGTGATTGTTTATCCTTACGGCGGCAGAATGGCGGAAGTGTGGTGGGACAAGATCAAGGGCACCACCACGCGCTTTGAAAACCTGCAAGTGATCGGTTTTTCCGAGAAAGACACTGGCGAACTGGCCAGGCTGGCAAGCCGCACGATGAAGCTTCAGATCAATGTTCAGGATGGCGATGTTATGGTCAGCGCCGGTGATCGCATCGTTTATGTTACCCCTCTAA
This sequence comes from Cypionkella sp., assembly GCA_046590425.1. Classification (GTDB taxonomy): domain Bacteria; phylum Pseudomonadota; class Alphaproteobacteria; order Rhodobacterales; family Rhodobacteraceae; genus Cypionkella. The sequence continues at coordinate 15,264 of JBKJTI010000181.1, read as the reverse complement.
AATGGAAGAGTGCTGCGTAATACAAGCGTGCGCGCTGCAAAAGCAGACTTAAGTTGCTCCGTGGTGTCCATTTCAGTCTGAGGCGGCCCGTGAATGTACGCACCGAGGAAGCTATTTCGTAGCGCCGATTGGTATGTAACGGCCGCTTCAGGACGGGCGCGTCGAAGTGCCTGCAACTAGCACAACGGGCGGAAGCCGACTGAGGGCAGTGCAGCGTGGCGATCTCAGAAAACTTGACAAGCGGCCATTCGAACAAGCTGCGGCGCAAGGGGCGGGAGGGACTAAGCCGCTCCGCGGCAATGGCGCCCTTGGCTGGCGTTCAGCATCCCGTTCAGCATCGTCGTTTGTGTGAGGCCTTTCCGGGCTGACGATTGGGGTCTTCCCACCCCTCAGACAGGAGTTTTCAATGAAGGAAGAGAAGACCACCCCGCTGCGGCAGCGGATGATAGCGGATATGCATATCCGGGGGCTTTGCGAGAAGACCCAGCAAGGGCACATCCAATGCGTCAAGCATTTCTCGGCGTTTCTCGGGCGATCGCCGGATACCGCCACGCCGGATGACCTGCGGACCTATCAACTGCAGATCACAAAGGACTTGGTCTCGGCCACCCGTTTGGCACGATCCAGTCTTGGACGGGCCCATGCCATTTCTTGACCAGGCGGGCTTCAGGGAGTCCGCACGGAAATGTCGCTGAATGTTCTGGCCTACAACATCAAGCGACTGATCGCGCTGGTCGGCATCAAGAGGTTGATGACGGCAATCCCAGGCTAATCCGGGACAAAACTGGCAGCAATCGACGGTTCAGCGTGCGCCAAGGCTTCTCGCCAGCCCTCGGAGGCCTCAGAAACGACACGAGTGACCAATCTGTGCCAAAATCTGCAAACCGGCTGAACTTGCGGCCCAGCCGATTGACGCCGCCGAGTTTCCACACAGCCTCCGCCGATCGCGAAGCCGACCGACCAGGATCGACGCGCCCGTTACAATCCAGTCCTTGGAGCAAGCGCAAGCTTGAGTTGTCCTACAGGAAAGGGAAGCGCGCGCCCTGCCATCATTGACCGTGTGCGGCGAGCCAGGCCGTCATCTGTGCAATCTCGGCCTCCTGCGCCGCGATGACAGCTTCGGCAAGGGCGCGGACTTCCGGATCTTTGCCGTATTGAAGGGCAACCTTCGCCATATCGACGGCAGCCTGGTGGTGCGGGATCATGCCAGCCATGAAATCCGCATCCGGGTCGCCGGTGTAGGGGACCATCATTCCGGCCATCATGTCGTTCATCGCCTTGGCATAGGCCAGCGTGGCCGGGTCTTTGGCCAACTCCGGCGGGATGAGCGTGGTGTGGTCCATGCCACCCATGGCCCCCATGTCCATCTTCATCCCAGAGTGGTCCATGCCCTCGATCTTGGTCTGGGCAATGGCAAGGCTGCCGGCAACGACGGCGGTAGCGGCGATCAAAGCAAGCGAGCGCTTTTTCATTGGAATTCTCCTGTTTTGGGTTCAGTTTACGGAAAAGCCGACATCGGCCAGAACGGCCTCGAGCTTGGCGCGAGGTGCTGTCGTAGTGACATCTACTTTATGCGTCCTGCGATCCGCATTAACCTGGGCAATAGGATCGACCGACTGGATTGCCTTGGTCACGCTGCGCACACAGCCGCCGCAGGTCATGTTCTCAATATGGAACTGCATGAGATCCTCCTTTGGTTTTGTCTCATGCCTAGTCAGATAGGGCTTCCCACTATTGGAAGGTCAAGGACCTAGGCGAACATTCTTTTCCGAAACTCCCCCTTGACCTTCCCATGATTGGAAGCACTATCTCTGCGGGCGGAAATGAAGCTATTTGGAAAGACAGCCGCGATGAACGCCCCTGTGAAACCGGTAGCTGCCAAAAACCGCATGACGTTGGCCTTGCCCGTGGAAGGAATGACCTGTGCCTCTTGCGTGGGGCGGGTGGAACGGGCGCTACGTGCCGTGCCGGGTGTGACAGACGCGAATGTAAATCTCGCAACCGAACGCGCCGAGGTCACCGGTGTTCGCCGCCGGGGCGATGGCCCTGTCGAGCGTGTTCGTTCTGGGCAATGCGCTGCGTCTGCGGCGCTTTCAGCCCACCCAAGCGTAAGGAGACTGCTATGAACATCGGTGAAGCCGCCAAAGCTTCGGGCGTATCGGCCAAGATGATCCGCTACTACGAGCAGACCGGGCTGATCCCCGAAGCCGGGCGCAGTGCCGCAGGCTACCGGACCTATACGACCACCGAGGTACAGATGCTGCGCTTTGTCCGCCGCGCGCGAGATCTGGGCTTTACGGTCGATCGCATTGCCGAACTACTGGCCCTCTGGCGCGACCGGTCCCGCCACAGCGCAGATGTAAAGCAGCTTGCACTGTCGCAGATCGACGGTCTGCGGCGGAAAATCCGCGAAATGGAGGATATGGTCGCAACCCTTGAACATCTCGCCCACGGCTGTAATGGCGATCATCGCCCCGATTGCCCGATCCTTGCCGATCTGGAGGGGGAAACATCGCGGGTGACGCAAACCAGTTCGACAGGGGCAGGTTTCGGGCGGCATTGACCGCCGACCTGTCAGCAAGGCTGCTGGTTGCTTGATCGTGCGGGGCGACAAAGTTTTACCCTATGCTGCCAACCCTTCGATACCATTTTCCAAACGCGATACCATGCTCAGCGTCCTCTCCAACCGTACCTTCCGCCACATGTTTGCGGCACAACTGATCGCCCTGCTGGGCACCGGGCTTGCCACGGTGGCGCTCGGCCTGTTGGCCTGGCAACTGGCCGGGGCGGATGCGGGATTGGTGCTGGGCACGGCGCTGGCAATCAAGATGATTGCCTATGTCAGCCTTGCTCCGGTGGCCGCCGCACTGGCCGAGCGTCTGCCGCGTCGGCCGTTTCTGGTGGCGCTGGACCTGATCCGCTCCGTTGTTGTGCTGTTCCTGCCCTTCGTCACCGAGGTCTGGCAAGTCTATGTCCTGATCTTCCTGCTCCAAGCCGCGTCGGCGGGCTTCACCCCGGCGTTTCAGGCGACCATTCCCGATGTGCTGCCGGACGAGAAGGACTACACAAACGCCCTTTCGCTGATGCGGTTGACCGAGGACATGGAGCAACTGCTCAGCCCGATGCTTGCCGCCGCGCTGTTGACCGTGGTCAGCTTCCCGATGCTGTTCGGCGGCACGGTTCTTGGTTTTGTCGGATCGGCACTGCTGGTGATGACCGTCGCCCTGCCTGCGCGGGCGCGCGTTGACGCCGAGAAATTCTGGGTCTCGACCACCAAGGGCCTGCGCATCTACCTTGCCACCCCACGCCTGCGTGGATTGATGGTGATGGAGCTGGCCGTCGCAGCCGCCGGGGCAGTGATCTATGTCAACACCGTGGTTCTGGTGCAGGCTCGCCTAGGCTTGGGCTCGTCGCAGGTGGCACTGGCCTTTGCGGCCTTTGGCGCGGGATCGATGGTGGCCGCCTTTCTGATGCCCCGGGTGTTGGAGAGGATTGCGGATCGCCCGGTGATGCTGGCGGGTGCCGGGGGGATGGTCGCCGGGGTGGCTCTGGTGCCGCTGGTGCCCGGCCTTGGCGGGTTGATGGGGCTTTGGGCCGTAATCGGGTTCGGCTTTGCCTCTACCCAGATTCCAATTGGCCGGATCCTGAACAGATCCGCCCGGCCCGAGGACCGCCCCGCCGTGTTTGCTGCGCAATTTGCGCTGTCGCATGCCTGTTGGCTGGTGACCTATCCGCTGGCGGGCTGGCTCGGGACCAACTTTGGTCTGGCGCAGGCAGCCCTCGGGCTTGCGGCGTTGGGTTCTGTGGCGATGGTCGCCGTCATCCGGCTCTGGCCCGCGATAGACCCGGTGGACGTGCCTCATACCCACCCCGACCTGGCCGCTGACCACCCGCACCTGCGCGACCATGCCTATGCGGAACACCGCCACGCCCTGATGATCGACGACCTGCACCGCCGCTGGCCGCGCACGACAGGGTCCACCGCATAGGCGTTGCGGGACCGTCAGGCGATGGCCGCCGCCCGCGCCGGTTCCCGCGCCATCCCCCACCCCTTGACCGCCGCATAGACTGCCGGAATGACAATCAGCGTCAGCAGGGTTGATGATACCATGCCGCCGATCATCGGTACTGCGATGCGGCTCATGATCTCTGACCCGGTGCCTTGCGCCCATAGAATCGGCATCAAACCGGCCATGATCGCCACCACTGTCATCATTTTTGGGCGCACCCGATCCACCGCACCGACCATAATCGCGGCGTTCAGGTCGGCACGGGTGAACGTGCGGCCCTTGGCGGTAACCTCGACCCGTTTCTCGCTCAAAGCATGATCGAGGTAGATCAGCATGATCACCCCGGTTTCCGCCGCCACCCCGGCAAGCGCGATGAAGCCGACGGCCACCGCCACCGACATGTTGAACCCCATAATCCACATCAGCCAGATACCGCCCACTAAAGCGAAGGGCAACGACAGCATTACGATCAGGGTTTCGGTCAGGCGGCGAAAGTTGAGGAACAACAGCAGAAAGATTAACGCCAGCGTCAGCGGCACGACGATGACCAGCCGCGCTTTGGCGCGTTCCAGATATTCGAACTGCCCACTCCACCCCAGCGAATAGCCCTGCGGCAGGGTGACAGTGGCCGCCACCGCCGCCTGCGCCTCGGCGACATAGCCGCCAAGATCGCGGCCCGCGATATCGACGAAAATGTAGACGGCCAACTGTCCATTCTCGGTGCGGATCGAGGTCGCACCCCGCGTCCGCTCGATCTTTGCCACGTCGCCCAGTGGCACCGTGCCGCCACCGGGTAGCGCCACCTGCACCTCGCGGGCAATCGCATCGGGGTCAGACCGCAGCGCCGCCGGATAGCGGATCGCTACATTGTAGCGTTCGCGCCCTTCGACCGTCTGGGTGATCGCCTCGGCCCCAAGCGCCATGGCAATCACCTCCTGCACGTCCGCAACCGAGAGGCCATAGCGGCCAAGGGCGCTGCGGTCCGGCGTGATGTCCAGATAGTAGCCGCCGATCACCCGTTCTGCGTAGGCACTGGTGGTGCCGGGAACAGTGCGCAGCACCGCCTCGACTTTGCGGGCGACGCCCTCCATCTCCGCCAGATCGGTGCCATAGACCTTGACCCCCACGGGCGTGCGGATGCCAGTAGACAGCATATCGATCCGGGCGCGGATCGGCATGGTCCAGGCGTTTGACACACCGGGGAATTGCAGAGCCGCGTCCATCTCCTGCCGCAAGGACTCCGTAGTGACACCGGGCCGCCATTCCGCCACAGGGCGCAACTGGATGATCGTCTCGAACATTTCCGTGGGCGCGGGGTCGGTGGCGGTAAGCGCGCGACCGGCTTTGCCGAACACCGATGCCACCTCGGGGAAGGACCGGATGATCCGGTCCTGCATCTGCAGCAGTTCCGCTGCCTTGGTGATCGACAGCCCCGGCAAGGTTGTCGGCATATACATCAGCGTGCCCTCATTCAGCGTTGGCATGAATTCCGACCCCAACTGGCGCGCGGGCCAGACGGTGGCGATCAGCGCGGCAAGCGCGACGATTATGGTCAAGGTTTTCGCCCGCAGCACCCCGGCAATGACCGGGCGGTAGATAACGATCAGGACCCGGTTCACTGGGTTGCGGTGTTCCGGGATGATTCGGCCCCGCACAAACACCACCATAAGCGCGGGCACCAAAGTGACCGACAGGAATGCGGCGGCGGCCATCGCAAAGGTCTTGGTATAGGCCAGCGGGCCAAACATCCGCCCCTCTTGTCCCTCAAGCGTGAAGATCGGCAGGAAGGACACTGTGATGATCAGCAGGCTGAAGAACAGTGCCGGGCCGACCTCGGACGCTGCCGCGATCAGCACCTCGGTGCGGGGTTTGTCGGGGGCGGCGCGTTCCAGATGTTTATGCGCATTCTCGATCATCACAATGGCCGCGTCGATCATCGCGCCGATGGCGATGGCGATGCCGCCAAGGCTCATGATGTTGGCACCGATGCCGAGGAATTTCATCGCGGTAAAGGCCATGAGCAACCCCACCGGCAGCATAATGATGGCCACCAGCGCCGAGCGGACATGCAACAGGAACAGGATCGTGACCCCGGCCACGACAAGGCTTTCCTCCAGCAGCGTGGTTTTGAGCGTCTCGATGGCCGACAGGATCAGGTTGGATCGGTCATAGACCGGCACAATCTCCACCCCTTCGGGCATGGTTTGCGCAATGGCGTCCAGCTCCGCCTTGGCATTGTCGATCACATCCAGCGCATTGGCCCCGACGCGCTGCAAGACGATGCCGCTCGCCACCTCGCCGTCGCCGTTCAACTCGGCAATGCCCCGGCGTTCATCCGGCACGATTTCCACCCGTGCCACATCACGCAGCAGCACCGGCACGCCGCCGACGCTGCGCAGGGAAATCATCTCGATGTCTTCGATTCCGCCCAGATAGCCACGCCCGCGCACCATGAATTCGAATTCCGACAACTCGACCGTACGGCCGCCGGTATCCATGTTGCTGGCGGCCACCGCTTCGCCAATCTCCGTAAGAGAAATGCCCTGCGCACGCATCCGCACCGGATCGACGGTGATCGAATACTGCTTGACGAAGCCGCCGACGCTGGCCACCTCGGACACGCCATCGGCGCGGCTGGCTGCATAGCGCACCACCCAATCCTGCAAGGACCGCAGTTCGGCCAGTGTCAGGTTCTGCCCGGTTATCGCGTACTGGTAAACCCAGCCGACCCCGGTGGCATCCGGCCCCAACGCAGGGGTCACGCCGTCCGGCAGGCGCGCCGCGGCGGCGTTCAGGTATTCCAGCACGCGGGACCGCGCCCAGTAGGGGTTAACGCCATCTTCAAAGATGATGTAGACGAAGGAGATGCCAAAGAACGAGAACCCCCTTACCACGCGCGACCGTGGAACCGTCAGCATGGCCGAGGTCAACGGATAGGTGACCTGATCCTCGACCACCTGCGGCGCCTGCCCCGGATGGTCGGTCAGCACGATCACCTGCACGTCCGACAGATCGGGGATGGCGTCGATCGGCAGGCTGCGCAGCGACCAGATCCCGGCGGCAATGGTCAGCGCAGTGGCGAAGAACACCAGGACCAGATTGCGGGCGGACCATGCGATGGCATTCGCGATCATTGCCCCGCCTCCGGTTCAGCCAGCGCGGCGAGCGCCGCGTTCAGATTGCTTTCGGCATCGATCAGGAAGGTGGCGGTGGTGACGATCCGGTCGCCCGCCGCGATGCCGCTGCGGATTTCCACCATCCCGGCACCACGCTGGCCCAACACGACGTCCTGCGGCGCGAACCGCCCCTCGCCCATGTCGCGGATCACCACCTGCCGGTCACCCGTGTTGATCACGGCATTTTCGGGAACCTGCACCACCATCGTCCCGTTGCCGACATTCAATTCAACCTCGGCATACATGTTGGCGAGCAAGCGGCCATCGGGGTTGGCTAGGTCGATCCGCACCCGGGCGGTGCGGGTCTGCATGTCGACCTCGGGGTAAATCGCGGTGATGACAGCTTCGAAAACCTCGCCGGGCAGCCCGCGAAAGGTGATTTTCGCCACAGCCCCCCGCCCTAGCCCTATCAGGGCGGTTTCGGGCACATCGGCCATCACCCACACCACGGAGGTATCGGCGATGCGGAAAAGCGTCTGGCCCGCCTCCGACATCATGCCCTCGACGGCCATCCGCTCCAGCACGACGCCATCACGCGGGGCGGTCAGGGCGATGTTGACCGGCGGACGACCATCGGTTGCGATGGCATCAATCACATTGTCCGGCAGGCCAAGGTTCTGCAGACGCTGCCGACTTCCGGGAGACGGCGTGCCATTGCTGCGCAAGTCAGTGATGAATTGCGCCAGCGCCGTGGTGACCTCGGGGGAATAGAGCATGGCGAGCGGATCACCCTCCTTGATCGCAGCCCCCGTCGTCACATCCTCGACCGACGTGATGAAGGCATCGGCCCGCAACGCGATCACGCTGATGCGGCGCTCATCCAAGGTCACAACTCCGGGTGCGCGGACCAGCATGTTCATCACCCCCTCAACGGCCAGCGCAGTACGCACCCCGGTGCGCTGCAACTTGCCGGGCGTCACGCGGACAGTACCGCCATCATTGGCCTTACCCGCGTAGACGGGGATGTAGTCCATCCCCATCGAGTCCTGTTTCGGCACCGGCGAGGTGTCGGGCAGGCCCATCGGGTTGCGGTAGTAAAGAACGGTCTGTTCGGCTTCTGGCACCGCGGCGATCATCTCAGGATCAAACGACACATCTTCTCTGGCGAGGACGGGCAGGAAATCCCGCCCATCCGCTGTCTTCTTCGGTTCGCCAGACCACTCCAGCACCCCATCGGGGTGCCGGAAATAGATCACTTGCCCAAGGGGTGCGGTCTGTTGCATGACCCCGGGCCGAACTGCGGCTTCAGTTCCCTGCCAGGATGCAATCTGCATCCCGGCAAGATTGACAAGTGCTGCCACGGTGATCCCGCGCTCGCCCGCAGCAAGGCCCGCCCATCCGGCAGCGCCTGCTACCAGCGCAAGCAGCACCAGCCTGGACGTGGCACTCATTGCTCTGCCTGAAGAAGCAGCTCCGCCTCCACCGTCTCGGCCTCACCCTGCACCTTGACGGCGACCGAGAAGCGCCAGTTTCCCGCCATCGTCAGATCGGTGGCAAACCGGTACAGTCCAGGTTCTTCTGTTGTCAGCAGCGTCACCGGAGTGGTCATCGTTTCCATGCCATCCGGGGCCATGTCCATGCGCGTGGCAAAAATCACGGCGTCTTCAACCGGCGCGCTATTGCGCAGATCGGTCAGCCGGACAGTCAGAATGGCCCCTGCCCCCACCGGGCGGGTCGTCTCAACGAGTTCAAGGGCGTAGTCCTCAGCCTCGGCAAGAGCCGTCTGTGCAGCAAGGGTAAGAGAGGCCGCAAGGGCGGCAGCAAGCGTGATGCGTGACATCATGATGGATTTCCAGATCAGGATTGAGCTTATGCCAAAGGCACTGCACATCCCCATTGGGGCGTCGCAGGGATGTTGGCAGATTCAGGAACTGGGCGCGATATGCGCCCGCTGCTCAATCAGACTTTGGAGGTCTTCGCAGTCCCATTTGAAGGACGGAATAATCGGACGTCACATCGGCCATGGCGAACTTCATGGCCCCATAGGTGTCAACGCTTTGCTTAAGGCCAATCTCAAGCACCATCGTAGCCGGAGCGGCCCGGCACTGCATCAGTGCCGCACAGGCGGGTCCACAGTCAGGTTTCGGCGGGCAATCATCGGGACAGCACGGGGTCTCAGTCATCGCTTGCATTTCTGCAGCCTGTGCCGCAGCCGGGGTAAGCAAGGTGGAAACCACCATGCACCCCAACACGACCAGAATCAGAAAAAGACGTGAAATTCCTCGCATGCTCCCATTGATGCATCTGGATGAGCGGGCCTGCAACACACAACTGTATGAACACGACAGTACCTTCCTGCGGTGCGGGGATTCCCCATGAACCAGGAATCCCGCTAGAGCGCCACGCGCCGGAGCCGCAACGCGTTAGTGATGACAGGCTCATCGCGGTCGCAGCGATCATTGGCGAAAGCAGGGTGCCGGTCAGCCGGTAGAGCCAGCCAGCCGCAATCGGGATGCACGGGCGCGGTGTAGGCGAAGGCAACAAACAGTTTTGCTTATTGTTGCGCAGCGTGGCCCGCGCCAGTTTGCGCGCCCGCACGATGCCCATAAGATCGCCCCCCCCAAAGCGTGATGCCTGCACTTTCCATCGTCACGTCGGCGCCTGTGCGCATGGCAATGCCGACATCTTCTGAGTGGTCACTCATAGGCGCGCAGTGTCGTGGCGCAACGGACTCCGGCGCCGGCTTTCGCCTTTATTGGCAAGACAGAAGTTTTCGACGCGGCCTGTAGTTCTCCGCAACGGAATTTAATGGTATCGTAATTTTTCTCTCCAAGATGAGGAGGAATCGAATGGGCTGGGGCAGCGAGCATGACGCAGTTCGGCAGGTGGTTGTCGACTATCTTGAGGGCATGATCTGGGGCGATGAAGATCGGCTTCGCCGCGCATTCCATCCCAATGCATTGCAAGTCGGTCACTTCGACCAGACCTACGAATTCTTCCCGCTTCAGGATTTCATTGACTGGTTAAAAGCAGAAAAAGTGGAACCGACAGGAACGCCCTACAGGGCGGAACTGATTTCAATTGAGGTGACAGGCACGGTCGCTGTGGCAAAGATCACGGATACCTGCTTTGGCACTGATTTTACTGACTACCTCGTCATGATGAACGACTGCGCGGACGCATCCGGCCGCTGGCAGATTGTCACCAAAGCCTACCACGTTCACGGCGGGCGCGGACTTGGCCAGAGGTAACATATTTTGTCGCAACCAAGTTGAATTTCACTTTTTCCATAGTCCCCTTCATGATCGACATTCCAACTGTGAAAAATCACGGGGCTAGGGGGGGGATTTTGAATTACCGCTTCAGTTCTCGGCGGGCACGTTTCGTCCCGGAATTAGGCGCGAGAACCGCCGACGATAGCCTGCGGGCGTTGTCCCGGCCAGCTTGCGAAAGGTCCGGCGGAACGCAGCGGGGTCCAGATAGCCGACCTCGGCCGCAAGGTCGTCAATGGGATCACCCGTCGTTTCAAGCATCTGCTTGGCTTCTTCGATCCGGATAAGCTGGACATAGTCGATCGGGCTGCTGCCCGTCGCCGCGCGGAACCGCCGCGCAAAGGTGCGGGTATTCAGCCCGGCAATTTCCACCATTCTCTGAACGGGATTGGGCTCCTCATAGTGCAAAGCGATCCATTCCTGACATTGCGCGATGATCTTGTCAGAGCCGCTGATACTGCGATTGGCCGCTGCAAACGGAAGCTGCCCCTCCTCGTGACCGGCCAGAAGATACACCTTGGCCGTCTCGCGCGCGGCAGACGCGCCGCTGAAGCGCGCAATCAGATAAAGGGCAAGTTCCTGCCATGCGGTCATGCCCCCCGCCGTCACAATTCCCTCTGCCTCTGCACTTAGGCACAGGATGCTGTCGCGCCGCAGTCTCGCGCGGGGGTAGATGCGGGCGAAAAGCCCGGCATAGGCCCAGTGGCACGCGGCCTCGCGCCCATCCAGCAACCCCGCCTCGGCCAGCACCAAAGCCCCCGAACAGGCCGAGGTCAGCAGAACACCGTCCCGGTGCAGTGCCGTCAGCCATGGCGCAAAGGCCAGGTAATCTTGGCGCGGCGGATCAAGGATTGGGGCGTACATGTCACAGATCACAACCGCATCGACCGGCCCCTTATCGCCAATCGCGCCATGCGGCTCCACAAGGATATTGCCGCTGCATCGAAACGGCTGACCGTCCAGCGACACGATCCGCACATCCAGAGATTCGGTGCCAGGGACGCCACGTGTCATGTCAGCGAACACCGCACCTGCCGAAAACAGCACGTCATACAGCCCGTAAAGCACCGCCGCAGAGGTACTCGGGGCGGCCAGCAGAAGTATGACGGCTCGACGATCGGTCATAACACGCACTCCCCGATCTGGGATGTTCGCGCCATAGTGTCTGATACGGACCGTTTCTGTCAAATCCAACTCTCGTTGCCGGACTTGATCCGGGTCACAATGCTGCAGGAACATGTGCAGGGGGCACGCCATGCTGACCACCGATGCCAACATAAACTTCAACGATCTCGCGGCGGACAACAAGAGAGCCGTGTTTGTCCCGGGACAGGCCGGATACGAAGACGCCCGCGCGGTCTGGAACGCGATGATCTCGCGCCATCCGGCGGCGATCCTGCGCTGCACGTCGCGCGATGACATCGTGGCGGGGGTGCGCTTTGCGTCACAGCACGGGCTGGCGGTTTCAATCAAGGGCGGCGGGCATAACGTTGCCGGTCACGCGGTGGGGGACGGCGCACTGATGCTGGATCTGTCGCCGATGCGCGGGGTGACGGTGGACGCGGCGGCCCGGACGGCGTGGGTCGAGGGCGGCGCCACCTGGGCCGATGTAGACGGTGCCACGCAAGTGCACGGCCTTGCCAGTCCGGGCGGCCTGATTTCGGAAACCGGCGTTGGCGGGCTGACACTCAGCGGCGGGATCGGCTGGATGCGTTGCAAGCACGGCCTCAGCATCGACAACCTGATCGCGGCCGAAGTTGTAACCGCCGACGGGTCGGTTTGCTGGACCAGTGCCGACGAACACCCCGACCTGTTCTGGGCCCTGCGCGGCGGTGGCGGCAACTTCGGAGTCGTGGCGCGGTTCTGTTTCGCGCTGCACCCGTTCGGGCCAGAGGTGATGTTTGCCTGTGCGGTCTACCTTGCGTCAGCCGGGCCGAGCCCTATCCGCTTCTGGCGGGACTTTCTGGCCGACAAATCCGACAATGTCAGCTCGCTTGCCGAATTCTCGACCATTCCGGAAAGTCCGGATTTTCCCGTCGATCATTGGGGGAAGCGTTGCGTCTCCATCGCGGCCGTCTATGCCGGCGATGCCGCCGAGGGCGAGCGTGTACTTGCTCCCTTGCGCAATCTGGGGCCGTTGGTGGTCGATTTCTCGGGGCGGATGGCCTACGCTGAGGTGCAGAAACTGTTCGATCAGCTGTTTCCGACAGGGGCCCACCGCTGCTACTGGAAGTCCCACTTCATGACCACGCTCACTGACGAGATGATCAACGAAGCACTGGCCAATGGCATCGCCTCGCCGTCGGACCGCTCGATCAGTACGCTCTGGAACTTCGGCGGCGCCACGGCGCGCGTGCCCGCCGGGGCGACGGCCTTTGGCGACCGGTCCTTTGGCTGGATGTATTCGCTCGACTCGGTCTGGACCCGCGCCGAAGACGACATGACCGTCATGGACTGGACTCGGGCCGCCTGGACCCGATTTCGCAGGCATTCGCATCAGGGGCGGCTATACCTGAACTTCGCCGGTCAGGACGATGACAGCGCCGCCCTGACCAAAGACGCCTTTGGGCGCAATTACGACCGGCTGGCCGCGATCAAGCACCGCTACGACCCTGCTAACATGTTTCGCTTCAACCAGAACATACTGCCCCACGCGGCGCAGGAAAAGGTGTAGCCCAGCCGTATCAAGGGACAATCCCCGGCCGTGGCGGCCTGCCCGCTCTGCCAGACTTAATACCGCAGCTAGCCGCAAAAGCGTTGCAGTCATGGCCGCAACACGCCGAGCGCCCTTATAGTCATTATATGTCTTAACGGCGCCGCAACCAGAGCCACCATGCTTTCGTCTAGAACTCGAAAAAGCATCCAGATCGTGGTACTGTTAGGGAGAGACACGAGACTCACAATGAAGGGGGGATTAAATGACACCTTGGGAAATTGATGCTGTCGAACTGGCCAACTGCAATTGCGCTTTCGGTTGTCCTTGCCAGTTCAACTCTCTTCCGACTGACGGCACCTGCGAAGCAGCGGTCGGTTTCATTATAAACAAAGGCCACTATGGCGACGTCAACCTAGACGGCGTCAAATTTGGAATGACTGCCAAGTGGCCCGCGGCGATACACATGGGCAACGGCACAATACAGTTAATAGTCGATTCAGCCGCCTCGCCCGAACAGCGCGCTGCGGTCGAGGCCATTGGAACCGGTGGCGATACCGAAGATATGGCCACGCATTTCTGGGTTTTCGACAAGATGTCGCCCAACCGCCTCGATACTCTTTTCAAGCCAATTGATATTGCGGTCGACATCGAGGGCCGTACCGGGCATGTCAATATCCCGGATGTCTTTGACCTCAGCATCCAGCCGATCCGCAACCCGGTCACGGGGGCTGAACATCGCGCCCGCATCAACCTGCCCCATGGTTTTGAATACCGTCAGGCAGAAGTGGCAAGCGGCGCCACAACGACATCGGGTGCCATCGCGCTGACCAAGAACGATGGCACGCACGCCCATATTTGCCGGGTGTATATGACCGGCAAGGGCGTCATCAACCACGCCGCCTGAGCGTGCCTGAGCTGGGGATCTCTGAACGGGTGCTGCGCCATGATCGGCTGATCACAGTCGTGGCGCTTTTTCTGGCGGTCATGGCCGCCGCCGTCTTTATCCTGACGGGTGGTGGGACCGGCATGTCCACCATCGGCATGACCGCCCATACGGGTCCGGCGGGCGCACTGCTTGGCGGAACGCAAGAGCTGATTGCGCCAATGCAATGGACGCCCGGATACGCGCTTGTCATCTTCGTTATGTGGTGGCTGATGATGGTCGCCATGATGGTGCCAAGCGCCGCGCCCACGATCCTCCTCTACGGTGCCCTGAACAGCCATCAGGGTCGCTGGGCACCGCTGCTTTTCGCCTTGGGCTATGTGATGGTATGGGCCGCGTTCAGCTTTGCAGCCACGTTGGCGCAAGGGACCCTTGCCGCGCTCGGCCTGATATCCCCAATGTTCATGACGCTTGCCACGCCGTGGCTTGGCGCAGCAATTCTCATCGGCGCAGGCCTTTACCAGCTTACTCCGCTCAAGGCCGCCTGCCTCGACCATTGCCGCGGACCGGTCGAGGCGCTCACCCGGCACCGTCGCAAGGGTTGGGCCGCAGCCTTCCGCATGGGGCTGCTGCATGGCCGCTTCTGCCTCGGTTGCTGTTGGGCAGTGATGGCGCTTCTTTTCGTCGGCGGCGTGATGAACATCTGGTGGATTCTCGGGATCACGCTTTATGTGGCCGCTGAGAAACTGGCGCCGGGCGGAGAGCGTTTGGCCCGTCCTTTTGGCGTCGCGCTCACGCTCGCAGGCCTTGCGCTATTGGTCCAAGCCGTTGCTGTCGCCTGAAACCTACTGGCTTCGCAGCGATGCCGAAAGCGTTCCTACAATTTGACCCTCCTGAGCCGCAGCGCATTCACGATGACCGACACCGATGACAGGCTCATCGCGCCCGCAGCGATCATTGGCGAAAGCAGGGTGCCGGTCAGCAGGTAAAGCAAGCCAGCCGCAACCGGAATGCCCGCCGCGTTATAGGCAAAGGCAAAGAACAGGTTCTGCTCAATGTTGCGCAGCGTGGCCCGCGCCAGTTTGCGCGCCCGGACGATGCCCATTAGATCGCCCCCCAAAAGTGTGATGCCTGCACTTTCCAATGCCACATCGGCACCAGTGCCCATCGCAATGCCGACATCAGCAGCAGCAAGGGCGGGCGCATCATTTGACCTGCCACGGGATTTTTCCACCATCTGCGACTAGAGTTCTCCCCAAGGATGGGACGGACAATGAAGCGAACAATTTGAACCGAAGAGCAGATCATCGGGATCTTGCAGGAGCAT
>JBKJTI010000164.1:0-5886 GCA_046590425.1 Cypionkella sp. | reverse complement strand
ATCCCCAAGCCTGGCTCGCCGACACCCTCGCACGTATCCCGGACCACAAGATCAACCGGATCGATGAACTGCTGCCGTGGAACGCCCGATAGCTGCGGTCAGGCCGGACGCTTACGCATCACGCTGAACGACGGCAGAACATCTGTCGTAGAATTGAAAGGGTGCTTGGACGGGAACAACACCAACATATTCGAACGCCCTCCGCACGCAGATGAATTCATTCTTTGGAGCGTGTGTTCGAACCCCGGTGCCGATCCGCGCCACAACGTTTGGTCAGGGATCCACACACGTCTTTCTGCAGAAATCATTTCGAGAAATCAGCGCGTTGATGGTCTGATCGTATGGGACTGGATCTGCGGCACGATCTCTCGGCCGTGTCCCAAAGTCATCAACAACCCAGAGCGTTTCACGGAAGTCGGCCCATATCGACTACCACCGCCATGCATCTATCTTTTTCCCTCGACCGTACCGAGCCCAAGGAACAACGCCAGTCCGAACCCGCAGCCAATCGCTAACGTTGGCTTTCTTCCCCGCAGAACTGAACAATGTCAGGATCACAGTTGGGCACGCAGGCGTCGAGACGGTCAGAACTACAGAAGTGGTCCGGGACGGAGCAGTTCAAAAGGTTTCCGAAGCCATTCCGATACGTCGCTCCTGATAACCCCTGACAACCTTGCCCGATTGACCTGCTCGCTGACCCTCGAAGATTTCCGCCTGGAGGAAACCGTCTCGGGCGCTTTCGTTTCTTGACTACCCCTTGGCATGGTTCCTCCCCGACCGTGTTTGTATGCGGGGGGGCGCAGCGCGGCGTTTCGCTAGCGACAGGCACTTTCACCGGGGAATCCAGGCGGAAGCCACTTGGCGCGATCTTGCCGATTAAATTTTTTTAAATCAGTATGTTAGTAAATCACGATCGTGGCGCGCTGGATTCTTTTGCGGAATCCAGGGAATCCACTTTTCGGAAGCCACCTTGGCCGGAATCCAACCAGCGGAAGCCACTCTTTTCGACCCGTGATGGATTGGCCATGGCCACGCCTGATCACGGACGTCAACTGCCGTTTGATGCGCCATGACAGCCTGCGCCCCTGCTTCGAACACCAGTTCTGGCAAGACCACTTGCCACTCGTCACGGCGGAGCAGGTGGTGATAGTCCTCGTCCCCCTCTTCGCGCCGCCAGTTCAGGATGGCCGCGACCTCACCTCGCAGGAAGGTGGTGGCGTCGGGCGGCGCAAAGGCGCGGGACAGGCGGGCAAGGGTTTGGCCTTGGGCGTTGTCGATCCGCCAGCGGTCTCCGTCACGGATCAGGTGAACGGGGTCGCCCGGGTGGGCGGCGGCGATGGCGGCCAGCGACGGGTCACCCGGCCGCAGACGCCCGGCAAAGGACAGGTCCACCAGCTTTGGGTCCGGCGGCACATAGCGCAGGCGAGCACGCGGCAGGGCGGCGGTGTCGGGGGTGACGCGGCGGGACAGGGCAGCATCGCCCGGACGGACAAATGCATGTGGGCCATCGGTCAGCAGGGTCAGGGTCGAGCGCGCCCGCGTCATGGCGACATAGAATAGGCGGCGGGGGCGTCGGTATTCTCGCCACGCGAGGGGCGATCCCAGCCGCCGTTCAGGATCGCGACATGGTCGAACTCCAGCCCCTTGGCACGGTGGGCGTTCATGAGCAGCAGCCCGCGCTGTTCGCCCCGCGCGTCCCGCGCCCATTCCCCGAACCATTGCACGAGGTCGGGGACGGGAGCGGCCTTCTCGACCAATTCGCGTGCCAGCAAACCTACGCCTTCGCCGATCAGATCGGTCCAGCGCGATTGCGGCTGCGCATTCAGGATCGCGACCAGATCGGGGATGGTCAGCAGCCTTGTCCGTTCTGCCAGCAGGGCGCGGATGAAGCCCTGCATCTCGCGCAAACGCCAGAGGTTGAGCGGCTTCTCATTGGCCATGTCGATAGGGATGCCCAGCGCCTCGGCATAGGCGCGGACGGGCTCCAGCCTCCGCCAGTCGCGGGCGATCACGGCGCACCGACGCCAGGACCAATCCGGGTCAAGCCGCGACAGGCGTAGCAGTTCATTCAGCGCAGCGACGGCCTGCGCGGCATCGCCACCCGCATCCAGCAGGGTGACGCGCCCTTGCGCCACCGGGTCCAGCGCCGCCCAGTCGCCCCCCGGCGCCGCCTTGGCGCGGGCGCGGTTCACGGTGATGTCTTGGCCTGCCTTCATGCGTTGGTCGGCGGGCGCGATGACGGCGTTCGCCGCCGCGATGATATGAGCTGTGGAGCGGTAGTTCTCGGTCAACCAGACCGGTTTGGCGGCATAATCGGCCTCGAACCGGCGGATGAAGTCGATGCTCGCCCCGGCGAAGGCGTAGATGTTCTGGTCATCGTCGCCCACGGCAAACAGGCTGATGCGCAGGTCATCTTCCATCGACCGCCCCGCCACGGCACCGATCAGGGCGTATTCCTCTGGGCCGATGTCTTGGTATTCGTCCACCAAGAGCCAGCGGTAACCTTGGATCAGCGTTTTCGCGCAGCGCCTCTGCCTCAGGCTTGGCCAGACCGTCACCGCGCAGCAGTGCCACTGCCTGCATGACAATGCCGTCAAAGTCGCGCGGGCCGTTTTGATCGCCAGCAAAGCTCGCCCCCATCAGCCGCATCGCCAGCGCGTGGCAGGTCGAAACCGTCACCCCCGCTGCATCATCCCCGATCAGGCGGCGCAGGCGTTCGCGGATCTCGGCGGCGGCGTGGCGATTGTAGGTTAGAACCAGAATGCCGCGTGGGTCCTCGCGTTTCACGCGGATGAGGTAAGCGATGCGATGCACCAGCACTCGCGTCTTGCCAGACCCCGGCCCGGCCAGCACCAGCACGTTCGTCTGTTCGCGGTCATCACGGACAATCTCTGCCTGCACGGGGTTATCCAGAGCATCGACAATCGTGCGCCATGAGGTGCCGGTGGTCTGCCGCCGGATTTCCGTGCCGCGCCCCGGCAGCCAGCGGCGCAGAAAGGCGTCGCGGTCCAGCACGAAGTAATCCTCTGACAGGCGCTGGGCCTGATCCATCGCCTCCATCCCCTTTTCAGCATAGGCGGCCATGACATGGGTCTGGATCGTCGTCTCGCCGTAGTGCTCTTCCAGCGGGGCGAAGTGCTGGACGGTGAAGGGCCCGCCCTTGGGGTTCAGATGCACCGTGATTGCCGGGCGGAAGACCGTCAGGCCCCGGCCCAGAGTGGCAACCTGCTGTTCATGCAGCCACAAAAGCGCGCGGTCCATCAGGCGGGTCATATCCTTGACCTCGGCCCGCAGAAGGACATCGCCGTTCAGCGCATCCAGCATCGCGCCAAGGGTGGTTTCGACCTGAATGTCCTTGCCACGCGTGCCCTTGGCAACCTTACCCGTCAAATGGGCCAGAAGCGCCTGCGCCCCCTGCCGCCGCAGCTCCGCGGTGCGGGCGACAGTGGGCCAGAACGCTCCAGCCGCACAAATATCGTGTTCCGGCTGATCTTCCGCAGAGTCAGGTTGCCGCGCCCGCCATCCTGATCGCGCCCATCCTGGGCCATGCCGCGCAGGATGGTTTCCACCAGATCCGGGCGCACCTGCGCATGCCCCTTGTCGCGCAAAGACTGGCAGGTTTCGGTCAGCTTCAAAGGTTGCGCCTCGGCTCCTTCGGCATCTGGCACTGCCTCTTGCATCATGGCGATCAGATCGGCTTCCATCGGCAACTGGCCGGTGCGAAACGCCTCTTGCACATCACGCTTGCGGTCGGGCGGCAGGCCAGCGTGGAAGTAGTCCGCTGCCAACCCCCGCCCTTTCAGAAACTCCGCCACCTTTTCCGTTGCGCCGCGCGTGGCGCAATAGACTACGGCGCCCGATGCCTCCTCTGGCGGCAGGTTTGCCTCGATCGCCGACAGGATATCAGTCAGTTTGGTAGTCTTTTGCGTGGGCAACACGGCAAAGGACAGGTTGGTGCGCACCGCACCGCCATCCATGTTTTGTATTGCGCAGGTCGTTGTTGGGGCCATTTTCGACATCTTCGGTTCTCATGGGGCAGATATCGACATCTATGCTTGCTTTTCGACGACGCCATCCTATGATCGGTTTTCGATACAGCAGCCAATAATGCGGTAACAATCGACAACGGTGAGGGTATTTCGACCAATGGAAATTCCCTGCCAAGCCCCTGCCTTCTTCCAGAATGAGCCTCTGCCGGATGGCACGGAGCTTGCGGGCTGGGCGGCTTTGGTCGAGTTCTTTGAGGTAAGGGCACCTGTACGACGCCCCTCATGCATCTCTGACAAGCATGTGCGCGGCAACAAACGATCCGAGGATCCTTGGGAAATCTACGACAAGCGGTATCAGCCGGAGCCGACTCTGCTGGGTCATCTGACCTTTGCGCTGCGGCACGAAAGCATCGATCTCCTGATCCTGAAACGGGTTCTCGACAAGGCCCCCCAACCCGCGCTGGTCGAGATCGTGCATGCTGCCCCAACCGGCGCAATCGCGCGGCGCATCTGGTTCTTCTACGAAATGCTTACGGGCAAGCGCCTCGAACTTGAGGATGCGCCTGCAGTTACCGCCGTCGACGCAATCGACCCGGATCATTACTTCACATGGTTTCGGGACTTCACTGATCGCGGCCGACTTTCCACGCGCCACCGTGTACGAGACAATTTGCTTGGGACCGGCGCGTTCTGTCCCATCATCCGGAGAACCGCCAAGCTGGAAGCCTTCATCGCCAGCGACTTGTCAGCACGGGCGCAAGAGGTAATCGGACGGGTAGGTGCACAGATCATAGCACGGGCGGCCAGCTTCATGTTGCTTGCTGACAGTCGAGCAAGTTTCGAAATCGAAGGAGAACGCCCGGCAACCAATCGACTGGAGCGCTGGGGCAATGCCGTTCTTGAGGCGGGGAAGCGCCCGCTCAACCAGACCGAGATCTACCGACTGCACCGGATCCTGATCGGCGACGATCGTTTTACACCTATCGGCTACCGCGAGGACGGTGTGTTCTTGGGTGAGCGGGACCATAATAACGAGCCTTTGCCCGAGTTCATCGGTGCCCGGCACAAGGACGTCCCAGACCTGATGACAAGTCTGAACCTGTGCAACAACCGGCTGCGCATCTCGGATGTCGACCCCGTCCTGCAGGCCGCAATCATCGCATTCGGTTTCGTCTACATCCACCCGATGGCGGATGGAAACGGTCGCCTACACCGCTGCCTGATTCACCACGTGCTGGCTGAGCGAAAGTTCACACCGCCCGGGATGGTCTTCCCCGTGTCGACGGTCATGTTCGAACGGATCGACGACTACCGTCTGACCTTGCAAGCCCATACTGGGCCGCTGATGGACTCGATCGACTGGCGCGCGCTTCCAAATGGAAACGTGGAAGTAACCAACGACACCGGCGATCTTTATCGGTTTTTTGATTGCACTGCAGCAGCTGAGTTTCTGTACGAATGCGTCAAGCGGACGGTCCAAGAGGATCTGCCGCGGGAAATAACATATATCCAAGCGCACGATGCCGCCATGCGTAATCTGATGAATGCAATCGAGATGCCAGACCGTCTCGCCGCTAGCCTGATCACATTCATCCGGCAAAATGACGGCAGGCTAGGGCGAAGACGCCGGGACCGCGAATTTGCCAAGCTGACTGATGATGAGGTCGAACTCGCCGAGAGCATCGTCAACGACGCTTTTCAAAATGGCATCGTCTGAAATCAACGTGCGGCTGAAACGCAAAAACGGCCAAATTTCAGCGCGACTCTCAAAACGTTGTCCGTAACCGCCCGACATTGACCGCCTTATGAAGGCACCTGGCTTGGTTTAGGGACGTCCATAATGACGTCGCTATGGACGTCTCTTATGTGAGGGTGGCATGCGCGGTGATGTTCTGGG